>CAYWGQ010000024.1:0-28297 GCA_964457725.1 uncultured Gammaproteobacteria bacterium
CCCGAGCTGCTCGTGCGGCGGAATCCTGAAGCCCGACGTCGTGTTCTTCGGCGAGAGCGTGCCGCGCGAGCGCGTAGCCGCGAGCATGGCCGCGCTCGAGCGAGCGAACGGGATGCTGATCGTCGGCTCTTCGCTGATGGTGTATTCCGGCTATCGATTCGCGCTCGCCGCGGCGAGGCTCGGCAAGCCGATCGCCGCCGTGAACCTCGGCCGCACGCGGGCGGATCCGCTGCTGACGCTGAAGGTCGCCGAGAATTGCGCGGCGGCGCTCGAGCGGGTCGAGCGGAGCGCGGCGCGCGCCGCCGCTCGCGAAGCCGTCGTCGTGCCGGCGACCGATTAGGCCGGCACGCGCCGGCGGGCGGCATGGAGCCCCCGCCGGCGCAGCACGCGTGCCGCAACGGCCGCGAGCGCGGCTCACTCCGGCAGCGCGAAGCAGTAGAAGAGGCCGTCGCCGCCGGTGCTAATCAGCGCCTCCTGGCTGCAACCGCGCGAATCGTGCGTCGAGTTCCAGGCTGCGAAGTCGTGGTGACCGACCCTGGCCTTGCCGTCGTCGCTGCTGCTCGTCCAGTTGCCGCAGGTCATGTCCTCGCCGGCCGGGTACGCCGTGCCGTCCGGACGCGAGCCGGTCAGGATGTCGTGCCGATTCGGGAAGTAGCCGCTGCCGGGGATCCGCCGGCCGCGCTCGTCGAGCGCGGTGAAGACGCTCATCCGATGCGACATGCTGTGCAGATCGTTCACGTCGGCGGCGATGCGCGCGCCTTGCGCGTTGAACCACGGCCCCGGACCGATCCTGTCGCGCGCGTTCACCGCGTTCGGCCCCTGCGTGCTGAGGTAGGCGCGCCACGTCCGATTGCCGTGACCGGCTTCCTGCGCGAGGTTCTGACAGATCGCGTCGGCACCCTCGAGGCCGCCGAGATCCCCGCCCTTGCCGGAGCCGGTGCTGGTCACGAAAAACGACATCGGGCCGGTCGGCGGCTGCGTCAACGCGATGCCCGCTCCGAGCAGACCGAACACCGAGAGGCCGATCACTGCGATTCTTCTCATTGGTTTTCCCCCGTTCGTTTCCATGCTTCGTCGCGGCTCGTCCGCCGTCTTTCGTATTCTTCGACGTTTGGCAGGTCTTGTCACCTCGACCGCCCCGCGCGCGCCGCGTCGCGCGCGGGGCCGTCGGCGCCGGTCGGCTAGCGCACCCGATCGCCCGCGAGGCCCTTCAGGCGCCGCGGATCGTTGCCCGGCGGCAGCATCTCGAACTGCTTGTCCACGTAGGTGTAGTTGTAGTATCCGAGCCTCGCGAGCGGCTTGATCTTCTCGATGTCGAGACGGCCGTTCGGCGTGATCACGTCGTCGCGGATGTGGATGCGGACGACGCGGCCGATCACGATGTCGGCCGAGCCCATGTCGCCGTTGCCCGGGATCCGCACGGTCTGCAGATGTCGGCACTCGAAGTGCACCGGCGACGCCGCGACGCGCGGCGGCGCGACGACGACCGACGGCAGCTTCGCGAGGCCGGCGGCCTCGAACTCGTCGATTTCCGGCGGAAACTCCCGCGACGAGAGGTTCACGGCTTCCCGCAGCTCGTACGTCGCCATGTTCCAGACGAACTCGCCGGTCGCCTCGACGTTGACGACGGTGTCCTTCCGTTTGCCCGTGGTGCGCTGGTTCGCGGCGAACATCACGATCGGGGGATCGTAGGTGATGTTCTGGAACTGGCTGAACGGCGCGAGGTTCGCAACGCCGTCCGGGCCGAGCGTCGAGATCCAGCCGATCGGCCGCGGCACGACACACGACTTGAAGGGGCTGTGCTCGAAGCCGTGATCGTCGCGGTCTGGGTCGTAGTGCATGTCGAAGTCCTTCTGTCGTCAGCCGAGTCTCGCCGTCAAATACGCGAGCGCCAGTCCCGCCGCAACCCCGAGCCAGCCGCGCACGCCCTGCGCCGCGAGTCCGCGCGCGAGACAAACGGCCGCGGCGGCCAGCAAAGCGACCGCGAGGCCGATCTCGGTGAGCGTGCCGTCGAGGATGACGGCCGGATTGTAGATCCAGACGAACGGCGCGACGTACGCGACCGCCGCGAGCTTGAGGCCGACCGCGCTCGTGCGCCAGAAGCCCGCGCCCGCGAGCCCGGCCGCGACGAAGCTCGCGACGGCCACCGGCGGCGTCAGCATGCTCAAGGCGCCGAAATAGAACAGGAACAGGTGTGCGCCGAGCGGCGTCACGCCGAACTCGACGAGCGCGGGCGCGAGCACGACTGACAGCACCAGATACACGGCGGCCGTCGGCATGCCCATGCCGAGCACGATCGCGAGCACGCCGGTCATCGCGAGCATCGCGAAGAGCCCGAGCGACGCGCCGAGCTCCGCGAGCGCGAGCGAAAGCTGAAAGCCGAGCCCGGTGCCGTTCAGCACCCCGACGACGACGCCCGCGCCAGCGCCGATCAGGACGATCGGCAGCAGGTTTTCGCCGCTGCCGCAGACGAGCTCGCGGAGGCTCCCGGGCGAAAGCGCACGCCGATCGCGCAGCGCCGACAGCGCGAGCAGCAGCCCAGCCGCCGCGAGCGCCGCCCACGCCGCGTCGAGCTCGAGGACGAACAGCATCGCGAGCAACGCCACGAGCGGCAGCACGAGCGTCCAGTGCCGGCGGAAGAGCTCGCCGAGCCCGTGCTCGGCCCGGACGGCCTCGCCGACGAGCCCGGCCCGCGCGGCGATCGCGTCGACGTGCACGAAGACCGCGAGGAAGTACAGCGCCGCCGGCACCGCGGCCGCGAGCGCGACGGCGGCGTAGTCGATCTGCAGGAACTCGGCGATCAGGAACGCGGCGGCGCCCATCACCGGCGGCGCCAGCTGCCCGCCGTTCGACGCGACCGCCTCGATCGCGCCGGCGGTCGCGGCCGGAAAGCCCGAGCGCTTCATCAACGGGATCGTCACGAGCCCGGTGCTCATGACGTTGCCGACCGTCGAGCCGTTGATCATCCCAAACGCGCCGCTCGCGACGACGGACACCTTCGCCGCGCCGCCGCGCCGGTGCGCCATCAGCCGCATGGCCGTATCGGTGAAGAACTTCGTCGCGCCGCTCTGCTCCATCAGCTTGCCGAGCACGACGAACGCGAGCACGATCGTGACGACGACGCGGACGATGAAGCCGGGCACACCCTGCGAATCCGCGTACAGATACAAGACGAGCTCCGCGGCCGGCTGCGGCACCGCGCCGGGCGCCGTGCCGAGCACGTCGCCGAGCAGCGCGTAGAGCAGAAAAGCCCAGACGAGAATCGTGATCGCGACGCCGCAGGTCTTGCGCATCGCCTCGAGCAGCAGCACGAGCGCGGCGACGCCCGGGATCCACTGGGCGGCGGTCCGATCCGCGAACGTGATCAGCCACTCGTCGTAGTTCACGGCCGACCACAGCCAGCACCCGAGCGCGAGCGCGCCGAGCGCGGCGTCGAGCAGCCGCGGCTCCGGGCCGTACGGCACGCGCAGCAGCGCCGCCGCCGTCGCGAGGCCGATGAAGACCGGCAAGAGCTGCCCGTCGAGCCAGGTCGTGTCGAGGAGCCTCGGGAACCCGGCGACCCACAGGATCCCGATCAGCGTCAACGCGCCGAGATAGCCGTCCGCGAGCCACGCGAACGGCGCTCGGCGGGAGCGCACCTCGGTCGCGGTCGTGTCAGTCAAAAGCCGAGCTCGCGATAGGCGCGGAGCGCGCCGGGATGGTACGGGATGTGCGCGTCCGGCACGAGCAGGTCGCGAGCGGACAGCGCGCGCAGCGCCGGATAGTCTTGCTGCAGCGCTTCCCAGCCGCGCACCAGCGCCATCGTGATCGCGTAGGCGTCGTCGTCGCTCAATGCGGCGTTGCCGGCGAGGAACGTGTCGTAGCCCGCAACGAGCGTCGGCGCCTCGACGCCGGCCATGCCGGGGCCCGGCTGCGCGATCGCCGTCCGGGCGCCCGGCACCCGCGCGGCCATGAACGCATCGTCCGCGAGCGCGCCGAGCGCGAGCGCGCGGATGCCGCCCGGAACCGATGCGTGCGCACGCTGCGCGGCGGCGGTGCCGAGCGCGGACACGGCGACGTCGACGCGGCCTTCGATCAGCGCCTCGATGCTCTCGACGACGTGCGCGGCCGCGACCGGCTCGATGTCGGCGACCGTGAGCCCGCCGGTCGCGAGCGCTGCGTCCGTCAGCAGCGTCTGCGCATGGCTGCCGCGGAGCTCGTACACGACCCGCGCACCGCGAACGTCGTCGAAGCTTCGGTAGCGGGCATCGGCGCGGACGAAATAGCCGTTCATCATCGGCAGCACGCGCGCGATCAGCCGCACGTCGCGATTCGCGCTCGGATACGGCGCGAGCCCGTCGTAGGCGCGCGCGGCGTCGACGCTCGAGACGAGCGCGAGCGGCACGTCGTCCTGGTTCAAGAGCGGAATGCACCGCGACGGGCTGCCGTACGGGCGCGGCGAGACCCGAACGCCGAGCGATGCTTGGAACGTCCGCGCGAAGCCGCCGCCGATCGAGAAGAACAGCGTCCCCGCCGGCGTCGTCGCGATCGTCAGCGAATCGCGCTCGAGCGCGCCTGCCGACGGCGGCAGCGATGCCGCCGCGAGCAACACCGCGGCGGCGAAGCGCAGCAGATGCCCCCGGCCCCGCGCGGCGGTCTTGCCGATCACGGACGCCGGAGCAGGCCCGTGGCGCGACTTCGCGATTCGAACGTTCATGCAGTCGGTGGCGCCCCCGCGGGTACGCCGTCGATCGTTGCGGCGGTGCGCCAGTGTAGCCGAGAAGGGGCGGGCGAAGAGCGAACGGCGGGCCGCGGTGCTCGCGCGAGCGCCCGCGGGCCGCTGCGGCCGGCGCGCCGTCAGCTCGCCCGCTCCTCGCGAAGCGCCGCCGCGAGCGCGCGCAGCAGCCCCGCCCCGTCGCCGTGCCATGCGCTGCCGTGCATGCACGCGAGCGTCCGCGGCTCGAGACGGGCGAGCGACTCGAGCACCGGAATCGTCTGCGGCGCGTGCGCGAAGTAGTCGAGCGGCTTACGGAACGCTTCGCTCGGCCCGAGGATGTCGGACTCCGTCAGCGGCACCGCTCCGGATCCGCCCTGCGTGAACAGATCGCCGCAGAAAAACGTGCGCGTCGTCTCTTCCGTCATCAGGCCGCAATCCCAGCCGTGCGGCACGTGCGGCGTGTCGTGCCACACGACGGTACGCCGTCCGAGCGACAGCCGCTCGCCGTCCACGAGCGCGCGCGGCGGCCGATCGGCGAAGTCCGCGCCGGAGGTCATCGCGGCGATTCGGCCGCAGACGCCGACTGCATGCGGCGCCGCCGCGAGGAACTCGTTCAGCGCCCCGCACTCGTCGGCCTCGAAGTGCGAGTACGCGACGTAGCGCAAACGCTCGAGCGGCACGACGCTCGCGACGGCCTCCGCAACGACCGGGAACAACCGGCGCGGCCCGGAATGAAACAGCAGCGGCTCGTCGTCCGCGATCAGGTACTGATTGAAGTTGAAACCGTCACCGACGCCCGGGATCGGCACGGGCGTGTTGATTCGATAGATGCCGTCCGCGATCTCGTGGATGTTCGTGCCCGAGTCGGAATTGGTGATCATCTGCGCGGCTCCTTGGTGGGTTCGATCACGGGGTCGTGTCACGATGCATCACGGCCGCTCCAGCCACCAGCGGCGGGACGCGCCGGGATACGGGTCGGGGCGGAAATAGAGGATCGCGCGCTCCCCGGCGGCGGCCGCGGTCCATGGCGCGACGCCGTGCAGCGCGAGGCGATGGATCAGGTAGCACTCGCCCGGGGATGCGTGGATCGGCACGCGCCGGCAGGTCGCGAAGCACTCCCGTCGCGCGGCGACGTAAGCCTCGGTGACGTCCTCGCCCGCCCAGAGCTCCGGCGGCTTGCCGTCGAGCCGCTCGCGAAGCGCGCGGCGAACGATCTCGTGCGAGCCTTCCCAGACGACGAGCGGCGCCGCGCCCTCGGGCGCGTCGGTCAACGGCACGCCGAGAATGAATCCGTGCGGCTCGCCGAGCCGGCGGCGCCGCCCGTCGACGCGCCGCAGCCCGTCGACGTGCGCGGCATCGCGATCGCGGCGAAAGCGGAACGACGCGGGCGACTCGCCGGGGGCCGGCACGGGGTAGCCCGGCCAGCAGATCGATATCTGCGCCCGGTCCCAGCGGACGTCCGGCAACTCGAGCACGTCGGCGACGAACCGGACTCCGGGACCCTCCAGAGGCGGCACGCCGGCGTCCGGGACCGCGCCGGTCGCGTCGTTCGGGAACGCGTTCACGCCGTTGAACCAGGTGCCGCCCGCTCGCAGCCAACGGGCGCGTTCCGCCGGATCGGCAGCGCACGCGGCGGCGACGCGGCGCGCGGGCTCGACCCACGCGGCGACCCCGGGGTCGTAGGGAAAGCGAACCCAACCTGAGCGGAAGAACTGCGCTCGGCCCATGCGTGCACTATGCACGGCCCACGCGCGCCGACAAGACGCAGGCGCGACCGTCCTTGCGGCGACCCGGACGGCCGGCGCCGGCTTCCCTCCGCGCGCCGCCGGCCGCCGGTGGTACGCTCTTCCCGCCCGGTGACGGCAGAAGAATCGAAGAAGGGGGAACCATGTCGCCGCAACCCGCCGCTGGACCGATCTCGCCTCGCATCGCCGCGCTCGCGCTCGCGGGCATCGGCGCGTTGAGCGCGACCGGCGCGCACGCCCAGCACGAGCCGCCGCCCGGCGACTGGCCGATGTACAGCCGCGATCACGCGGGCACGCGCTTCTCGCCGTTGACCGAGATCGACACCGGTAACGTCGCGTCGCTCGCCGAGGCGTGGTCCGTCCCGATCGCGCGCTCGGCGGACGATGGCGACGATGCGCCGGGGCCGGCCGGCGACACGCAGACGACGCCGATAGTGATCGACGGCGTGATGTACCTGCCGATCCGCGGTCATCAGGTGACGGCGCTCGACGCGGCCACCGGCAAGGAGATCTGGCGCACCGCGCTGCCGCCGCCGTACGGCACGACCGCCCACGGCGTCGCGTACTGGCCCGGCGACGACCGGCACGGAGCGAGGATCCTGATCACGGCGGGCCCGACGCTCGTCGCATTCGAAGCCGCGACCGGCCAGTTGGCCGAAGGCTTCGGCCGCGGCGGGGTCCTCCAGATCGCCGTGCCGTGGAGCGGCGTGCCGCTGATCTACGAGAACCTCGCGATCCTCGGCGCGACGACCGGCGAGGTCGCGCGCGCGGAGCCGGGCGACACGCGCGCGTTCGACGTGCGGACCGGCGAGCACGTCTGGAGCTTCCATACCGTGCCGCTGCCGGGCGAGAAAGGGCACGAGACGTGGCTCGACGACGGCTGGCGCAACCGCTCCGGCGTCAACGTCTGGGCGTTCTACATGACGCTCGATGCCGCGCGCGGAATTCTCTACATGCCGATCAGCAGCGCCGCCGGAAATTATTGGGGCGGCGACCGGCCCGGCGACAACCTGTTCGCGAACTCGATCGTCGCCGTCGACGCGCGCACGGGCCGCTATCGGTGGCACTTCCAGACGGTCCACCACGACCTCTGGGATCTCGACATGCCGAACCCGCCGGTGCTCGTCGACATCGCCGCGGGCCGCCGGACGCGGCCGGCGCTGGTCTCGATCGGCAAGACGGCCTACGCGTTCATTCTGGATCGGGTGACCGGCGAGCCCGTGTTCGGCGTCGAGGAGCGCCCGGTGCCGGCCGGCAGCGTGCCGGGCGAGTGGTACTCGCCGACGCAGCCGTTCCCGGTGAAGCCGGCCGAGCCGTTCGCGCGCGTCGAGTTCGTCAAGGAACGCGACATGGTGCGTCCGGAGGACACGTCCCCGCAGCACGCGGCCGCGTGCGAGGAGCTGTGGCAGCGCAGCGGCGGGCTGCACAACGAAGGGCCGTACACGCCGTTCCTGTTTCACGAGGAAGGCGCGCCGCCGCGGAGCTCGATCCAGCTGCCCGGCATGGGCGGCGGCGTGAACTGGGGAGGCCTCGCCGCGGACCCGCGGCGCGGGGTCGTCTACGCGCACTCGCACGACACGACGCTGATCGGCTGGGTCGAGGCGAAGCGGCCCGGCGAGAACTACGGCCGCGGCACGCAAGGCTCGACGATCCCGTACGACCGCGGCAGCGTCGACGGCGCCGGTCCGTACTTCACGTTCAGCGCGCCGCTGAAGAACGAAGCGGGCGAAACCGTCGCGACGCTGCCGTGCACGCGGCCGCCCTGGTCGCGCCTCGTCGCGCTCGATGCAGCGACCGCGGAGGTGTTGTGGCAGAGCACGCTCGGCATCACCGAGGCGCTGCCGCCGGAGAAGCAGCTGACGGGCGGGAGCGGCAGCGCCGGCCCGTCGGTGACGGCGGGCGGGCTCGTGTTCGTCGGCGCGACGAACGACCGGCGTTTCCGGGCATTCGACGCGGCGACCGGCGCCGAGCTCTGGTCCGTCGAGCTCGGCGCGAACGTGAACGCGAATCCGATGTCCTATCTCGGCAAGAACGGCAAGCAGTACGTCGCCGTCGTTGCGGGCGACAGGCTCGTCGCGTTCGCCGTTCCTTCTCGAACCGGCTCGTAAGGAAACAGCGCCGCCGCGAATGCACATCATCTTGCTCCTCCTCCTGCTCCTCGCGTTGCTCGTCGTCCCGGGCGTGTGGGTGCAGTCGGTGATGCGCCGCTACGCCCTGCCGGCCGACCGCTACCCGCGCACGGGCGGACAGGTCGCGCGCGAGCTGCTCGACTCGGCCGGCCTGCGCGACGTGCGGGTCGAGCAGACGGAGCGCGGCGATCACTACGACCCGCTCGAGAAAGTCGTCCGGCTTTCGGCCGGCAACTTCGACGGCCGCTCGCTGACGGCCGTCGCGGTCGCGGCCCACGAGGTCGGCCATGCGCTCCAGGACGCCGGCGGTTTTCGCCCTCTGAAGTGGCGGACCCGGCTCGTGCGCTCGCTCCAACCCGTCGAGAAGCTCGGCGCGGGCCTGCTGATGGTCTCGCCGTTCACGGCGATGGCGACGCAGTCCCGCGTGGTCGGCGTGCTCGCGTTTGTCGCGGGCTTCCTGACGCTCGCCTCCGGCGTCGTGGTGCATTTCCTGACTCTGCCGACCGAGCTCGATGCGAGCTTCGGCCGCGCGCTGCCGCTGATCGAGCGGCGGGGCCTGCTGCTGCCGGGCGACAAGCCCCGCGCGAGAAAGCTGCTGACCGCCGCCGCATTCACCTACGTCGCTGCCGCGCTCCAGAGCCTGCTGAACATCGCGCGCTGGTGGGCGATCTTGCGCCGGTAGCGCTTCGACGAGCGCGGCGGACGCGCCGACCGGCGGGCGGAGCAAGCGTGCGCTTCTCGACGACGACGGGAGATCGAGCATGACGATCGGGCATTCGCAGCGGTTCACCGTCAGGCGCCTCGGGCCCGACGACGTCCGGTCGCTCCGCGAGATGGCGGCGATGCTCGGCGAGGCGTTCGGTGAGCCCGAGACGTTCACGGCCGCGCCGCCGCGCGACGAGTACCTGCACGGCCTCCTCGCGGGCGAGAGCTTCATCGCGCTCGCGGCATTCGCCGGCGACGCGGTCGTCGGCGGGCTCGCGGCGTACGAGCTGAAGAAGCTCGAACGCGAGCGGAGCGAGCTCTACATCTACGACCTCGCCGTCGCCGAGACTCATCGGCGCCTCGGGATCGCGACGGCGCTGATCGAGGCGCTGAAGCGGATCGCGGTCGAGCGCGGCGCCTGGGTGATCTTCGTCCAGGCCGACTACGGCGACGACCCGGCGATCGCGCTCTACGAGAAGCTCGGCGTGCGCGAGGAGGTGCTGCACTTCGACATCGCGGTCCCGGAGCGCTAGGCCGAGAGCGCCCACTCAGTGCGTTGAATCGGCGGAACTTTCCACCGCAGCCCCGGTTGCGCCGGCGCGCGGCCGGCTCGGCCGCGGGTGTTTAGCCTCGCTCACCGCCTCGCCAACGAGATGATCGCGCGCCCGGTGCGGCGTATAGTCGGCGGACGGGGCCGCCGAGAGCCGGCGACGAGAATAACGACGGGGAAGCCCGCCGGGGGAGGTCGACATGACGCCTATTCGCATGTTGCGGCAGCGCGTTCGTATGGCTTTGGGTGTCGCCGCCGTGGCGGCGGCGTTTCCCCCGCTCGCGGCAGCGCAACAAGGCGCCCCGCAGGAGGAAATCATCGTCACCGGTTCGCGCGTCGCGCGCACCGGCTTCGATTCTCCGCAGCCGCTGTCGGTGATCGACTCGCAGCAGATCGAGAACCTCGGGCTCGTGAACGTCGGCGACGTCGTCCGGACGCTGCCGCAGAACACGCCGTTCTTCACGGAGACGAACGTCGGCATCGGCAACTTCAACGTCGGCGCACAGCTCGCGAATCTGCGCGGCCTGAACCCGTTCTTCGGCACCCGCACGCTGACCCTCGTCGATACGAAGCGCGTGGTGCCGAACACCGAGGGCGGCGCCGTCGATCTGACGCTGATCCCGTCGATGCTGGTCGCGCGCACCGAGGTCGTCACCGGCGGCGCCTCCGCGGCGTACGGCTCGGACGCGATCGCGGGCGTCGTCAACGTGATCCTCGACACCGAGCTCGAAGGCCTTCGGGCGCAGATCGACTACGGGCAGACGTTCGAAAGCGACGGCGAGGACACGCATTTCTCGATCGGCTACGGGCGATCGTTCGCCGCGAACGACCGCGGGCATCTCCTGGTCGGCCTCGAGTACCAGCAGCAGGACCCGATCGGCCCGTGCTCGATCAGCCGCGACTGGTGCGAGGAGGCCTGGGCGGTCGGGACGAACGCGCAGCACGCGCAAGGCAACGGCCTGCCGAACTTCGTCGTCGCGCCGGACGCGAAGTTTCCGACGTCCGAGACCGGTGTGCTGACCGTCGGCGGCGTGCCGATGACGTTCAGCCGCGACGGAACGGAGCTCCTGCCGTACGACCCCGGCCGCTTCGCCGGCGCCTTCACGCGAATCGGCGGCGACGGCGCGCTCAAGGGCTACGACATCTCGAACATCCGCCCGGAGGTCGAGCGCTACTCGGCGCTCGCGCACGTCGATTTCGCGTTGAACGATGCGCTCGAGCTCTTCGCGCAGGTCGCGTACTCGGAAAGCGATGCGCTCAGCACGCCCGCGAACGGCGCGCTCGGGCCGCTCGGGCCCGGCCTCTTCATCTTCCCCGACAACCCGTTCCTGCCGGCGGCGCTGCAAGGGCCGCCCGGTCCGCCGATCGGCACGTTGAATCGCGTCTTCATGCCGGACGTGCTCAACGCGCGAAACACGACGGCGAACGAGACGACGCGCTTCGTCACCGGCCTCGAAGGCGAGCTCGGCGAGCGCTGGACGTGGGACGTCTACTATCAATACGGGCGCAACGACAACGAGCAGCGGCTGTTCAACAACGCCGTCGGCCGGCTGCTCTTCGTGTCTCCGCCGCCCGAGTACGATTTCATCGGCTGGGCGCTCGACGCGGTGCGCGCCGATCCGAACGACCCGACGAGCGAGATCGTCTGCCGCGCGACGCTGCCGGGCCCGGCGTTCAATCCGCTCGCGGCCGGTTGCGTGCCGCTGAATCTCTTCGGCATCGGCAACGCCGATCCCGCCGCGCTCGAGTACGCGTACCGCACGCTGAAGGAAGACGCGAAGTACCGGCAGAACGTCGTCGGTGCGAACTTCCGCGCGACCGTGGCGGAAGGCTGGGCCGGGCCGATCGCGGTCGCGGCCGGCATGGAGTGGCGCAAGGACGAGAACGAGGCGACGCACGATCTGGCGAACCAGCCGTGGTACAGCTCCTACTTCCTGACCTGGGGCCTCGACCGCGGCGGCGAGATCGAAGCCCTCGAAGGGTACGGCGAGATCGACGTGCCCCTGCTCGAGTCGCTGCACACGAACTTCGCCGCGCGCTGGACGCGAAACGAGGCGACGAGCTTCACCGGGCCCGAGTCCTCGAGCAACGATTTCACGAGCTGGAAAGCGTCGCTGTGGTACGACGCGAGCGACCGGGTGCGGCTGCGCGGGACGCTGTCGCGCGACGTTCGCGCGGCCGGCTTCCGCGAGCTCTTCCTGCCGCGCGTGACGCTGACCGGCGCGCCGGGCGGCTTCCCGGGCGGCATCAACAATCCGTGGAACGGCAACGCGCCGGAGACGTACCTGAACACCTCGGGCGGCAACCCGGCGCTCGAGCCCGAGACGGCGGACACGACGACGCTCGGCGTCGTGCTGACGTTCGATCGCTTCCGTTTCTCCGCGGACTGGTACGAGATCGATCTGGTCGACGCGATCAGCCCTGGGGGCTTGGGCGGCCTGTCGGCGCAGCAGCTGGTCGACGCATGCTTCGCGAGCGGCGGCACGGCGGGCGCGGCCTGCGCGAAGGTCACCGGTGCGGGCACGAGCGACATCGTCGCGGTCGACGCGACGTCGATCAACATCGGCTCGTTCCTGACCCGCGGCGTCGACTTCGAGGCCGGCTACAACCTGGACCTCGCGCAGGGCGGCGCGCTGAACGTCCGGCTGATCGCGACCTATCTGTACGACATGATCATCGACACGGGCCTCGGCAGCCCGCGGCAGGACTACGCCGGGCAGAGCGGACCGGTCGCGTCGTTCGGCGGATTCAACACGTCGCCCGAGTGGCAGGCGACCGGCTGGGTCACCTACTCGCGGAACCGCTTCACCTCGACGTTCGAGACACGCTACATCGGCTCCGGAACGTTGAACGCGCTCTGGAGCGAGAGCCCGCCGGGCGCGCCGACGAACACGCTGCCGTTGACGGTCACCGACAACGACGTCGACAGCCGGCTGTACTTCACTTGGTCCGGCTCCTACGACTTCGAGCCGCGGAGCGCGGACCGCGCGCTCCAGGTGTTCTGGGTCGTGAACAACCTGCTCGACGAGGAGCCGCCGGTCGCGCCGGGCGGCAACTTGTACCCGACCAATCCGGTGTTCTTCGATACGATCGGGCGGCGCTTCCGCGCGGGCGTGCGGCTGTCGTTCTGAGGAGGCGCGCGGGGCGCTCGTCGTCCGCGCAGCCGGGCAGCCCCAGCGGCGCGGCGGCTAGCCGACGGCCGCGCTTCGGGCGCGCCGCCCGAAGAGCGGCGCGACCAGCCGGCGATACGCGAGCGCGAGCCCGGTCCACACCATGACGACGCTGGTCAACGAGACCGCGCCGGCGATCGTCTGCCCGACGATGCCGAGCGCTTCGCCGGTGTGCAGAAAGCGGATCCAGCTTCGCGCGCGCCTGGCCGGCGTCTCGCTCGAGAACGGACGCGAGGCCGCGACCTCGCCGGTCCGCGCATCGAGCGCGAGCGTGTGGCGGTGCTGCGGCTGGCCGCCGTTGCCGAAGTCGATCGCGAAGGTCATCTGCGCGGCGTCGCCGCGCGGAAGCTCGATCGTGATCTCGCGCCACCCGTCCGCGTACGCGGCCGCCCGCGCGAAGAGCTCGTCGAGAGAAGGCCCGCCGGTCGTGGCGGCCGCGCCCTTCCCGCCGTCGCCGCCGCCGCCCCCGCCGCCGCGTGCGCCGCGCACCGGCGGCTCCTCGCCGAACGCCCGATACACGAGGTCGTTCGCCCAGGAGTACGAGAACACGACGGCGGTCGCGACGACGACCGCGAGCGGAATCGCACTCCAGAAGCCGAGCACGTGATGCCAGTTGAGGTCGCGCGCCTGCGCGGTGCGGGCGGCGGCGCCGGCGAACAGCAGCCGCGACCGGACCATCGGCCACTTGTACACGCGCGGCAGCCACAGGTAGATGCCGCTCAGCACGAGAAACAGGAACGCGAGGTTGCTCGCGCCGGTGATCGCGCGCCAGAACGCACGGTCCTCGCCCGAAGCGTCGAACCAGCGATGCCAACCCCGCACCGCGGAGAAGAACTCGCGCAGGCCCGTCGCCCCTTCGCCGCGCACCGCGCCGGTGTACGGGTCGACGTAACGCGAGCCGCTCCGGCCCGCGGCGAGCACGACGTGCGCGCCCGGGTCCGCCGCGACGCGGATCGACGTCGGCACGAAGTCGGGCTCCTGCAACCTCGCGCGCGCGACGAGCGCTTCGAGCGGCAGCCGATCGGCCGCGACCTCCGCCGGCCCAACGAGCGCCCGGTCGGCCCACGCGAGCATCTGCCGCTCGTACGTCAGGATCACGCCGGTCACGGACATCATCAGGATCACGAGCCCGGCCGCGACGCCGCACGCGAGGTGCGTCCAGAAGATCGCCTTGCGGATCAACTCCGTTGCCTCCGTCCGTCGGCTTCGAACGCTCGCCCGACGCGCGAGCAGATCGTCCTCAGAACCCGAAGTCGACCGTGACCACCGCCGAGCGCCCGGCGCCGATCGCGGCGTAGTGGTTCGAGTACGGCCGCACGAAGTACACCTCGTCGGTCAGGTTCTGGAGATTGAGCCGCACCTCCGTGCGCCCGCCGACCTCGAACGCCGCCATCGCGTCCCAAGTCACGTAGGAAGGCGCCCAGACGGTGTTCGCGGCGTTGCCGTAGCGGCGATCGACGTAGGTCGCACCGCCGCCGATCGTCACGCGCGGCGAGATCATGTAGCTCGCCCAGAGGCTCGCGCTGTTGCGCGGCGTGTTCGGGAAGTCGTTGCCGTCGTCGCCGGCGGCCGGGCCGTCGTCGACGATCTCGCTGTCGAGGTAGGTGTAGCTCGCGAGGAGCTGCAGCTTATCCGTGACCGCGCCCGCGATCGACACCTCGAAGCCCTCGATCCGCTGCTCGCCGATGTTCAGCTGCGGCGCGCCGCGGCCCGGCTCGATCGCAACCCGCGCGTTCTCCTTGTCCGTGCGGAAGAGCGCGGCGGCGAGGGAAACCTTGCGATCGAGCAGCTCCCACTTCGTGCCGAGCTCGTACGTGCGGTTGCGCTCGGGGTCGAGGTCGGCGTTGCTCTCGCTCAGGTTCTCCGTGCCGTCGCCGAGCGTGTTGCCGGACGGGTTCGACGACGTTGCGGAAGTGAGATACAGACTGCCGTTCGGCACCGGCTTGAACACCACGCCGAGCTGGTGATTCCAGAAGTCCGCCCGGTTCTCGAGCGACGCCGGGGAATCGATCGGCCCGGAGAGCTGGCGCGTCTCGTAGTCGTCGTAGCGCACGCCCGCGTTCAGCGACCACTTCTCGTTGAAGCCGATCGTGTCGAAGAAATACAGCGAGCGCGTTTCAGTCTCGGCGAGCGTCGCGCTCGGCGAGAGCGTGATCGTGCCGGTCCACGGATCGTGCGGATTCGGGTCGTGCAGCGTCGTGCAGTTGTAGTTCGACGCTGCGCCGACCGCGCCCGGGAAGCTGCACGAGTCCTCGAACGCCGTGTTGGCGTTGCCCGCGAACGCCGACTCGACGACGTAGTTCCGGTTGTACATCTCCTCTCGGGAGAGCTCGACGCCGGCGACGAAGTCGTGCACGGTGCGGCCGACGCTGAACCGGCCGATCAGATCCGTCAGGTTCGCCTTCGTCACGGTCTCGGAGTTGCGGCTCTTCGTGTTGCGCAGCACGAAGCCGTTCGCGACGTTGCCGCGGCCGTCGTCGGGATTCGTGACGATGTAGTCGTTGAACGTCTCGCCGTAGCGCGTCGCGTTCCGTAACGTGAGGCCGTCGCCGAACGAATGCGACACCGAGATCGTGCCGATGTCCGACCCGGTCTCCTGGAAATCCCTGTTCAGGAGCCCGTAGAAGTTGTTGCGGTCGACGTCGAGCGGGGCGCCGGCTGCCGCCGTGTTGTCGGCGTTCCGCCCGTACGGGATGCTGTAGTCCGGCACGTCGTCGGTCCGGTAGTGATAGAGCGACAGGTCGACGCGGGTCGGCCCGTCGATGCCGAACGCGAGCGACGGCGCGAGGCCGCGGTGAGAGATCGACACCTCGTCGCGGCCCGGCACGTTTGCGTCGTGCACGAGCGCGTTCAGCCGGAACGCGGCGCTCTCGCCGAACGGGTAGTTGCCGTCGAACGCAACTCGCTCGTAGGCGTCGCTGCCCGCGCCGATGCTCGTGCTCGAGAACCGCTCGAGCCGCGGCCTCTTCGTGACGAGGTTGACCGAGCCGCCGGTCGAACCCCTGCCCGAGTACGCCGAGGACGGGCCTTTCACGACCTCGACCTGCTCGAGCGCGAAGACGTCGCGCGTCTGCGAGCCCGCATCGCGGATGCCGTCGACGAACACGTCGGCGCCGGCATCGAAGCCCCGGATCTTCAGGTTGTCGCCGGCTGGAGCGCCGCCCTCGCCGGCGTTGAACGTCACGCCCGGGACGGACTTCAGGGCCTCGACGAGCGAGGTCGCGCCGCGCTCCTCGATCAGGCTCGCCGGGATGACGGTGACCGACTTCGGCGTGTCGAGGAGCGGCGCCGTGAACTTCGCGGACCGCGACTCCGATCTGTGCGCTCGGCCTTCGACGACGATCGTCTCGAGCGCGTCGGCCCGGTCCTGTGCCTGGCCTTGACCGACCCAGGATGCGAGCGCGACCCCGATAGCCGCGGCGAGCGCGCGCTTGCGCAGGTCCGCCGAACCTTCCTCGACCGCCTTCATCGTTCCTCCCTGTCCCGTCCGGGGCGCATCGTTGTTGCGAATGCGAATCGTAATCATCTGCGGCTCCATGTCAATAAGAATCATTCGCAACAACAGGCGCCCAACCGCGACTGCGGTTTCGCCCGCCGCCGTCGCGTTGTAGGAGCGGCTGTCCAGCCGCGACCGGGTTTCGCCCGCCGTCGCTGACAGCCCTCCCACCGAAGGTCGCGGCTAGACAGCCGCTCCTACCTAAGAGGGCGGTCGCGCTGTCGAGCGCGGTGGCGACCGATCGACTACTTGGTGCGGATGCGGAAAAGGAGCGGCGAATGAAGTACCTGTGTCTGGCATACGAGGAAGAGCGGGTCTTGGAAGGGCTATCGCGCGAGCAATGGCGCGCGCTCAGGCAGGAGACGCTCGACTATGTCCAGGCGCTCCGCGACAGCGGCCGGCTGCTCGCGGCCGAGCCGTTGAAGAGCGTGCGGAGCGCCGTGACGGTCCGCGTTCGCAACGGCGAGACCGGCGTCACCGACGGGCCGTTCGCCGAGACCCGGGAGCAGCTCGGCGGCTACTTCCTGATCGAGGCGACGGACTTGAACGAGGCGATCCGTGTCGCCTCCCGCTGGCCGTCGGCGCGATTCGGCTCGATCGAGGTGCGCCCGGTCGAGGAGTCGCTCTCGGAGGACGGGCGCTACTGACGAGGCCGCCGGAGCAACGCGCGCCACGAGGACGCTTCGGCGAGACCGAGCGCCCGTGCAGCGAGCAGGTAGACGGCGCCGAACGCGGCGGCAACCGCCACCGCCGTGACGAGCGGGTGCGTCGCCGCGCCGAGCGCGAGCCTGACGACGTGACCCGCAGCGGCGGCCGCGAGCGCGGCCGCTGCGATCCGCGCGAGCGCCGGACCGCCCGCCCCGACCGGTCCGAGCCGCGCCGCGAGCCCGCGCTTCAGCAGCGCCCACTCGGTCCACGCCGCGATCGCGGCGCCGAGCGCGAGCCCCGCGGGGCCGAGCGGCAAGCCGCCGGCCGATGCGCCGGCGAGCGCGCCGGCGGGCAAGCTGAGCGCGCCGATCGCGATCGGCTCGAACTGTGCCATCAGCAACGCGCCGGCGCTTGCCGCGACCGCGACGCGGACGGCCGCGATCCGCGCGGGCGTCTTCGTGTCGCGGAGCGCGAAGAACGCGGATTGATAGAGCCTCGACGCAGTCGACGCCGGCAGCCCGACGCTGTACGCGGCGAGGATCGCCCAGACGATCGCGACGTCGCTCCCGCCGAACTCCCCTGCCTGAAACAGCCCCGCGACGAAGACGTCGCCGAGCAGCGTGAACGCCGCCATGCTCGGCACGACGAAGAACGCGACGCGGCGGGCAGCCGCGCGCGTCCGCTCGCGCAGCGCCTCGCCCGCGACGCCGCGCTCGCGCGCGAGCTCCGGCAGCTCGGCCGCGGCGATGCTCATGCCGAACAGGCTGATCGGCAGGACGTAGAGCGTCTGCGCGTACCGCAGCCGTGCGACCGCGCCGACCGCGAGCACGCTCGCAAGGATCATGTCGATGTAGGCCGAGAGCTGCACGACGCCGCGGCCGAGAATTGCCGGCCCCGCGTTCCGCACGACCTCGCGAAACGCGGGCAGCCCGCGGCCGCTGCTCGGCCGGATCTCCCGGTCGAGCTTCAGCACCGACGGCAGCTGCACGCCGAACTGCAGGAAGCCGCCCGCGAGCGCCCCCCACGCGGCAGCCTCGACGAGCCCGTCCAAGGTGAGCTGCCCGCCGAACGCGACGAGGGCGCCGACGATCGCGGCGTTCCAGAGCACCGGAGCGAAGTACGGCAGAAAGAACGACCGGTGGCTGTTCAGCACGCCGAGCGCCCACGCGGAGAGCACGAGCACGCCGGTCATCGGGAAGAGGATCCGAACGACGGTGATCGTGAGCTCGCGCCGCTCGCCGTCGAACCCGGGCGTGAAGAGGCTGACGATCAGCGGCGCGAGCGCGATGCCGACGAGCGCGACGAGCCCCGCGATCCCGAGCAGGAGCGCGAACACCGCGCCCGCGACGCGGCCGGCCTCCTTCGTCCGCCCTTGCCCGAGAAGCTCCGAGTACACCGGGATGAACGACGCGGAGAGCGTCCCTTCGCCGAGCAGGTTCTGCAGCAGGTTCGGCATCCTGAGACCCGCGCTGAACGCGTCGGCATGCAGCCCCGTGCCGAAATAGGTCGCGATCGCCCGCTCGCGGACGAGGCCCGCGATCCTGCTCGACAGGATGCCCGCGGCGACGCGGGCCGCGCCGCGCCCCGCGCCCGGACGCTCTGCGCCGGCGGCTGCCGCCGTGCGCCGCTCGGCGCTCATCGCCGCCCGCAGGCCGCGCCGCTCATCTTGGGCGCCGTCAGCCGTTCGCCGGGAACGGCGCGAGCGCCGGCTTCTCGCCCGGCGGGAGCGGGGTTCGCGCGACGTTCATCAGCATCGCGAGCAGCGAGTAGTAGCCGATGATGCCGACCAGGTCGACGACGCCCGCCTCGCCGAACGCCGCGACCGCGAGCGCGTACGTTTCGTCCGATACGGACTGCGTGCGCTCGAGCTCGACGAAGAAGTCGTAGACGATCGCCTCGTCCGCCGCCATGCCGATCGGCCGCCGCCCTTCGGCGATCGCGTCTATGAGGTCCGGCGAGAGCCCGCGCTCCGCGGCGATCGGCGCGTGCACGAACCACTCGAACTGCTGCGTGAAGCGGCGCGCCGTGAGCAGGATCGCGAGCTCGCCGAGCTTCGGACCGAGCGCGTTGTCGAAGCGCAGATACTCGCCGAGCTGCTGCAGCCGGCTCATGAAGACGGGGCTCCTGAGCGCCGGGATGAACGGCCCGATCAGCGCGCCGCGCCGGCCGGCGACGATCTCGTCGAGCGCGACGCGCTGCGCGGGCGTCAGCATCGCCTCGGGCAGCGGCGGCATCCGGTCTCGGCCGAGCGCGCGGCGCCGCCTCGCGGCCGCGGCGGCGCGCGGCTCGTCGGTCGCTCCGGCCGGTCGCTTCTTGCGCGGCATGCGGGCGTCAGGTCACGAGCAGCAGCTTGCCCGCGGTGCGGCGCGCCTCGAGCGCCCGGTGCGCGTCCGCGGCTTCCGCGAGCGGCCGCGCGCTGTCGATCGTGAGCTTCAGGGAGCCGTCCTCGAGCCACGTGAACAGATCGCGCGCACGCGTGAGAAGCTCGTCGCGCGTCGCGATGTACTGGTTCAGCCCCGGCCGCGTCAGGTACAGCGAGCCCTTCGCGCCGAGCACCGCCGGATCGAACGGCGCCACCGGTCCGCTCGAGAAGCCGAACAGCGCGAGCAGGCCGCGCGGCCGCAAGCAGTTCAGGCTCCGATCGAACGTGTCCTTGCCGACCGAGTCGTAGACGACGTCGACGCCGCGGCCGTTCGTCAGGCGCTTCACTTCGGTCTCGAAGTCCTGCTTCGTGTAGACGATGACCTCGTGCGCGCCGGCCGCGCGCGCGATCTCGGCCTTCGCATCGCTGCCGACGGTGGCGATCACGGTCGCGCCGCGCCGGCGCGCGAGCTGCACGATCAGCTGACCGGCGCCGCCGGCGGCCGCGTGCACGAGCGCGACGTCGCCGTCCTTCAGCTCGTACGTGCTGTGCGTCAGATAGTGGGCCGTCATGCCTTGCAGCATCACGGCCGCAGCCGAGCGGAAATCGACGCCGTCCGGCAGCGGCACGAGCCGCTTCGACGGCACGATCGCGTACTCGGCATAGGCGCCGAGCACCATCGCATAGGCGACGCGGTCGCCGACCGCGACCTCCTCGACCCCGGGGCCGACGGCCTCGACCGTGCCGGCGGCCTCGGAGCCCGGCGTGAACGGCAGCGACGGCGGCTTGTAGCGGCCGGTGCGGTGCTGCACGTCGATGAAGTTCACGCCGGCCGCAGCGATCCGGACGAGCGCCTCGCCCGCCTTCGGCTCCGGGACGTCGACCTCCTCGTAGCGGAGCGCTTCCGGTCCTCCGCACTCGTGCACTCGAACTGCCTTCAAAACCGTTCCCCTCGCAAAATGCTTCGTTCCGAACGGTCTATATAGCACAGCGCGCGGCGCCCGCCCGCGCGTTTACTTCGCCGCGGGCCGATGCTAGTGTCGGACCGTTCTCGTCGCTCTCGTTCCTGCATGACGCTGTCCTACCAGACGGGCTTCGGTAACGACTTCGCGACCGAAGCGGTCGCGGGCGCGTTGCCGATCGGGCGCAACAACCCGAAGCGCCCGCCGCTCGGCCTCTATACCGAGGAGCTGAACGGCACGCCGTTCGCCGCGCCGCGCGCGGTGAACCGCCGCACGTGGACCTATCGCATTCGCCCGTCCGCCGTGCATCGCCCGTTCCGGCCGATCGACACCGGGCTGATCCGCACGGCGCCGTTCGACGAAGTGCCGCCGACGCCGAATCAGCTTCGCTGGCGGCCGCTGCCGATCCCGACCGCGCCGACCGATTTCGTCGACGGGCTCGTCACGTTCGGCGGCAACGGCGATCCCGGCCTGCAAGTCGGCGCCGCGGTGCACATGTACGCGGCGAACCGCTCGATGACCGACCGGTTCTTCTACGACGCGGACGGCGAGCTTCTGCTCGTGCCGCAGCTCGGCCGGCTGATCGTCCGCACCGAGCTCGGCGTGCTCGACGCCTCGCCCGGCGAGATCTGCGTCGTGCCGCGCGGCGTCAAGTTCGCGGTCGACGTGCCGGACGGCGAGGCGCGCGGCTACGTCTGCGAGAACTACGGCCAGCACTTCCGGCTGCCGGAGCTCGGCCCGATCGGCACGAGCGGGCTCGCGAACTCGCGCGACTTCATGACGCCGGTCGCGGCCTACGAGGAGCGCGAGGGCGACTTCCGGCTGCTCGCGAAGTTCGGCGGCGGGCTCTGGGAAGCGGAGATCGGTCACTCGCCGCTCGACATCGTCGCGTGGCACGGCACGTACGCGCCGTACAAATACGACCTCGCGCGCTTCAACTGCATCAACACGGTCACGTACGACCATCCGGACCCGTCGATCTTCTGCGTGCTCGTCGCGCCGTCCGCCGTGCCGGGCACCGCGAGCATCGAGTTCGGCGTGATCCCGCCGCGTTGGTCCGTCGCCGACGACACGTTCCGCCCGCCGCCGTTCCATCGCAACGTCGCGAGCGAGTTCGCCGGGCTGATCAAGGGCAAGTACATCGGCAAGGCGGAAGGCTTCGAGCCCGGTTGCGCGAGCCTGCACAACTGCATGTCGGGCCACGGCCCCGATGCCGAGTCCTACGACCGCGGCGAGGAAGCCGAGTCCAAGCCCGAGTATCTCGCGGACACGTTCTTTTTCTTCTTCGAGACCCAGCTCGTGATCCGGCCGACGCGCTTCGCGCTCGAGACCGAGCTCCTCGAGCGCGACTACTACCGGATCTGGCAGGGCATTCGGAAGCGCTTCCCCGGTTGAGACCGCGCGCCGGCGGGGGGCGCTACCCGAATCGGTAGCTCGACACCGCCATCGTGCCGAGGAAGTCGTCCTCGTGATAGATCAACGACGCGGCGTCGACGCCCGCGGCGCCAGCCGCCACGTGCAGCGGCAGCAGGTGCTCCTCGCGAGGATGCGCAACCCGCGCCGCGGGCGCCTCGAGCCACCGGACGAGCCGCCGGCAGCGCTCGGACGGCGGCGCGGCGAGCGTCTCGTCGAGCCACGCATCGAACAGCCGCGACGGCGTCGCGGCACCCGGCCCCATCAGCCGCAAGTTGTGATAGCTCATCCCGCTGCCGAGGATCAGCACGCCCTCGTCGCGCAGCGGCGCGAGCGCGGCGCCGATCAGCAGATGCGCCGCCGGATCGAGGCTCGCGTGCAGCGACAGCTGGATCACCGGCACGTCGGCCTGCGGATACATCACGGAGAGCGGCACGAACGTGCCGTGGTCGTAGCCGCGCTCGGCGTCGAGCCGAGCGGCGAAGCCGGCGCGCTCGAGCAGCGCCTGCACGCGGCGGGCGAGCGCGGGCTCGCCGGGCGCGGGATACGTCACGTCGTAGGTATGCCGCGGAAAGCCGTAGTAGTCGTAGAGGAGCGGCGGCGCCGAGTGCGCCGTCACCGCGAGCTCGGGCTCCTCCCAGTGCCCGGAGACGACGAGCACCGCGCTCGGCGGATCGAGCAGCTCCGCCGGTATCGCGGCGAGCGCCTCGCCGAGCCGAGCGTGCGCGGCGCCGTAGTCGTCGTCCATGAACGCCCACGGGCCGCCCCCGTGGGAGATGAAATAAACCGGTAACGTCGGGGACATTGCGAAAAAAGCCGACTTGCGTGACGCGATCAGCGTAGCGCCGTCACGCCGGGAACGCGAGCCGCACGCCGGCGCCGCGTGCCCGCGCCGATTGCGCTACCATTCGCGCACTCGATCACCGCATCTGCCGTCATGCCGGACCGTCCCGCCTCGAACGCCTTGCGCCGCTTCCGCATTCTCGACCTGTCGCGCGTGCGTGCAGGCCCCGCGTGCGTGCGGCAGTTCGCCGACTTCGGCGCGGACGTCATCAAGATCGAGTCGCCTCCGGGCGTCGACCCGAACGAGGGGATGGGTGGCGACCGTCACGGGCCGGATTTCCAGAACCTGCAGCGCGGCAAGCGCGCGATGACGCTGAACCTGAAGACGCCGGCGGGCCTCGAGATCTTCATGCGGCTCGTCCGCACGGCGGACGTCGTCGTCGAGAACTTCCGTCCGGACGTCAAGAAGCGGCTCGGCATCGACTACGACTCTCTCGCGGCGGTGAACCCGCGGATCATCCTCGGCAGCATCTCCGGATTCGGTCAGGACGGACCGTACGCGAACCGTCCGGGCTTCGACCAGATCGCGCAAGGGATGGGCGGCTTCATGTCGGTGACCGGGCACCCGGGGCAAGGACCCGTCCGCGCCGGCACCGCGATCGCCGATCTTTCGGCCGGCCTCTATTGCGCCCTCGGCATCATGACGGCGCTGCTCGAGCGCGAGGTCTCCGGGCGCGGCCAGTGGGTGCAGTCGAATCTGCTGCACTCGCAGATCGGGCTGCTCGACTTCCAGGCCGCGCGCTACCTGATGCGCGGCGAGGTGCCGCAGCAGGTCGGCAACGACCATCCGACCAGCATGCCGACCTCGGCCTATCCGACCCGCGACGGTCACGTGAACATCGCCGCGACCGGCGACGGCACCTGGCGGCGGCTCGCGAACGCGCTCGGGCGCCCGGAGCTGTGCGAGCGGCCGGAGTTCCTGCGCGACGTCGACCGCGCGCAGAACCGCCGCGCGCTGAACGAGGAAATCGCGCGCATCACGGTCACGAAGACGACGGCCGAGTGGGTCGAGCTGCTGAATGCCGCCGGCGTCCCGTGCGGGCCGATCTACACGCTCGATCAGGTGTTCGCCGACCCGCAGGTTCGCCACCTCGGCGTCGCCGCGGAAGTCGAGCATCCGACGCTCGGCACGATCGCGCTCGTCGGCCAGCCGGTGACGCTCTCCCGCACGCCGGCGGCGATCACGAGCGCCGCGCCCGACCGGGGCGAGCACACCGCCGAGGTGCTGCGCGAGCTCGGCTACACGGACGGCGACATCGAGACTTTTCGTCGAGACAAGGTGATCTGAATGAACGCTCCCGCTGCACCGGGCCGCATCGTCGGCCGCAAGGACCGAGGCGTCGGCTGGGTGGTCTTCTCGAACCCGGCCAAGCACAACGCCGTGAGCCTCGAGATGTGGGAGAGCGTGCCGCCGCTGATCGCCGAGTACGACGCGGACCCGGACGTGCGCGTGGTCGTGATCACGGGCGACGGCGAGCGTGCGTTCGTCTCGGGCGCGGACATCTCGCAGTTCGAGAAGAACCGCGGCAGCGCGGAGGCGCGCGCGATCTACGACGCGGCGCTCGACCGCGGCTACGCGGCGCCGGCCGAGTGCTCGAAACCCGTCGTCGCGAAGATTCGCGGCATCTGCATGGGCGGCGGCCTCGGCCTCGCCGCCGCGTGCGACGTGCGGATCGCGTCCGACGACGCCGTCTTCCGGATGCCGGCCGCCCGGCTCGGGCTCGGCTACGGCTTCGCCGGCCTGCAGCGGCTCGTCGCGCTGCTCGGCCCCGGCTACGCCGCGGACATCTTCTTCACCGCGCGGAAGTTCAACGCACAGGAAGCGCTCGCGATGGGCTTCGTGACGCACGTGTTCCCGGCCGCCGAGTTCGATGCGAAGGCGGACGAGCTGATCGGCATGATCGCCGCAAACGCACCGCTGACGCTCGCGGCGGCGAAGTACGGCTTCCGGCAGCTCGCGAAAGACCCCGCAGAGCGCGACATCGCCGGAGTCGAGGCGCGCGTCGCGCGCTGCTTCGACAGCGAGGACTACAAGGAAGGCCGCCGCGCGTTCCTCGAGAAGCGCCCGCCCCGCTTCGAAGGCCGTTAGCGGGGCGCGAGCCCGTCCGAGCGCGATCCGTGAGGGCGGCCCCGCGAGAGCGCGGCTCGGCGGACAGGAGCTACAGCTCGCGGGAAGACCCCGTCCGCGTGGTAGTATTTCCCCTGCTAACTGTTAGCGTCCTTGAGCAGGGGCACGTATGGCGGCGAAGACGGACGCGCGAGCACTGCTCGAGGTGACGATGCTCCTCACGCGGAGCCTCGCCGCACGAATGCGGCGCGGCGGCGCGCGCCTCGCGCCGGCCCATGCCGGGATGCTCGCCCGGATCGCGGAAGGGCCGTGCAGCCTGTCGGAGCTCGCCGCGCACATGGCCGTCCGGCTGCCGACGATCTCCCGCTCGATCAGCTTGCTCGTCGAGCGCGGCTTGGTCGAGCGCTGGACGCCGGCCGAGAACCGCCGTCAGGTGCTCGTGCGGCTGACCGCCGAAGGTCGCCGGGCACTCGCTGCCCTGAAGCGCGACGCGGAGCGCACGGCCGCAGCCGTGCTCGACAGCCTGTCGGAGAAAGAGCGGCGGCAGGTGCACGCCGCGCTCGTGATTCTGACCAGCGCGCTCGCGGAGCCGCGCGGCGGCAAGAGAAGCGCATGAGCGACGGCGACCGTCCGCAGAGCGTCGCCGCGGTGATCGGCCTCGACGGCGATCGCCCGGCGCGGCGCAGGCGCTGGCTATGGGCCATCGGCGCCGCCGTCTCGGCCGTCGGCGCGGCGGCGTATCTCGCGACCCGCGAGCCCCCCGCTCCGGCGTACGTGCTCGATACGGTCGAGCGCGGGCGGCTCGTCGTCACGGTGACCGCGACCGGCACGCTGCAGCCGACGAACCAGGTCGACGTCGGCAGCGAGGTATCCGGGCTGATCGACGAGGTGCTCGTCGACTTCAACGACGCCGTCGAGGCGGGGGACGTCCTCGCCCGCCTCGACACCGAGACGCTCGAGGCGCGCGCCGCGTCCGCGCGCGCGTCGCTCGCGGTCGCGGAAGCCTCGCTCTTGCAAGCGGAAGCCACCGCCGCGGAAGCGAACGCACGCGCGGTGCGCGCCGTCGAGCTCGCCGGGCGCAATCTGATGTCGCAGCAGGAGCTCGAGGCCGAGACGGCCGCCGCGCGCCGCGCGGAGGCGTCGGTCGCGAGCGCGCGCGCCCAGGTCACCTCGGCCCGCGCGGCGCTTCAGGAAGCGGAGACCGCGCTCGGCAAGGCCGTGATCCGCGCGCCGATCAGCGGCATCGTGATCTCGCGCGAGGTGGAACCCGGTCAGACGGTCGCCGCCGCGTTCCAGACGCCGGTGCTCTTCAAGCTCGCGGAGGACCTGACCCGGATGCAGCTCCACCTCGACGTCGACGAATCCGACATCGGCCAGGTGCGCGAAGGGCAGCGTGCGCGGTTCCGCGTCGACGCCTACCCGAACCGCGAGTTCGAGGCCGAGATCGTCGCCGTGCGCTTCAACCCGCGGACGATCAACAACATCGTCACCTACGAGACGGTGCTCTCGGTCGACAACCCGGATCTGCTGCTCCGTCCCGGCATGACGGCGACCGCCGACATCCTCGTCGCCGAGCGCGCCGACGCGCTGCTAGTGCCGAACCGTGCGCTGCGCTTCCTGCCGCCGGATCTCGTCGCCGCGCCCGCCGCGCGCGACCGCACGGGCCACCGCGTCTGGATCCTCGAGGACGGCAAGCCGGTCGAGCTGCCGATCGTCGCCGGCATCGCGAACGACGAGCACACCGAGGTGCTCGAGCCCGCGCTCGAGCCCGGCACCGAGGTGATCGTCGACGTCGAGCGGCCGCCGCGGCCGGCCGCCGGCGGACCGTTCGGCTGAAAGCGCCGGGCCGCCGCGGTGGGCGCATCTTCCGACACCGCCGTCGCGACCGCGGCCGCCGTCGAGGCGGCGCCGCTGCTCGCGCTCGAGGGCGTCTCGCGCGTGTACGGCAGCGGCGCGGCCGAGGTCCGCGCGCTCGACCGGGTCGACTTCGCCGTGCGCCCGGGCGAGTTCGTCGCGCTGACGGGCCCGAGCGGCGCCGGCAAGTCGACGTGCCTGAACATCTTGGGCTGCCTCGATCGGCCGACGAGCGGCCGGTATCTCTTCCAGGGCACGAACGTCGCCGGGCTCACGCGCAAGCAGCGGGCGCTGCTCCGACGCCACTTCATCGGCTTCGTCTTTCAGGGATTCAACCTGCTGAACCGCACGACGGCGCTCGAGAACGTCGAGCTGCCGCTCGTCTATCGCCGCCTGCCGAAGCGCGAGCGGCAACGGCGGGCGCGCGAGATGCTCGCGCTCGTCGGGCTCGAAGGGCGCGAGCATCACACGCCGGGCGAGCTCTCGGGCGGGCAGCAGCAGCGGGTCGCGATCGCGCGCGCGATGGTGACCGATCCGCTCGTGATGCTGGCGGACGAGCCGACCGGCAATCTCGATACGAAGATGAGCCTCGAGATCATGCGGCTGCTCGACGACCTGAACCGCGAGCGCGGGCTCACGATCGTCATGGTCACGCACGAGCCGCCGATCGCCGCGTTCGCGCATCGCGAAGTGCAATTCGTCGACGGCCGGATCGCGTTCGACCGGCGCCGGGAGAACGGCTGATGCTGCTCGCGAGCGTGCAGCTCGCGCTCCGCGCGCTCGCGCGGAACCTGCTGCGCTCGGCGCTGACGATGCTCGGCGTCGTGATCGGCGTCGCCGCGGTCATCACGATCGTCACGCTCGGCGGAGGCGCGAGCGAGCGCGTGTCGCAGGGTGTCGCGAGCCTCGGCGAGCGGCTGCTCTTCATCAACCCGCGAATGGGGCGCGAAGGTCCTCCCGGCGCCTCGGCGACGCGGCCGTTCAACGCCCGCGACGTCGCGGCGCTCAGGCGCGAGGTCAGCGGGCTCGCCGGCGTCTCGCCGTCCGCGTCGAGCTCGGTGACCGCGGTCTACGGCAACAACAACTGGACCGTCAGCGTCGTCGGCGTGACGAGCGACTACTTCCCCGTGCGGAACGCGACGCTCATTCGCGGCAGCGAGTTCACCGAGTACCGCTCGGGCGCGCTCGCGTGCATCCTGGGCAAGACGGTCCGCGAGGAGCTGTTCGGCTCCGCCGATCCGGTCGGCGCCGTGATCCGGATCGGCAAGAGCGCGTGCCCGGTCGTCGGCGAGCTCGAGTCGAAGGGCCAGAGCGGCTTCGGCAACGATCAGGACAACGTGATCCTCGCCCCGCTCGCCGCCGTGCAGAGCCGCCTGATCGGCAACGACGACATCACGTCGATCGGCATCTCCGTCGAGCCGTGGGCCGACATGGAGGCGGTCAAGGCCGAGATCGCGGCGGTGCTCCGCGAGCGGCGCAACGTCGCGCCCGGCGACGCGGACGACTTCCAGGTCATGGATCTCGCCGAGGTCGCCGGCGTGCTCGCGGACGTGACCGGGGCGCTGACGGTGTTCCTCGGCGCGATCGCCGCCGTGAGCCTGCTCGTCGGCGGCATCGGCATCATGAACATCATGCTGGTGTCGGTGACGGAGCGGA
>CAYWGQ010000025.1:0-5736 GCA_964457725.1 uncultured Gammaproteobacteria bacterium
GGCGTCCGCAGCGCCGACGCCGAAGTCCCGTCGCTGGTTCTGTTCGGCCCGGTGCTCGAGATCGGGGAGTCAAGCGTCAACGTGCTCGGCCTAGAGATTGCGAGCGAGGGCGGTGCGGCGGATGCGTCGTTGGTCGGTAAGTCCGCCTATGCCGAGATCGCGCTGGTCGACGGCGCGCTTACGCTGTTGTCGCTGAGCGCGACCGACGAGTTGTCGGTGCCGGGAGCTTCGAGCGTGTTCGTCTCGGGAACGGTCGACGGAGTGAGCGATACGGGTCAGGTGTCGATCGGCGGTCTCGCTATCGACGCGAACAACCTGGGCGTCAGCTCGATCGAAGTCGGTTCCGCGGTGGCGATTGGCGGCGTGCAGCCGGTGCCCGGCGGCCTCATTTTGGGGCAGTCGATTGTCGCAATGGGCGCCGCTGCAACCGAGGCGCTCGGCGCGCGTCAGTAAGCGACCGATACGGTCGTCAGGCTCAAGGGGCGGCGGTAGTTTCTACCGTCGCCCCTTCTCTTATCGACGAGATATAGGCTTCCAGCTTCTCCCGGTCGACGGCCGCAGCAAGATCTGCGCGGATCGATTCGAGCGCCGGTGCTTGCTGTTGTCGCACTTCCTCCAGCAGCAGCACGTGAAAGCCGAAGTCCGACGGCACGGGCGCAGTCGAGAACGCGCCGGGCTCTAGCGCCTGGATGGCCTCTGCAACCGAAGGGACCATCGACTGCGCCGTCAGCCAGCCCAAGTCGCCGCCGTTGGTGCTAGTCGGACCTTTCGACACCTGCCGGGCAAGCTCTGCGAAGTCGGCGCCTTCTTGTAGTTGCTCGATTGCGCTCGTAGCTTCTGCCTCCGATTCGACGAGGATGTGGCGCGTCTTGTACTCGAGAGGTGCCAGCTGCGGCAGCAGCCGCTCGTACATCGCCTGCACTTCCGCGTCGGTCGCTGGATTCTGCTCCAAGTAGCGCAGAGCCATGTGGCGTGCGATCAGCTGAATCTGCTGCAGCGCGAGCTCGGCGGCTATCGTGCGCTCGTTCGGTAGACCGCGGGCGCGCGCCTCGTCCACCAGGAGCTGCAGCTGAACGAGCTCCTCGATTGCCTGCGTACGCTCCGCATTGTTCAAGGCATCCGGGTTCTTCCGCTGAACGTTGATCACGTAGTAGCGGAACAAAGACTCCGGCACCGGTTGGCCGTTGACCGTTGCGACTCGCGCAGTACCCAGCGCGGCGGGGAACTGCGATACGGGCTCGCTCTCCGGCGTACAACCTACGACCGAAAGAGCAAGACAAACGGAGGTGGCAAGCGGGCGCAGTGTCATCGGAATCCCCCGGGGGCGAGCTGGCGCGAGCTACTCGCGCTCGATCGCAGTAATCTTCAACGCATGAATGTCGGTCAGCATGAGGTCCCCGAGCGCCTCGTATACCAGTCGGTGCCGCTCGAGGGGGCTCGTCCCCTGAAAGCGCTTCGAGACGATTCTCACGCTGAAATGACCTTTGCCTTCCCGCGCGCCGGGGTGACCGACGTGGAGGTGGCTGTCGTCGCTGATCTCGAGCGATTCGGGCGAGAAGGCCTGCTCGAGCCGCGTGCGTATCTGCTCGATCCGACTCGACGTCACGGATGAACCTGCAGCACCGGTTTGATGGTCACTTCCGCGAATACGCCCTCGAGCGCGTACGGATCTTGCGCTGCCCAGGCCCGACAGTCCTCGATGGAGTCGAACTCGGCAATGATCAAGCTGCCTGTGAATCCGGCCGGGCCCGGATCGGGCGAATCGATGGCCGGATGGGGACCGGCAAAGCGAACACGTCCCGCGTCGATCAGTTCTCGCAGATATTCGATGTGCCGGGGCCGCGTAGCTTTGCGGAGCGGCAGGCTGTCTGGAACGTCGCGTGCAATGATGGCGTAGAGCATCGTCGAGTACCTGTGGCCCAGACGTTTTCGGCTACGTCTCTTCTTGTCGACGGTCGGAAGTCTTGGCCGCGATCCAGACCGCTTGTCCGACCGCGGTGAGCAGCGTCAAGCCGATCATGCCGAACAGCTTGAAGTTGACCCACACTTCTTCGCTGAAAGTGTACACGACGTACAAATTAGCGGCCCCAAGCACGAGAAAGTTCACTATCCATACCACGTTCAGCTGCCGCCAAAGCGCCGGCTCGAGCTCGATTGCGTGTCCCATGATGCGCTCGACGAGCGTCTTCCGACCGAACATCTGGGTGCCGAGGAACGCCGCCGCGAACAGCCAGTTAACGATCGTCGGCTTCCATTGAATGAAAAGCGGATCGCGAAGTGCGAGCGTCACGCCGCCGAGGACGGCCACCAGCGCGCCGGAGACGAGCAGCATCTTGTTGATTTTGCGATCGCGGTACCACTGCACGGCGAGCTGCAATGCCATGGCGACGATGATCGCGCCTGTCGCCGCGTAGATGTCGGCAAACTTGTAGACGACGAAGAAGACGATGATTGGAAAGAAATCGAACAGTAGCTGCATATCTATCCAGCCTGCCTCTGCAGTCCTGCCGCGTCGGGCGTGTACACCATAAAATCAGCGGATGGCGCAGTACTTCAAAATCCACCCCGAGAATCCGCAGCGGCGCCTGCTGCAACGGGCGGCCGAGATCATGCGGGACGGGGGCATTATCGTCTACCCGACCGACTCCTCCTACGCGTTCGGGTGGCACCTCGGGGACAAGGAGGCTCTCGAGCGGGTGCGGCGACTTCGCCAGACCGAGCGAGACCACGAGTTCACGCTCGTTTGCCGCGACCTCTCGGAGATCGCCACCTATGCCCGCGTCGACAACTGGGCCTATCGGCTCCTCAAATCCTTGACCCCCGGCCCGTATACCTTCGTGCTGCGGGCGACGCACGAAGTTCCCAAGCGCCTCCAGGACCCGAAGCGCCGTTCGATCGGCATCCGGGTGCCGATGAACAAGATCGCGCTCGCTCTGGCGGAGGAGCTGGCCGAGCCGATAATGAGCTCCACCCTCCTTCTGCCCGGGGAAGGGGTGCCCTTGACGGACCCGGAGGAAATGCGAGACCGGCTCGGGAAGCAGATCGATGCCGTCATCGACGGTGGGCCGGGCGGCATGGAGCCGACCTCGGTGCTGGATCTGAGCCGCGACGAGGTCAACGTGCTGCGGGCCGGAAAAGGCGACGTCAGCGCTTTTGCGAGCTGAGGCCCTTCCGCTCCGTCACATACGTATAATGCGCCGATGCCGGGATTCGACATCGAGCAGCTCGTCCGCGTTCTATCGATTGCGTTGATCCCGGGCCTGTTCGCGATCACGTTGCACGAAGTCTCGCACGGTTGGGCGGCGAAGCGGCTCGGTGACCCGACGGCCTTCATGCTGGGCCGGCTGTCGCTCAATCCGCTGAAGCACGTGGACCCGCTCGGGACGGTGGTGGTGCCGATTGCGATGCTGCTGTTGAGTGGAGGCCAGATGGCGTTCGGCTGGGCGAAGCCGGTGCCGGTCGCGTTCGGCAATCTGAGGCAGCCCCGCCGCGACATGATACTCGTCGCAGCTGCGGGCCCTGCGTCCAATCTGCTGATGGCGACCGTCTGGGCGCTCCTGGCCGCGCTTCAGGTTTCGGTTTTGCATCTAGGCGGTGGCGCCGGGCAGTGGCTGCTCGGGGTCTGCGTGTTCGGGATCTGGATCAACGTGATTCTTGCGGTGTTCAACATGTTGCCGATCCCGCCGCTCGACGGTGGGCGTGTGCTGTCAGGGCTGCTGCCGCCGCCGATGTCCCGGATCCTCGATCAAATCGAGCCGTTCGGGTTCATGATCATCCTCGTGCTCATGGTCACCCGCGTGCTTTGGGTCCTACTGGAGCCATTTATGTTGTTTTTCAACGATTTCTTTTGGCGACTTGCGGGACTAGGTTAAGTGACGGATCAAGCGAAGCCGGCCGGTCGACCCAATCTGCGGCTGGTGCCGCAAGTGCCGCCGCCGGTCACCCCGGAGGCCGGCGCCCCCGCCCAGGCGGAGATGCCGTTCGCGATCGTCGAAGGCGAGCCGGTCACCGAGCTGCCGCGGGACCTCTACATCCCGCCGCATGCGCTCGAGGTGTTTCTCGAGGCGTTCGAGGGGCCGCTCGACCTGCTGCTCTACCTGATACGGCGACAGAACATCGACATCCTCGACATTCCGATCGCCGAGATCTCGCGTCAGTACGTGCAGTACATCGAGCTGATGCGGGAGATGCAGTTCGAGCTCGCAGGCGAGTACCTCGTGATGGCGGCCACCCTCGCGGAGATCAAGTCGAGGATGCTGCTGCCGCGGACCGTCGAGGAGGGCCAGGAAGAAGAGGATCCTCGTGCGGAGCTCGTACGGAGGCTTCAGGAGTACGAACGCTTTAAGAAAGCGGCGGAAGATATTGATTCTCTTCAGAGATTGGAAAGAGACGTGCTCCAGACGCGTGCGGAGGTGGTCGAACGCACGGTCGTCACGAAGCTGCCCGAGATCACGTTGAAGGAGATGCTCGTGGTCTTCCAGGAGGCGCTCGCGCGCTCCCAGATGTTCGCGCACCATCATGTGCAGCGGGAACCGCTCTCGGTTCGCGAGCGCATGACGAACATTCTCGTGACGTTACAGGCGGAGCGGTATCTCGATTTCGTGCGGTTGTTCGATCCTGCCGAGGGCCGGATCGGCGTGACCGTCACCTTCCTCGCGATTCTCGAGCTGCTGAAGGAGTCGTTGATCGACGTGGTGCAGGCGGAGCCGTTCGGACCGATCCACGTCCGGGCAGCACAGGCCGCGGCGGGCGAGGGGACGGAGCAGGCGTGAGAACTCGACATGGATGAGAACGAGATCAAGCACGTAGTGGAAGCGGCGCTGCTCGCTGCGGGCCGGCCGTTGCCGCTCGACAAGCTCGGTGAGCTGTTCACTGCGAAGGGGACGCCGATCGAGCGAGCGACGCTGAAGCAAGCGATTGCCGCCCTCGACGAGGACTACCGGGGGCGAGGGATCGAGATCGGCGAGGTCGCGAGCGGTTATCGAATCCAGGTGCGTCGCGCGATGAGCGACTGGCTGACCCCGCTTTGGGAGGAACGCGCCCCGCGATACACGCGGGCGCTGCTCGAGACGCTCGCGCTGATCGCTTACCGACAACCGATCACGCGGGGCGAGATCGAGCAGGTGCGCGGCGTCGCCGTGAGTCCGAACATCATCCGTACGTTGCAAGAGCGGGGATGGGTGCGCGTCGTCGGCCACCGCGATGTGCCGGGCAAGCCCGAGATGTTCGGCACGACGCGGGAGTTCCTCGATTACTTCGGCTTGAAGCGGCTCGAGGACCTGCCGCCGCTCGCCGAGCTGAAGGACGGTCTGGCCGACTACCGTCAGCAGACGGACCTGATCGAGTCGCTCGAGAGCGCCGGAACGCCGGTATCGGTCGGGGCTGGAGAGGGTGCCGGGGACGAGGCGGCAGCCGGAAGCGACGGTCGCGCCGTCGCGCTCGCGAGCGCCGAATCCGAGGCGGCCGCCGACGCCGCGGCGGTTGCGGAGGCGGCCACGGAGGCTGCCGAGACCGCCGACTCCGAGACGACCGACTCCGAATCCGACGTCGACGTTCTCCTGGCGTCCACGGACGACGACGAGGACGAGGACGAGGACGACGAGGACGAGGACGAGGACGAGGACGACGAGGACGAGGACGACGAGGACGAGGACGAGGACGACGAGGACGACGAGGACGAGGACGAGGACGAGGACGACGACGAGGACGACGAGGACGAGGACGACGACGACGACG
>CAYWGQ010000025.1:5836-28171 GCA_964457725.1 uncultured Gammaproteobacteria bacterium
GACGAGGACGAGGACGACGACGAGGACGACGAGGACGAGGACGACGACGACGACGACGACGACGACGAGGAGGACGACGACGACCTCGCCTCCGTCGAGCCTACCCCGATCACCGTCGCCGTGGCCGCGTCGGAGCCGCCTTCGCTCGCCGAGGACGACGATCCTGCCAGCGCCGGGTCCCTGTCGCGAACGCCTCCGTCGCCTCCGCAGGACGGTGCGGCGGCCGACGACGACGTTCTCGAGGTCTCGACCGACGACGACGAGGATCCCGTCTCGCTCGCCGAGGTAGTCGCGTTGCAGCGCTCGGAGTCGAGCTGAGCGAACGTATTCAAAAAGTTCTTGCCGAGGCCGGCGTCGGCTCCCGGCGGCAAATCGAGCGCTGGATCGGCGAAGGGCGAATCACCGTCGACGGCCGACTCGCCCAGATCGGCGAGCGCCTGAGCGGCCGGGAACGCGTGTTCGTGAACGGACGCCGCGTGCGGCTCACCGCGGCGAGACAGGGGCCGCGCCACGCGCATCTCGCTTACTACAAGCCGGCAGGCGAGGTCACTTCTCGTGACGACCCGGAGCGCCGGGGCACGGTATTCGACGCGCTGCCGGCGCCGCCGCGCGGACGGTGGATCAGCGTCGGGCGGCTCGATCTGAACACATCGGGGTTGCTGCTCTTCACGACCGACGGCGCGCTCGCACATCGGCTGATGCATCCTCGCTACGGGCTCGAGCGCGAGTATGCGGTGCGGCTGCTCGGGCAGCCGGATGCGGAGCAGATCGAGCGGCTTCGAGAGGGCGTCGAGCTCGAGGACGGTCCGGCGCGGGTCGAGTCGATCGAGCTTCGGGGAGGCACCGGCTCGAACGTCTGGTGCCACGTCGTTCTGCGGGAGGGGCGCAACCGCGAGGTGCGCCGCTTGTTCGACGCGGTCGGGCTCGTCGTCAGCCGGCTGATCCGCGTGCGCTACGGACCGATCGCCCTCGGCGACATGCGCCGCGGCGAGTCACGGCGATTGACGGCGGCCGAGACCGCCGCCCTCTATCGGGCGGTCGGCCTCGGCCGAGCGTAGGAACGGAGCGGGTGTCAGTTGGCCGCGGCGGAACGCTCCGAAGCCGCGAGCTCGTCGATGATGTCGAACCACGCCTCGTACGATCCCGCTTGCGACCCCGTCGTGACGTACTTGCCGTTCACGACGACGGTCGGCGTCGCCGACACGCGGTAGCGGCGAATCAGATCGTCCGCGCGACGCAGCTTCGTGTGGACCGCAAAGGACTCGAAGGTCTGGTTGAACGTGTCGGCGTCGACGCCGAACCTGCCGAAGAACGCGCGCAGCGCGTTCTGGTTATCGAGCAGGTTGCGCTCGACGTGGATCTCGCGGAAGAACGCGTCGTGCATTTCCTCGAGCTTACCGAGCGCCTCCGCCGTGTAGAACGCCTGAGCATGAATGCGGGCGAGCGGGTTCCACGCAGCAGGGATGCGCACGAGGTTCACGTAATCGGGCTTCGTGCGCTCCCACTCTTGGACGAACGGCTCGAACGAGAAGCAGGCCGGGCAGCTGTACATGAACACTTCGGCGACCTCGACCTTGTCGGCCGGGGAGCTCGTCGATTGCGCGGGCGTCAGCCGCTGATAGTGGGTGCCCTCCTGAAAGCGGCCGCTCGGGGCGTTCGTGTCGGCTTGAGCGACTTGCACGGGCTCCCGGGGTGCGCTGGCCGGGCGATTCGCGGCCGAGGCGGGTGCGGGCTCGCGGGCAGCGGGGGCCTCCGCCGGCGCGGCTGCGGGAGCAGGCGCTGCAGCCTGCGGACTTTGGCTCGGGGCCGGATCCCCGCCGCATGCTGCAGTGCCGAGGGCGGTAACGGCCAACAACAAGGCAAATCTGGCGTTCATTGCACACTCGTCTCGGTGGTTCTCGCCGGGCATCGATGCTACAGGAAGCGCCCGGGCAGATGAAGGTTCGGGGAGCGGCAATCCCCATGCTTCGCCGCGGACCGGGCGGGCAGTCATAATAGCGGCTGGCTACGACGCATTCGCCCGAGCAGGACGACACCATGGCATCGAACGGCGCCCGCGACGATCTACGCTTCGTCGAGCACTGTGCGGGAGTAGGCACGCTCGAGTGGCGCAACGAGCCCCGAGGCCGCGTCCGCTACGACATCCGGCGCTATCAGGGCATGGCGGCGTCCGGCTTGCCGATCCCGGGCTTGTCGAGAATCGAAGGCACCGTCGATCTCGCGGACGTCGAGGGCGCGACGGAGCTCGTCGGGCAAGGGCTGACGTTGCGGCTCGAGGACGGCCGCGCGTTGCGGGTGACGCTCGAGGATACGAGCGGCCGTGTGCTCACCGAGGGGCACGGGCCGTCGCGCTGCAGCTGTTGCTGAAGCGCCAGCGGCCGTCCCTGTTGCCGGGCCGGCGCTGTGACCGATTCGACCGGGGCTTGCTCCTCAGGAGTGTGTCATGCGCATCGTGATCGTCCTCGCGGGCGTCGTGCTCGCTGCAGCGTTCTATCTCGGGCGACTGTCGGCACAGGTCGTCGAGCCTTCGTGCCGCACGTGCGAACCGACCTACATCCCGGCCGCCGAGCTTCGGGCGTACGAGAGCATCGGACGCGCGACCGGTATCACGGACCAGCAAGTGCGCTCGGTCGACGTCGGCGACGTGAACGTGCAGGTCGCGCTCGTGCATCGCGGTCGGCTCGAGCGGCCCGCGCCGCGGTCCGTCGCCTCCCACGATCTCGTCACGGAGGTGTATTACGTCCTGAGCGGCGCCGGCACGAACGTGAGCGGCTCGCGCCTGATCGATCCGGAGCAACGGCCGGCGGACAACCGGGCCGTGCGGTTTCTGAACGGCCCCGGCAAGAATTCCATGGGCATCGAGGATGCCGTCACGCACGAGCTCGAGGCGGGCGACGTGCTCGTGATTCCTGCAGGGACGGGGCATCAGTTCACCCGGATCGACGATCACATCACCTATCTCATGGTGCGTGTCGATCCGCGCAAGGTCGTGCCGCTGATGGACGCGGAGGATTCGGCCACCTATCTCGAAGAGAACCGGTAGGCGCAGTCAAAAGAGCCGCACGGCGGCGAACAGCCCGACCATCGCGACACCGATCGCAAACTTGGCCGCCGTGCCGACGATGAAGCCGACCGTCGCGCCGACGCCGGCCCTGCCGGCCGACGCGACGGTGCTGCGAAGGCCGCTCAGCTCCCCGATCACCGCGCCGACGAACGGCCCGATCAGCACGCCGACGAAGCCGAAGAAGATGCCGACGAGCGCGCCGATCGCGGCCCCGGCGACCGCGCGCTTCGACGCACCGTAGCGGCGGGCGCCGAGCGCGCCGGCGGCGAAGTCGACGACGAAGGTCGCGAGCGCCAGCAACGCGAGGACGATCAGCGTGCCCTGACCGATGTGCGCGAAGTCTTCGATCCACGCGCCGAGCAGCAGACCGCAGAAAATCAGCACGGCGCCGGGCAGCGCGGGCAGCACGAGCCCGACGAGACCCGTCAGCACGAGCGCCGCCGCGAGGATCCAGAGCAGCACGGTGGTCGCCATGGCGCCAGCCTACACTTCGCGAGCGCTCCGTCTATACTGGCTCGACACCGGTCTCGAAGGATCGACGACGCCATGGAAGGATCGGGACGCCTCGCCGGGCTGCTCGGCCCGGTGCTCGCAACGGTCGGGCTGTTCGCCGTTCCGTCCGTCGCCGAGGAACGCGACTCGGCGCTCGTGCGTGGTCTCGACGTGCTGGCCGCGACGGCGGCGCTGGGGCTCGCCGCAGCGTCCGACGGTATCGCCGCGCTGTCCGCGGAGCTCGCAGCGCTCGATCCCGCCGTCCGCGGGTCGCTCGCGCCGATGCTCGCACGCTGGATCGCCGAGTCCCGCGATGCCGCGGTGCACGAGGGCGTCGAGCCCGTGCCGCAATCGATCCGTGCGGCGCTCGCGGGCTTCGTTCCGGACGAGATCCTCGACCGGGCGCGCTGGCGGGTGGACGGCGGCGGCGTGCTCTCGCTCCAGCAAACGCTCTTTCGCTCCGGCTACGTGCCTGCGGTCACGCTCGAGCACGTGATCGTGTTCGATCGCGAGCGCGACGCGCTCGAGGACGCGGCGCTCTGGGCGCACGAGCTGAAGCACGTGATGCAGTACGCCGAGTGGGGCGTCGACGGATTCGCGCTGCGGTACCTCGAGGACTATGCGGCGATCGAGGCCGAAGCGAGCGACTATCGGCGGCTCTGGCTCGAGCAGCGGCTCGCTGCCGGCCACGGAGACGGCGGTTGAGCCCCGGCGCCGCTCACTCCGACGCCGCTCGGGCGATGCACTCCGGCCCCTCGTTCTGCGGATCGTTGACGTAGGTCGAGACGGGGTAGAGCTCGTCCGGCTGCGCCTCGACCGGCCGCAGCAGCGTTTCGGGGTGCTCCGTCGCTGGATCGAGCCACGCCGCGTAGCTCGCCGGCGCGAGCACGAGCGGCATCCGATCGTGCACGGCCGCGACCGCGCCGCGTGCGGCGGTCGTGACGATCGCGAACGTGAGCTCCCAATCGTCATTCTCCCCGAGACGCCGCGCGGTCCACACGCCCGCGAACGCGAACGGTCGGTCGTAGCGGATGTAGTACGGGCGCTTGCGCCGCTCGCCCGGGACGGCTTGCCACTCGTACCAGCCGGTCGCCGGGATCAGGCAGCGGCGGCGGCGGGCGGACTCCCGGAACGCGGCCGTTTCGAAGAGCTTGTCGTCCCGGGCGTTGATCCAGCTGCGATTGGCCCATTGCGGCCGAAAGCCCCACAGCAGCATCTCGGCGACGTTGCGTCCCTCGCGCTTGCCGTAGCGCAGCACGAGGCACGGTTGGCTCGGCGCGATGTTGTAGCGGCTGATCGGCGCAAGTGCCTCCCACGGCGCTTCGGGCACGAGCGACCCGAACTCGGCCTCGAGCGCGGCCGGAGTGACGTTCAGCTCGAAGCGACCGCACACGGCCGAAACACCATCGGGCACCCCGAAGTCGAAAACCGCGAGCGAGCATAGCGCGGCAGCGGCACGCCGAGCGAGACGATGTGCCGCTTGCGGGGAGATGGAGGCACCTTAGTCGCGAGCTCGCCGGTCTCGCCGGCCCGCGAGCTCGAACTCCGCGCGAAAGCCGATCAGGTAGGACGTGCCGCCGAGGTCGAGCGCATCGACCTCGGTGTTCGAGCGTTGCGCCTCGAAGAACGCGAACAGGCGTGCATACGGCACACCTTCACGCCGGGCGGCGGCTCCGCGCGCGCCTTCCTCCGCGAAGAACCAGCGCACGCCGGCCCGCACGCTGACGCCCGTGTCGCTGCGCCCGTCGCGGCCGGGCTCGAGCTCGACGTCCTGCTCGTACCAGGTAGCCGTTAGCCCGGCGCCGGCATACGGCACCCAGCGCCGTCCGTCGCGGGGCCAGCTGACCGTCGCGAAGACGTGCAGCGGCACGAGCCGCAACTTCACGGCGTCCTCGACGACACCGCCCGAGGCGAGCGCCGCGCCGCGGTCGCGCGAATGGCCGATTTCCCCGCCGAGCTCGAGCCACGGGCGTAACTTCACGCCCCCGGCGATTGCGATCTGCGTGTCGCGGTCGTCGCCGTAGAAGCGCTCGTAGTCGTCGAGGTCCGGGTAGAAGTAGCCGCCCTTGATCTCGTACATCCACCGCGGGGCGTCGCCTCCCGGTTGCGCGAGCGCCGGGCCGCCGGCGATGAAGAGCGCGAGCACCAGCAAGGCCGGCGCGGACCGCATACGCCGGCGGACGAGCGCTCGGCGCGCGAGCAGCGCCGCGAGCGCGCCCGCGCCAAGCGCCGTCGCGACCGGCGCCTCGAGCACGAGCAGTGCGACGATGACCACGGGCCAGAGCACCGCGCGGACGAGCGGCTTCAGCCATGCGTGCTCCGCGACGAAGCGCGCCCCTACGGGGCCGTGCTCGTAGTACGCGCGGATCAACCGTCGTCCGAGCGCGCTCGGCGCGAGCGCCCGATCCCGAAACGCTCGCAGCACCTCCACTTGCGGCGCCCAGCTCGCACCGAACGCGGCCGTCGCGACGAAGCAGCCTTCGTCCGGCAGGTCCGGATAAGGTGCGAGCGGCTCCGGCGTTGCGCGCGCTTCGGCAGAGAGCTCGCTCTCGCTGCCCCGGCCGAGCGCGAGGCTCGCCGCTTCGACGATCGCGCTCTCGTTTCGTGCTTGCGTGTTGTCGACCGCGGTGACCGCGACGTGATAGACGGGCTGGTTGACGGCGCTGACCGCGAACCGATAGCTCGTGCCGTTCGCGAGACCGGTCACGGCATGGCTCGTGCCGCTGCCGGCGTCGACGACGTGCTCGTCGACGGCGGCGATCCCGTAGTAGATCCGATAGCCGGTCGCGTCCGCGGAAGGCTCCCACGTCAGGATCACGGACTCGTTGCGCCCCTCCGCGGACAGCAGCCGCGGCGCGAGCGGCACGGTCGTGCCCGCATCGAGATTCTCGAGCAGGTAGACGGTCACGTTGCCCGCATCGATCGGGGAGGGGGCGGTGCCGCCGCCCGCCTCGGTGCCGTCGAACGGCGGCGCAGCCTCGCCGCCGCGCTTGTAGTGGACGCGATAGCCGCCCGGCACGGCCGCGTTCGTCACGCGGTAGTCGAGGTTAGCGTCCCAGCGCACCTCGATCCCGAGCGGGCCGGGCTCCGTGCCTGTCGCGGTCAGGGCCGGTGCGCCGACAGGGAACGGGCGAGGGTCCGCGAGCGGTCCGCCGTAGACGCCCGCGTCCGCGACCGAGCCGTCGATCACGTCGGTGCCGCGGCCGACGTCGATGCACTCGGACGCCTCGCGCAGGTGGAAGTCGCGGCCGCCGGGATCGACGAACTGCGGGTCCCCGGTCGTGAACGCGGTGCCGACTACGCCGTCCTGCCCCGGTCCGCCGTTGCCGAAAAAGCAGTTCGAGCGGACGTTTGCCGCGACGTCGACGCCGGGGAGGAGGACCGCCTCGACCGTCGTGCCGTTGCCGGCGAAGATGTTGTTCTCGACAGCGACGAGCGCCGAGCCGCGGCTGATCGCGATGTCGGCGCCGAAGAACACGTTGTTCGTCACGTCGACGCTCGAGATGCCGTCGACGGTGACCGCCGTGCCCGGACGATCGAATACGACGTTCGTGATCTCGATGCCGGCGGACGTTTGCACCAGCACGCCGATCGCGGCATCGATCACGGTGATGCTCGACACGCGCGCGCCGGTCACGCCGACCGCCGAGACGACCGGCTCGTCGCCGTCGTCCGGCGCGAGGAACGTTCGGGCGGTCTCCTCGCCGCGCACGTCGACGTCGGTTCGCAGCACGAGGTTCTCGGGATACGTGCCCGGCGCGACGAGCACGTCGTCGCCCGGCTCGGCATCCTCGATCGCGGCCTGGATCGAGCCGAAGTCGTCCGGCACCCGCAGTGTATCGGCCGTCGTGGCCAGCGGGACGAGCGCCGCGGCGAAGCCTGCCGCGATGCGCATCCGTTGCGCGACCGTCAGGCGGCAGCCGCAGGCCGATCGAACCGCATGGCCGCGGGCGAGCGCAGCAGTGCGCGACTGCGTGCGTCGTGTCGAGCGACTATCCATTTCCGCTCCTCTGACCGTCGATTCATGGTAGGGGGAACGGCGCGCTCGCGCGACCCCGGGAAAACTCCTTGGATCGAAGCGAATCGCGGCTGTCGCTCCGCGTCCGAGCGGTGTGGAATTCGTCCGCAGAGGAGGACCAAGGAAGGCGCGGTGGCGATCGATCCGACCTCGAGCACGTTTGCGGACGAGCTTCGTGCGTTCGTCGATCGCGTCCGACGCGAGACGGGCGTGCCCGGCATCGGTGCCGCGGTCAGCGTCGACGGTCGACGCGTGTTCGCGCGAGCCGGTACCGTCGCGCTAGCGTCCGGCTTGCCGCTCGGCGCCGATGCGCGTTTTCAGCTCGGCTGCGTGATGAAGCTGCTGCTCGCGCTCGTCGCGCTCGAGCTAGCGGCTCGCGGCTCGCTCGATCTCGATCGGCCGATCGGCGAGCTCTTGCCCGAGATCGCGCCGACCGAGCACGGACGCGAGATTCGCATCAAGCACCTGCTCTCGCATACGAGCGGCTATCAGGGCACGGACGTGCTGTCGCCCGCGGCTCGCGCGTTCTCCTGGGAGACGTTCGTCGCCTACCTGCGCGCGGCGCCCCGGTTCTTCCGCCCCGGCGCGGTGTTCAACTACGAGCACAGCGAGGCCGTGCTGCTCGAGCGCGTCCTCGAGCGTGCGACGGGCGAATCGGCCGTCGCGCTCGTCCGGCGGATCGTGCTCGAGCCGCTCGGCTGCGGCGCGCTCGTGCCATCGGCGGACGTCGCTCCTCGCGTGCGCGTCGCCGAGCATCGATTCGATGCGCGGCTCGGCGCGTTCGTGCCCGAGCCCGCGCGGCAGCCGGCGCGGTTCTGGCAGGCGGCGTTCTCGCATCTGACGTTGACGCTCGCGGACGTCCTCGCGGTCGGCGAGGCGCTCGCCGGCGCCGGTCCCCGCGGGGCGCTCGCGCGCAGCGCCGAGGCCGCCTGCAAAACGGTCGTCGCACTGCCGCCGATGGCGGGCGGGCCGCTGCGGGAGCTCTTGCCGGTCGCATTCGGCGCCGGCGTCGCGATGCTGAGCGGCGGCTGGCTCGGCAGCACCGGCATCGCCGGCGGGCAATGCATCGGGCTACGCTTCGAGCCGCGCGAGCGGATTGCGATCGTCGTCGGCCTGAACGCGTTCGCGCCGCACGTTCGCGATCTCGTCCTCACCGCGATCGGCACGCGGCTGATCGCTCGAGCGCCCGGCGCGGAGATGCGTGCGGTGCCGACCGTCGCGCTCGAGGGGCTCGGCGGGACGTACCGCGGCGGGGGCGACAACGTGCTCCGCGCGGTTCACCGTGACGGCCGGCTCGTCTGCCAGCTCGGCAAGGAAGGATCGCAGCACGCTCTGCGGATCGAGATCGACTCGGACGCGCGCGGTTGCTGGCGCGTGCGCTCGGCGGCGCCGCAGCTGTCGATCGGCGCGTTCCACCTGGCCGAGACGGGCGAGCCGGTCGTCATGATCGGCCTCGCCGCGTACAAGCGGACGGCGAACGCGTCGAACGGGTGAGCCGGCCGCCGCTCTTTCGCGTCGCCGCGCTCGAGGCGCAGCGCGCTTCGCCGCTCGGCGAGATCGTGCTTGCGCCGCCGCTCACGTCGACCGTGCTCGCGGCGGTTGCCGGAATCGCGGCTGCCGCGATCGCGGCGTTCTTCCATTGGGGCACCTATACGGCGCATACGGCGGTGACCGGGCAGCTGGTGGCGACGCCGGCCGTCGTCAAGCTCTATTCCCCGCAACCGGGCGTGATCGCCGAGCGGCACGTGGAAGAGGGCGATCGTGTCCGGGTCGGCCAGCTGCTCTACGTCGTCACGAGCGACCGGCTGAGCAGCGGGTTCGTCGCGACCCGCGAGGCGGTTGCGGCAGAGCTCGAGCGACGCCTTCGCAGCCTCGAAGCCGAGCGCGCCGGCGTGCGCGAGCTCGAGCGCACGGAGCGCGCGGCGCTCGAGCGCTCGATCGCGGCACTCCGGGCCGAGGTTGCGGAGGCTGCGGCGATGCTCGCGGCGCAAAATGCCCGCGCGGCGCTCGCCGAGGAGCATGCGGCTCGTTACGCGGAGCTGCACGCGGGCGGCTTCGTGTCGCTCGAGCAGCTGCTCGCGCGCGAGCAGGAGGCGGCCGAGCACAGCCTGCAGTCGCAGCGGCTCGAGCGCGAGCGGCGGCAGAGCGAGCGGCTGCTCGGCGAGCGGACGGCGGAGCTCGAGACGCTCGCCGCGCGTCATCGCGCCCGGCTCGCGGAGCTCGACCGCGCGCTCGCGGGGGTCCGCCAGGAGCGGGCCGAGAACGAAGCGCGCCGCAGCGTGCTCGTCGTCGCCCCGACGGCCGGTGTCGCGACCGGAGTCGGCGCCGACGTCGGCGAGGCGACGGACGGCTCGCGGCCGCTCGTCTCGATCGTGCCGCACGGCGCGCAGCTACACGCGGAGCTCTATGCGCCGAGCCGGGCGATCGGCTTCGTCGGAGCGGGCGATACGGTGCTGCTTCGTTATCGCGCCTACCCCTATCAGAAGTTCGGCCATCACCGCGGCACCGTCCGCTCGGTATCGCGCGTCGCGTTCAGCGCGAGCGAGCTCGGCGGCGCATCGCCGGCGGCGGCGGCGAGCGCCGAGCCGCTGTACAGGCTCGAGGTGGAGCTGCCCGCGCAGGCCATTCACGCGCACGGCGAAGCCCACGCGCTGCAAGCCGGCATGCTGGTGGACGCGGACGTGCTCGGCGAGACACGCCGCCTCTACGAATGGGTGCTCGAGCCACTCTATTCGCTCCGGCGCTGAAGGAGCGGCATCGAATCGGCGCAATCGTCCGAGTAACGATGCTGTGACGGCGAGCGCGGCGCGGCGACGATGACGCCATGCGCGAAGTCACTCTCGAGCGGTTCGCAGCCGAAGACCCGGATGCGGTCGCAGTCGTCGACGTCCACGGCGAGCCGTGGCGCCGCGGCGAGCTCGTCGCGCTCGCGCGGCGGCTCGCGCACGCATTGCTCGGCGCGGGTCTTCGCGGCGGCGACGCGGTGGCGATCGTCTCGCCGAACTGCGCCGAAGCGCTCGCGGCGTATCTCGGCGGGATCTGGGCGGGGCTCTACGTCGTGCCGGTCAACTGGCACCTCGCCCCGCCGGAGATCGCGACGCTTCTCGCGGACTGTCGCGCGCGAGCCGTCGTCGCGCATGCGAGGCTCGGGACGTTGCAGCTTCGCTCGCTGCGTCGCGCGTTGCCCGAAGACGCGGTGGCTATCTCGATCGGCGTCGCGGAGGGCTATCGGCCGCTCGGCGAGGTGAACGCCGTCGAGTCCGATGCGCCGCTCGGCGAGTCGGGCTGGGGACGGATCATGCCGTTCACGTCTGCGACGACGGGCAGGCCGAAGGCCGTCAAGCTGCCGCTCGGCAACGCCCGCGAGGCACTGGCACGCATGGTTCGCTGGCACGAATCGCTCGGCGTGCTGCCGCAGGACGGCAACGTGCACCTGTGCGCGTCGATGCTGTATCACTCGGCGCCCCTCGACGCCGCGCTGGCGGCGCTCCACATGGGGCATCGCGTCGTGCTGGTCGACCGGTGGCAGCCCGAGCGGCTGCTCGGGCTGATCGCGCGGCATCGAGTCACGACGGCGTTCATGGTGCCGACGATGTTCGTGCGGCTGCTGAAGCTGCCGGAGCACGTCCGGAGCGCTGCCGACGTGTCCTCGCTTCGCTTCGTCGTGCACGGCGGCGCACCGTGCCCGCTCGAGGTGAAGCAGGCGATGCTCGCGTGGTGGGGGTCCGTGATCTGGGAGGCCTACGGCGCAGCCGAGGGGCAGGGGGTGATCGCAAGCCCGGCGGAATGGCTCGCGCGGCCCGGAACGGTCGGCCGCGCGGTCCGCGGGTCGCGCATCGCGATCGTCGGCGAGCACGGCGAGGAGTTGCCGCCGCGGCGCGTTGGCTCGATCTACTTCGTGCCGCACACGGGCGACCGCTTCGAGTACCTCGGCGATCCCGAGAAGACGCGCGCAGCGTATCGAGGCGAGCTGATCACCGTCGGCGACCTCGGCTATCTCGACGAGGACGGCTACCTGTTCGTATGCGGGCGTACGAGCGAGGCCATCATCTCGTCGGGAATGAACATCTACGCCGCCGAGATCGAGCAAGCGCTCGTGCAGCATCCGGCAGTTGCCGATTGCGCGGCGATCGGCGAGCCGCACCCGCTGCTCGGCGAGGTGCCTGTCGCGATCGTCGAGCTGGCGCCGGGGGCGGCGGCGACCCGAGCCCAGAGCGCCGACCTGCTCGCCTTTCTCGCGGAGCGCCTGTCGGCGATGAAGCTGCCGAAGCGCATCGAGTACGTCGCGCGGTTGCCCCGCGACCCGAGCGGGAAGCTGTTTCGCGCGAAGCTCCGAGACGCGCGCACGCGCGAGGCGGCGCGATCGGTGTCCGGTCGATGAAGGCAGCCGCCGGAGTCGCGTCCAGGGCGTACCGCGCCTACGTGCTCGCGTTGCTGATCGCCGTCGGCGTGCTCGGGTGGATCGACCGTAACGTCTTCGCGATATTGCTGCAGTCGATCAAGGCCGAGCTCGCGCTCGCGGACACGGAGCTCGGGCTGCTCGGCGGCGCCGCGTTCGGCATCTTCTACGCGACGGTCGGCCTGCCGATCGCCCGGCTCGCCGATCGCACGAATCGTCGCACGCTGCTGGCGGTCAGCCTCACGCTCTGGAGCGTGATGACCGCGCTGTGCGGCGCGGCAGCCGGGTTCGCGACGCTGTTCCTCGCCCGCGTCGGCGTCGGCATCGGCGAGGCGGGCGGCACGCCGTCGTCCCATTCGCTGCTGGCCGACTACTTTCCGCCGGAACGGCGCGGCTTCGCGTTCGCCGTGCTGTCGCTCTACATACCGCTCGGCTTCGCGCTCGGCTACCTCGGCGGCGGCTGGTTGAACGAGGCGTTCGGCTGGCGCGCGGCGTTCGCGATCGTCGGTCTGCCGGGCGTGCTCGTCGCGTTCGTCGTGCGGCTCACGCTGCGGGAACCTCGGCGGGGCGCCGCGGAGCAGGCGGCGGACACCGGCGCGCCGCCGCCGCTGCGCGCCTCGCTGCGGCACTTCTGGCGGGTGCGTGCGCTTCGCCACTTGCCGCTCGGCGGCGCCGTCTACGGGATGGGCGCATTCGCGTCGAGCGTCTGGCTGCCGGCCTATTTCATTCGCTTCCATGGAATGGACAGCGCGTCGGCGGGTGCGTGGATGGCGCTCGCATACGGAGCCGGCGGCGGCATCGGGCTCGTGCTTGGCGGTGTCTGCGTCGACCGGCTCGCGCGCCGCCTGTGCGACGAGCGGTGGTACGCGTGGGGGCCGGCCCTCGCGAGCGCGTGCGCGGCGCCGTTCGCGGCCCTCGTGCTGATCGCGGACGCGGCGGAGGTCGCCGTTGCGGCGCTCTTCGTTGCGACGATGCTCGGGCACGCGTTCACCGGCCCGGTGCTCGCGACCGTGCAGGGGCTCGCCGGGCTCCGCCGGCGCGCGACGGCGGCTGCCTACTACCTGCTGCTCGCGAACCTCGTCGCGATGGGCGTCGGGCCGGTGATCGTCGGTGCCGCGAGCGATCTGCTCGGCGCGGCGCACGGTGCCGCCGCGCTCCGCTACGCGCTGCTGCTCCTCGTGCCGACGACTTGCCTGTGGGCGGCCGCGCATTTCTGGCGTGCGGCCGGGCACCTCGAGCAGGAGCTCGCCGCCGCGCGCCGCGGCGAGCCTGATCGCGCGGCCCCGCCGGAACGAAAGCCGCTCCATGCGTCCGCTTGAGGCCGTCTCGCTCGGGTCGCGCAGGCGGTTGCCCGTCATCTTGCAAACCGAGGCCGCCGAATGCGCGCTCGCGTGCCTCGCGATGGTTGCGCACTACCACGGCTGCCGGATCGAGCTCGCCGCGCTCCGTCGACGCTTCCCGATCTCGTTGAAGGGCACGACGCTCGCGGCGCTCGTCGACATCGCACGGCGGCTCGAGCTCGAGACGCGCGCGGTTCGGCTCGAGCTCGACGATCTGGGCCGCCTGCGCCGTCCCTGCATCCTGCACTGGCGGTTCAATCATTTCGTCGTGCTGAAGCGCGTCGGGCCGCGCCGAGCCACGATCCACGACCCCGCGACGGGCGCACGGACGCTGCCGCTGCGAGAGCTGTCCGAGGCCTTCACCGGCGTCGCGCTCGAGCTTTGGCCGGGGCAATCGTTCGCCCCGCGCCGCGCCCGGCGGACGGTCCGGCTTCGCGAGCTCATCGGCAGAGTGACCGGGCTTCGCCGGACCTTCGCGCAGGTGGTCGTGCTCGCGCTCGCGCTCGAGGTGTTCGCGGTCGCAAGCCCGCTGTTGCTCCAGTGGGTCGTCGATCACGTGCTCGTGGCCGGCGACGCCGAGCTGCTGACCGTGCTCGCGATCGGCTTCGCGCTCCTCGTCCTGCTGCAGCAGACGGTGACGGCGCTGCGCGCGACGGCGCTCCTCTCCGCCGGCGCGGCGATGAACGTGCAGTGGCAGGCGAACGCGTTCTCGCACTTGCTCGCGCTGCCGCTCGCCTATTTCGAGAAGCGCCACCTCGGCGACATCGTGTCGCGGTTTCGATCGATCGACGCGATCCAGCGCACGCTCACGACCGCGTTCGCGGAGGCGCTGATCGACGGGCTGATGACGTTCGTGCTGCTCGGCGTGATCTGGCTCTACAGCCCCGGCCTGACGGCGATCTGCGCGGCCGCCGTAGCGCTGTATGCGCTCGGCCGGTGGCTTTCGTATCGGCCCCTGCGTGCGGCGACCGAGGAGCAGATCGTGCACGCGGCAAAGCAGGAGAGTCACTTCATCGAGACCGTCCGCGGCATCCGCGCGATCAAGCTATTTCGGCGCCGCGACGAGCGGCGGTCGAGCTGGCTCGCGCTCTTGGTCGAGCAGTTGAACGCTGGGGTGCGCACGCAGCGGCTGCAGATCGGCTGCCGCGTGCTGAACGGCGTGCTGTTCGGTCTCGAGAACGTTGCCGTCATCTATCTCGGGGCACGTGCGGTTCTCGACAGCCGCTTGTCCGCCGGCATGCTGCTCGCGTTCCTCGCCTACAAGGGCCAGCTCGCCGCGCGCGTCACGGCATTGATCGACAAGACCTGCGAGCTCGCGATGCTGCGCCTGCAGGGCGAACGGCTCGCGGACGTGCTGCTCGTCGAGCGCGAGCACGAGCGCGGCGAGCGGCTCCTGCTCGCGGACGCCGCTCGCCCGGCAGCGAGCCTCGAAGTGCGCGGCTTGCGCTACCGCTACGCCGAGCACGAGCCCGACGTGCTGACCGGCGTCGACCTCTACGTCGCGCCGGGAGAGTGCGTCGCGATCACCGGGCCGTCCGGGTGCGGCAAGAGCACGCTCGTCGGCGTCGTGCTCGGCATTTTGTGGGCGACCGAAGGCGAGGTGCTGCTCGACGGCGTGCCGCTCGAGCACTTGGGACCCGATGCGGCGCGGTGCGCGATTGCCGCCGTCACGCAGAACGACACGCTCTTCGCGGGCTCGATCGCGGAGAACATCAGCTTGTTCGATCCCGCGCACGACCAGCGGCGCGTGGAGGAGTGTGCCGCGCTTGCGGCGGTGCACGACGAGATCGCGGCGATGCCGATGGGATACAACACGTTCGTCGGCTACCTCGGCGCCGCGCTCTCCGGCGGACAGCAGCAGCGCATTCTGCTTGCCCGCGCGCTCTACAAGCGGCCGCGCTTGCTGGTGCTCGACGAGGCGACGAGCCACCTGGACGTCGAACGGGAGCGGCGCGTCGCCGCGGCCGTGCGGGCGCTGAACGTGACGCGCCTCATCGTAGCCCACCGGCCGCAGACGGTCGCGACGGCGGATCGCCTGCTGACGATGGCGGCCGGCCGCATCGTTCGAGAGTCGGCGATCGAGCGCGCCGCACGAACGCATCGCGTGCTCGGGGAGGCGAGCGCGCGATGAGCGCGCACCCACCGCCGGCGAGCACGCCGGAGCCCGCCTCGCCGGCTCTCGGTGACTGGTTCCTCGATGCGCTCGCGACCGCCTGTCGGCGGGAGCGCAGCGAGCTCTCTCTCACGACGAGCGTGTGGGAGCTCGCGCTCGATTCGCTGTCGCTCGTTTCCGTTGTCGTGCAAGCGGAGTTGCTCTACGACGTCGTGCTCGACGTCGACGATCTCGAGACGATGCTGCGTTGCGCCCGCGTCGGGGATCTGCTCGAGTTGCTCGAGCACCGAGCGAAACCGGCGCGCCGGTGATCCGGCGCGCCGAGAGGAAGGGTCGGGGGCTCGCCGGCGCAGGCCGGCGTGCGAGCTTAAATAGACCAGCGGTTTACGCCGCCGCCGCCGCCGCCATAGCCGCCGCCGCCGCCGTAGCCGCCGCGGCCGCCGCCGCGGGGACCGCCGCCGCCCATCGGGCGCTTCTGCTGCGGACGCGCTTCGTTCACGGTGAGCGGACGGCCTTGAAAGTCGGTACCGTTGAGCTTCTCGATCGCCGTGCGAGCCTCGGACTCGGTCGCCATCTCGACGAACGCAAAGCCTTTGCTGCGCCCGGTATCACGATCGGTGATGAGCTTCGCCGACTCTACCGTGCCGCAAGTCGCGAACTTCGCATGGATCTCCGCCTCCGTCACCGAGAACGGTAGATTGCCGACGTACAGTTTTCTGCCCACTGAACCCTCCTGCATTCAAAGGTTGCAAACCGTTTAAGGAGGATTCGGGCACCATTGCCCGCGAGCACTCGAGAAACGGTTGAGGCGATTTCAGTATAGCCGAACTGATTCGGGCGGCTAAGCGGGACCGGAGGTTTTCCAGAATCGGGCACACGACGGGGCGCCCCCCGTTAGAATCAGTCCGGACAACTGCCGGGGGACGGCGAGCCGATGGCGAATCGTTCTTTGATAGGGGCGCGTGTTATGTCATCAGCGCGAGCGGTCGTCGCGGTCGCGGCGCTCGCACTGCTTGCCGCCGGCCCCCGCGTCGAGGCCGACGCCCGAGCGGCGGACGCCGATCTCCTGAACAGCGAGCGGATCGAGCAACGCTTCGGCAGCTACGGCGTGCAGGTGCTCGAGAGCGGACCGCGGCTGCGCATCTCGAACCTGTTCAGCGGCGGCGCGGACGAGCGCATCGGCCGAACGTTCGCCGTCGTGACTTATCCGGCGACGATCAACCCGCGCCTCGAGCGCGAGCACGGCCTGATCCTTGCTGGCGGCTCGATCGGCGCCGTGCTCGCGGCGCACGGCTGGCGGGTCGACAAGACGCACCTCTACTACGGCGAGCTCGATTCGGGGCCGCGCGTCGAGCGGCTGATGGGAGGGCTCGCGCCGACGAAGCTCGCCGTGCACGTGTATGCGCTCGATGCGGTGCGCGACGACGCGCGAATTCGCTACGCGGTGCTCGCCGAGGTGCACCATCCGGACTACCTCCGGCTCGAGGATCTCGTCGAGATCTACGGCGAGGTCGCGATCGGCGGCGAGACGGACGCGCAAGCGGTCGCCGAGCTCTTGGCGCGCACCGCCGAGGCGCTGCGCTGAGCGTTCGCGTGAGCGCGCGCCCGCCGTGTTGCCGCGCTCGGAGCCGCTCAGGGCTGAAGGTCGATCCGCTCGCCGCGCAAGGCCCGGCTCGCCGGTCCGAGCAGATAAACGTAGGCGTTCGCGAGCGTCTCGGGAGCCGCGACCGATTGCGGGTCCTCGGCGGGGTAGGCCTGAGCGCGCATCTTCGTGCGCACCCGGCCCGGATTGACGACGTTCACGCGCACGCTCGTGTTCTCGAGCTCGTCGGCGAGCACTTGCGCCAAGCCTTCGGTCGCGAATTTCGACGCGCTGTACGCACCCCAGAACGCACGGCCCTTGTGGCCGACGTTGCTCGTCGTGAACAGCAGCGACGCGTCCTCGGACTGCTTCAAGAGCGGCAGCAGGCAGCGCGTCAGGATGAACGGCGCGTTCACGTTCACGTGCATCACCCGCTGCCACAGCGCGATGTCGTAGTGCTCGATCGGGGACAGCGAGCCGAGGAGCCCCGCATTGTGCAGCAGCCCGTCGAGCCGGCCGTAGCGCTCTTCGAGCGCATCGATCAGCGCTTGGTACGCCGGCCCTTGTGCCCGCTCGAAATCGAGCTCGACCAGCGTCGGCTCCGGACCGAGCGGTTTCAGCTCCTCGTAGAGTGCCTCGAGCGCTTTCGCGCTGCGGCCGTGCAGGACGACCTCGGCGCCGTGGCGGACCAGCGCACGGGAGACCGCTCGGCCGATGCCGCCGGTCGCGCCGGTCACGAGAATCACTCGGCCGGCGAGCGCGTCCGGCGCCGGCAGGTAGTCGCTGAACGCGATGGCTCCGGTGCTCATGCGTCGCTCGGCTCCTCCGTCGCTGCCTCGACCGCGTTCGCGGGCCGTTCGTCCGGTACGGCGGACGGCTCGGCGGCGCCGGTGTCGGCCGCGACGACGGGCTCTCGCAGCGCTTCCTCGATCATCGATAACGTGCCGAGCCGCTGCTTCGGCTGCACACCGAGCTCCGTGAACTTCCGCGCGCTCGGCAGCACCATGCGCTCGAGCGAGCCGACGCTCGCGTTGAACGCCCGCACGCTGTCGCTGATGGCCTTGCCGACGCTCGCGAGGTGGCCGGTGAAGGTCGTGAGCCGCTCGTAGAGCTGCACCGCGAGCTGGCGCAGGTCCGCGGCATTCTCCGCGAGCGCGACTTGCTGCCAGCCGTACGCGACCGCTTTCAGCAGCGCGATGATGCTGGTCGGCGTCGCGAGGATGATGTTCTGCCGCAGCGCCTCGTCGAGCAGCGCCGGCCGCTCGCCGAGCGCGGCGGACAGGAACTGATCGCCGGGAATGAACAGGATCACGAAGTCGGGGCTCGCGTCGAACTGCGCCCAGTACTGCTTGCTCGCGAGCTCGCGGATCCGGCCTGCGACGATCCCCGCATGACGCTCGAGCGCGGCGCGCCGCTCCGCCTCGGTCGTCGCCTCGGTCGCCTCGAGATAGGCGTCGAGCGGCGTCTTCACGTCGACGACGAGCTCGCGGTTCTCCGGCAGACGAATCACCATGTCCGGCCGGACGGCCCCCGTCGCGGTCGCCTGATGGCTCTGCGTCACGAAGTCGCAGTGCTCGACCATGCCGGCGAGCTCGACCAGCCGCCTGAGCGTGATCTCGCCCCACTGACCGCGCACCTCGGGGCGCCGCAGCGCCTTGACCAGATTGCGCGTCTCCGCCGACAAGGCTTGCTGGCTCTCCGCCATCGCCTGGAGCTGAGCCGCGATCGCGCCGTGCGTCTCGCGGCGCGCCCGGTCGAGCTCGACCAGTTGCTGCTCCGTGCGGGCCAGCGCTTCGGCGATCGGACGAACGAGGGCGTCGATCGCGCGCTGGCGTTCCGCGATCTCGTTCTTCGTGCGCTCGGTGTGCACGGTCAGGTTCTCGCGCGCGAGCCTGAGGAAGGCCTCCGAGTGGCTCTGGAACTGCTGGTTCGCGAGCTGACCGAACGCGCTCGACAGGCGCTCGGTCGCGAGCGCGAGTGCGCGCTCGCGCTCCTGCTCGATGTGCGCTTGGCTCTTCAGCTCCCTCTCCGCGAGCTCGAGCGAGTGCCGCAAGGCCTGGCGGCGCCAATGACCCGCGAGGAGGCCGACCGCGAGCCCGATCGCGAGCGCGCCGGCGGCCCCGAGCACGGCGATCCAAAACGGGATCTGAGTCGGCAGGGTCATCGCGGGTCCCAGACTAGCGGGCAAGCGCGGCAAGCGCGAGGGGCAAGTCGCGCGGGCGGCGGACGATCGCATCCGCTCCCCAGCGGCGAACGTCCTCCGTCGGACGGATGTAGCCGTAAGCCGCCGCGATCGTCGCCATGCCCGCGGCCTTGCCGGCCTCGATGTCGTGCGGCGCGTCGCCGACGTAGATGCACCGCTCCGGCGGGATCCCGAGCTCGCGCGCGGCGAGCTCGAGCGGCGCCGGATGCGGCTTGCGCTGCGGTAGGCGGTCGCCGCTGACGACCGTGCGCGGTGCCGCCGCGAGCCCGAGCCGCTCGAGCAGCGGCACGGTCATCCGGTGCGGCTTGTTCGTGACGATGCCCCAGTTGTCTCCGACCGCGTCGGCGATGGCGTCCAATTCCAGGAAAGGACGCGATTCGACGCAGACGTCGGCCGCGTAGAGCTCGATGAACCTCGCGCGGAGCGCCGCGAGCGCTTCCTCGCCGACCTCCCCGAAGCCGAGCCGCAGGAGCGCGACCGCGCCGTTCGACACCTCGTTGCGCGCGATCGCGAACGGCATCGGCGGCCGGCCCGACTCGCGCAGCATCCGGTTCAGCACCGCGACGAGATCCGGCGCGCTGTCGACGAGGGTGCCGTCGAGGTCGAGCAGGAGGCCGGTTGCGCTCACTCGATCCTCGGCTTGCGGGCGCAGGCGAAGTAGTTCACGTCGACGTCGCCGCCGAGCCGGTACTCGCGGCCGAGCGGGTCGTAGCGGAGGCCGGTCAGATCGACGATCTCGAGCCCCGCCGCCCTGCACCAGGACGCGAGCTCGGCGGGCCGGATCAGCTTCGCGTACTCGTGTGTGCCGCGCGGCAGCATCCCGAGCACGTACTCGGCTCCGACGATCGCGAGCAGGAAGCTCTTCAGACTGCGGTTCAGCGTGGAGAAGAACGCGACGCCGCCGGGGCGAAGCGCGGCCGCGCAGGCCGCGACGACGCCGTCGGGCTCGGGCACGTGCTCGAGCACCTCGAGGCACGTCACCGCGTCGAACTCGCCCGGATGCTCCGTCGCGATCTCGGCCGCGCTCGCCGCGCGGTAGTCGATCTGGAGATCGCGCTCGGCCGCGTGGCGACGCGCGACCGCGAGGCTCTGCTCGGCGAGGTCTATGCCGAGCACCGCGGCCCCGCGCGCGGCGAGCGCCTCGGCGAGGATGCCGCCGCCGCAGCCGACGTCGAGGATACGGGCACCGGCGAGAGGAGCCCCGAGGTGGCGCTCGATGTACGCGACTCGCAGCGGGTTGATGTCGTGCAGGGTCTTCAGCGGCCCCGCCGGGTCCCACCAGTGCTCGGCGAGCCCGGCAAACTTCTCGATCTCGGCGCGATCGGCCTCGGCGCTGCTCCTCACGCGAGCTCCCGTAGACGCTGTCCCCATTGATCCGCACGCTCCGCAAGCGCCGCCCCGTCGAGCCGCACGAGCTCGCCGTCCGCGACGACATGATGGCCGGCCACCCAGACGTCGGTGACCTGCTCGCGGGACGCAGCGTAAACGAGCTGCGACAGCGGATCGAGCACCGGCCGAAGCGCAGGACCGGCCAGCCGCACGCAGATCATGTCGGCCGCCTTGCCGGGCGTGAGCGAGCCGATCTCGTCGGCGAGATTGAGCGCACGCGCGCCGTTGATCGTCGCCATCGCGAGCGCTTCCGGCGCCGGCACCGCGCCGGCGTCGCCGGCGACGTGCTTGCCGAACAGCGCCGCGAGCTCGAGCTCGCTCCAGAGATCGAGCCGGTTGTTGCTTGCCGCGCCGTCCGTGCCGAGCGCGACGTTGACTCCGGCGGCCGCGAGCTTCGCGACCGGGCACGCGCCGCTCGCGAGCTTCAGGTTCGAGCGCGGACAATGCACGATGCTCGAGCCGGCGCGCGCGAGGAGCGCGATCTCGCGGGGATCGAGCGCGGTCGCGTGCACGGCGATCAGCGCCGGCGTGACGAGCCCGAGCGCATCGAGCCTCTCGAGCGGCCGACGGCCCGTCTCGCGCGCCGCCCGATCGACCTCTGCCGCGGTCTCGTGGACGTGCATGTGGATCGGCACATCGAGCTCGTCGGCAAGCTGGCGCACGCGGGCGAGCGTCGCGTCGCCGACGCTATACGGCGCGTGCGGCGCGAATGCCGTCGTCACCAGCGCCTCTCCCTTGAAGCGGTCGTGCACGGCGAGCCCTTTCTCGAGGTACTCGTCGGGCGTCGACGCCCACGGCGTCGGGAAATCGACCGCGATCATGCCGACGACCGCGCGCATGCCGCACTCGATCGCGGCCTCGCCGACGACGTCGGGAAAGTAGTACATGTCGGCGAAGCAGGTCGTGCCGCCGAGCAGCATCTCGGCGATCGCGAGGCGCGTGCCGTCGGCGACGAACTCGGGCGTCACGAGCCGACCTTCCGCAGGCCAGATTCGCTCGGCGAGCCAGCGCTCGAGCGGCATGTCGTCGGCGAAACCGCGCATCAGGCTCATTCCGGCGTGCGTGTGCGCGTTCACGAGCCCGGGCAGGAGCACGTGCTCCGGACGCTCGTGGCGGGCGTCCGGAACGAACCGAGCCTCCGCTTCCGCCCTCGGGAGGAGCGCGACGATCCGGCCGTGGTCGACGGCCGCGACGAGGTTCTCCTCCACGGCTATCGGCGGCTCTGCGCGGACGGTCCAGCGCGGGCAGATCAATGCGTCGATACGTTGCGGCAACGGCGGCTCGTACGGCGGTTTTCGAGCCGCGAGTATAGCTCGCGGGCTGCGCGGGCGAGCCTTGATTGTGCTAGAATTCGCGCACGTTTTTGCATCGCTTGGAACCCATTTGCCGCCTCGCGTCGAAGTCGCGCCTGCGCTCTCGAAAGCGGCGGCTACAACGTCCGTATTTTCTTGATTTCCGTGGTCTTCCCGTGCGGCTCGCGTGGCGCAGGGGGAGGGCGCGGTGTTGTGAGCTGAAGTATGGCTGAAGCGGCTAAGGAGATCCTGCCGGTCAATCTCGAAGACGAGATGCGGCAGTCGTATCTCGATTACGCGATGAGCGTGATCGTGGGCCGCGCGCTGCCCGACGTGCGCGACGGTCTGAAGCCCGTGCATCGCCGCGTGCTGCACGCGATGCGCGAGCTGGGCAACGATTACAACCGCCCATACAAGAAATCGGCGCGCGTCGTCGGCGACGT
>CAYWGQ010000026.1:0-27678 GCA_964457725.1 uncultured Gammaproteobacteria bacterium
GGCGGCATCGACAACTGGTCGCTGCGTCAGCCGCTCGGCGTCTGCGCCGGTATCACGCCGTTCAATTTCCCGGTGATGGTGCCGCTCTGGATGTTTCCCGTCGCGATCGCTTGCGGCAACACCTTCGTGCTGAAGCCGAGCGAGCGCGATCCGAGCGCTTCGCTGCTGCTCGCCGAGCTCTGCGAGCGCGCGGGGCTTCCGCCCGGCGTGCTGAACGTCGTGCAGGGCGATCGCGCCGCGGTCGACGCGCTCCTCGAGCACGACCACGTCGCGGCGGTCAGCTTCGTCGGCTCCACGCCGGTCGCGGAGCACGTGCACCGGACGGCGACCGCGCACGGCAAGCGCGTGCAGGCGCTCGGCGGCGCGAAGAACCACCTCGTCGTGATGCCCGACGCGGACCTCGATCAGGCGGCGGACGCGCTCGTCGGCGCGGGCTACGGCTCCGCCGGGGAACGCTGCATGGCGATTTCCGTCGCGGTCGCGGTCGGCCCGACGGCCGAGCCGCTGGTCGCGAAGCTGCGCGAGCGGATCGGCAGGCTCAAGGTCGCGCCCGGAACCGACGCGACCGCCGAGATGGGGCCGCTCGTCACGGCCGAGCACCGCGCTCGAGTGCTCGCGTACATCGAGGACGGCATCGCGGCCGGTGCGGAGCTCGTCGTCGACGGCCGCTCGCTGAAGGTGCCCGGGGCGGAGGGCGGCTTCTTCCTCGGTCCGACGCTCTTCGACCGCGTCCGACCGGACATGCGGATCTACCGGGAGGAGATCTTCGGCCCGGTGCTCTCGGTCGTGCGCGTGCCGGATTTCGCGGCCGCGGTCGAGCTCGTGAACCGCAACGAGTACGCGAACGGCGCGGCCTGCTACACGGCGGACGGACGCATCGCGCGCGAGTTCGCGCGGCGGATCGAGGCCGGCATGGTCGGCATCAACGTGCCGATACCGGTGCCGATGGCCTTTCACTCGTTCGGCGGGTGGAAGCGGAGCCTGTTCGGCGACCATCACATCTACGGCGAGGAAGGCGTGCGCTTCTATACGCGTTACAAGTCGGTGATGCAGCGCTGGCCGGACTCCGGGCGCCGCGGCCCCGAGCTCACGATGCCGACGCACAAATGAAGCTCGCGAGCGTTCGCCATCGGGATCGCGACCTCGTCGCGGTGGAGGCCGAGGACGGCACGCTGGTCGACGTCGCCGAGCTCGGCGTCGCGGCGATGGACATGCTCGGCGTCGTCTGCGGCGGGCTCGAGACCGTGCGGCAGATCGCGGACGGCCTCGCGGCCGTGCGCGAGGGCCGGCGGGTCGTGCCGCGGATCGACGCGAAGGACGTGCGCTGGTATCCGCCGGTGCGTCGCCCCGGCAAGATCCTCTGCGTCGCGATGAACAACTCCGCGAGCAACTCGCGCAAGATCAGCGCGCCGGATCATCCGGCGTTCTTCTTGAAGCCGTCGTCGTGCCTGATCGGCCATCGCGAGCCGATCCGCATCCGCCGCTACTACGGCAGCGTCCACCCGGAGCCCGAGCTCGCGGCCGTGATCGGCGAGCGTGCGCGCGACGTGCCCGCTGCCGATGCGCTGCGGCACGTGTTCGGCTACACGATCATGAACGACATCACCGGCAACGGCATGCGCGCCGAGGATCGATTCCACTACTGGGCCGTCTATGCAAAGGCGGACGACCCGAGCGAGACCGAGCGCGTCGAGCAGCACTTGTCGTACGCCGCGCGGTACAAGGGCACCGATACCTTCGGCGCCCTCGGACCGTGGCTCGCCACGCGCGACGAGATCGCCTCGCCCGATGCGCTCGACGTCCGCTGCACGGTCGGCGGCGAGACGGTCGCCGAGGACTCGACTCGCTACTACAACTACAAGGTCGCGGAGGTCGTCAGCTTCATCAGCTACTTCCACACGCTCGAGCCCGGCGACGTGCTGTCGTTCGGCACCGCGTTCAAGCCGGGCGCGGGGCGCAAGTCTATCCATCACGCGGATCTGCAGCGCGTGCCGGGGCCGATCGAGGTCACGATCGCGGGTCTCGGCACGCAGACGAATCCCGTCGTGATCGAAGAGGGGGAGCTCGGGCCGTGGCGCATGACCTAGACCGGCAAACGGCGCTCGAGATTCGGCTCGCGATCGAGGATCTGAACACCGATTTCAACCACTACCTCGATCACGGCGATATCGACAAGCTGCTCGACCTCTTCACCGACGACGTGTACTACACGCACGGCGACCGGCGGTCGAACGGCAGGCACGAGCTCGAGCAGGTGTTCCGCCGCCGCACCGCCGCGGGCCCGCGCACGTCGCGGCACCTGTCCTCGGGGCTCAAGATCGAGATCGAGTCCGCGGAGCGCGCTCGCGGCACCTCCGTCTGCGCGACGTTCGCCGCCGACGGCTTGCCGCCGCTGTCGCCCGCGATCCCGACCCTGGTCGCGGATTTCGAGGACCTCTACGTCAAATGCACGGACGGCCGCTGGCGGATCAAGGAGCGGCACATTCGGCGGATCTTCGTCGACCCGGCGAATACCGGCCCGGTCGGCCGCTAGCCTCTGTAGATGAGAATCATTACTATCTGCGTTACGGCGGCCTAGACTGTAAGGGCAGGAACGGATCCGAGGTTTCCACCGTCGTGCCGGACCCGGCCTGTCGGGAACCAAACAACAGAGGGAACACCCATGCGATCACGGCTCATGCAGTGGCTTTCGGCGGCCGCGCTCGTCCTCGGCGCGGCGGGTGCGGCTTCCGCCGACGGCGAAGTGAACCTGTACTCCTCCCGGCAAGAGGCCCTGATCCGGCCGCTGCTCGAAATGTTCACCGAGCAGACCGGCATCCGCGTGAATCTCGTCTCCGGTAACGACGACGCGATCATCGAGCGGCTGCGGGTCGAGGGGATGAACTCGCCCGCCGACGTGCTTATCACGGCGGACGCGGGCCGGCTGCATCGGGCGAAGTCGCAGAACCTGCTCCAGCCGATCCAGTCGGACGTGCTCGAGGCTGCGATCCCCGCGGCGTACCGCGATCCCGATAACACCTGGTTCGGGCTGTCGCTGCGCGCCCGGGTGATCATGTACGCGCCCGACCGCGTCGACCCGAGCGAGCTCTCGACCTACGAGGCGCTCGCGGATCCGAAGTGGCGCGGGCGGCTCTGCGTGCGCTCGTCGAGCAACATCTACAATCAGTCGCTGACGGCCGCGCTGATCGCGCACCACGGCGCCGAGAAAGTGGAGCAATGGGCACGCGGCGTCGTCGCGAACTTCGCGCGGCCGCCGGCCGGCGGCGATCGCGACCAGATCCAGGCCGTCGCGGCGGGACAGTGCGACATCGCGATCTCGAACACGTACTACCTCGGCGGCATGCTGCGCTCGGACGATCCCGCGGTGCGCGCCGCGGCGGAGAAAGTCCGAGTGTTCTGGCCGAGCCAGGATGCGCAAGGCGCCCACGTCAACGTGAGCGGCGCCGGCGTGACGAAGGCCGCGAAGAACCGCGACAATGCCGTCCGGCTCCTCGAGTTCATGGTGAGCGACGAGGCGCAGCGCTGGTACGCGGAGGGCAACAGCGAGTTCCCCGTGAAGCCCGGCGTTCCGCTTTCGCCCGTGCTCGAGAGCTGGGGGCCGTTCAAGGCCGATGACTTGAATCTCGCAAAGCTCGGCGAAGGCAACGCCGAAGCGGTGCGCGTATTGGATCGGGCGGGCTGGAAGTAGCGTCCACACAAACTGCAACGGCAGCGGCGCCGGTTCCGCCCGGCGCCGCTGCCCGTGCGTACCCGAAACGCGCGCGCCTCGGGCGCTGGCGCGATCCGTGGGTCTGGGCGGTCGTGCTGCCGACGGCGCTGCTCGCGCTCCCGGTCGTCGTCGTGCTGGGCTACCTGCTCGTGCCGAGCGGCGAAGTCTGGTCGCACCTCGCCTCTACGGTCCTCGCCGACTACGTCGGCAACTCCGTCCTGCTCGCGCTCGGGGTCGCGGTCGGCGTCGCCTCGATCGGCGTAACCTGCGCGTGGCTCGTCGTCGCGTGCGACTTCCCCGGCCGGCGCACGTTCGAGTGGGCATTGCTGCTGCCGCTCGCGATGCCGGCCTACATCATCGGCTACACCTACACGGGCCTGCTCGATTTCACCGGACCCGTGCAGAGCGCGTTGCGGGACTCGTTCGGCTGGCGTTACGGCGAGTACTGGTTCCCGAACATCCGCTCGCTCGAAGGCGCGATCGCGATGCTCGCGCTCGTGCTCTATCCCTACGTCTATCTGCTCGCGCGCGCCGCGTTCCTGCAGCAGTCGACCGCCGTGCTCGAGGCGGCGCGGACGCTCGGCGCCGGCCCGTGGCGCTCGTTCTTCCTCGTCGCGCTGCCGGGCGCCCGGCCGGCCGTGATCGCCGGGGTCTCGCTCGCGATGATGGAGGCGCTTGCCGATTACGGGACCGTGCAGTATTTCGGCGTCAGCACGTTCACGACCGGCATCTTCCGCACATGGTTCGGCTTGGGCGACAGCGCCGCCGCCGCGCAGCTCGCGGCCGTGCTCACGCTCGCCGTGCTCGTGCTGATCGTGCTCGAGCGGCACTCGCGGCGCCGCGTGCGCTACCACGACACCGGCAACAAGCACGCGCCGCTTCGCCGCCACCGCCTCGCGGGCGGCCGTGCCGCGCTCGCCTGGCTCGGCTGCGCGCTGCCGCTCGCGCTCGGCTTCCTCGTGCCGGTCGGGCAGCTCGTCGTCTGGGCGGCGAGAACCGCCGAGCGCGTGCTCGACGACACGTTCGTCACCGTCGCCTTGCAGACGCTCGGTCTCGCGGTCACCGCCGCGCTGCTCGTGCTCGTGCTCGCGGTCGTGATGGGTTACGGCCAGCGGCTCACGCGAAGCGCCGCGGTCCACGGCGCGGCGCGCGTCGCGTCGCTCGGCTACGCGATTCCGGGCACGGTCATCGCGGTCGGCGTCATGCTGCCGTTCGCGGCGTTCGACAACGCGGTCGACGCGTGGGCGAGGAGCACGCTCGGTGTCTCGACCGGGCTGCTCCTGAGCGGCACGCTCGTCGCCGTGCTGTTCGCCTATGCCGTGCGCTTTCTCGCGGTCGCGCTGCAGGCGATCGAGACCGGGCTCGGGCGCGTGAAGCCGTCGATGGACGATGCCGCCCGCTCGCTCGGGCTGTCGCCCGCGCGCGTGCTCGCGAGCGTCCACTTGCCGTTGATTCGGGCGTCCGTGCTGACCGCCGCAATCCTCGTGTTCGTCGACGTGCTGAAGGAGCTGCCGGCGACGCTGATCTTGCGGCCGTTCAACTTCAACACGCTCGCCGTGCGCACGTACGAGCTCGCCTCCGACGAGCGGCTCGCGGACGCGTCGAGCTACGCGATCGCGATCGTGCTCGCAGGCCTGCTGCCGGTCATTCTGCTCAGCCGCGCGATGCGGCACGCGCGCGAACGGAAACCTCGCCTTGCTGCTCGAGCTTGAACGGGTCGCGATCGGCTACGGCGGAGAGCCGGTCGTTCGCGACGTCGGCTTCGGCCTCGAGCGCGGCCGGATCGGCTGCCTGCTCGGACCGAGCGGCTGCGGCAAGACGACTGTGCTTCGCGGGATCGCCGGGTTCGAGCCCCTCACGGAAGGCCGGATCGCGCTCGACGGCGTCGAGCTTTCCGTGCCGGGCCGCACCGTGCCGCCCGAGCGCCGCGGTATCGGCATGGTGTTTCAGGACTTCGCGCTGTTCGGTCACCTGACGGTCGAGGCGAACGTCGGCTTCGGCATCCGCGGCTGGGGCACGGCCGAGCGGCGCGCGCGCGTGGCGGAGCTGCTCGAGCTCGTCGGCCTCGCCCATCACGCGCGCGACTTTCCGCACGAGCTCTCCGGCGGCGAGCAGCAGCGCGTCGCGCTCGCGCGGGCGCTCGCGCCGCGGCCGCGGCTGTTGCTGCTCGACGAGCCGTTCTCGAGCCTCGACGTCGCGCTGCGCAGCGGGCTCGCGCGCGAGGTGCGGCAGATCCTGCGTCACGAGGGCATGACGGCGATCCTCGTCACGCACGATCAGCTCGAGGCCTTCGCGATCGCGGACGAGATCGGCGTGCTCGAGGCCGGCCGGCTCGTCCAGTGGGGTCGGGCGTACGACCTCTACCATCGCCCCGCGAGCCGCTTCGTCGCGCGGTTCATCGGCCAAGGCACGCTGATCCGCGGCCGCGTGCTCGACGCCGGCGCGGTCGAGACCGCGCTCGGCGCGATCGAGAGCCGAGAGCCGTTGCCGTGCGCGGCGGGCGCCGCCGTCGAGGTGCTGATGCGCCCGGACGACGTCGTCTGCGTCGCGGCGGCGGAGAGCGTGCTGCACGGGGTCGTCGAGGAGCAGGACTTCCGCGGCGCCGCTTACCTGTACACGATCCGGCTCGACAACGGCGAGCGCGTGCTGTCGCTCGCGCGCAGTCACGAGCGCTTCAGCGTCGGGAGCACCGTCGGGCTCGCGCTCGACAGCCGGCACCTGATCGTCTTCCCGGAGTAGCCCCGGTAGCCGGATCTCGCCGCCCGGACGCCGGGGCCTCGGAGACGTGAACACTGGCCGCGGCGGCCATTTAGTGGTAGAACACGCGACTCCGCTCAGGTGGCGTTCCGCCCGGGCACGGGACCTTTCCCGCAGTCCCTTCAATCGGTTAGCCACGGAAGGCGATCTCTGGCACGGAACCTGCTCTTGGCGCCCGGTTCCCTCTACGCGTCTAGACCCACATCAAGCGACACATCCGTGAGCGATTCGATGCCGCCTGCTGCGCAAACAAAGTCGAAGAAATCCGTATGGATGGCCGTCGGCGTCGTCGCCGCGGCGGCGTTGTGGATGGTCAGCGGGGTCGACTGGGGCGCCGGCGCACCCGTCGGCGGACCCGCGCCCGATCCCGCCGAGAATCTTATGCGCGTGCGCGTGCAGGACTCGTACGCGCGGACGATCACGCGCGAGATCGTCGTCAGCGGCCGCTCCGAGCCGAACCGCACCGTGGAGGTGCGGGCCGAGACGGACGGCCGGGTCGTCGCGCTCGGCGCGGCGCGCGGTGCGGCCGTCGCCGCGGGCGAGCGGCTCGTGCTCCTCGACCGGCGCGACCGGGACGCGCGGCTCGCGGAAGCTCGCGCGACGCTCGCGCAGGCCGAGCTGCAGCTCGAGGCGGCGCGGCGTCTGCGCTCGCAGCAGTTCGCGGCCGAGGTGCAGATCGCCGAGGCGCTCGCTCGCGTCGAGAGCGCCCGAGCGCGCCTCGCGGAGATCGAGCTCGAGATTGCGAACACCGACGTCGTCGCGCCGTTCGACGCGGTGATCCAGGAGCGTTCGGTCGAGCTCGGCGACTACGTGAGCTCCGGTGACGTGATCGCCGAGCTCGTCGACGTCGATCCGCTGATCATCGCGGGCGCGGTGAACGAGCGCGAGATCCGCCGCATCGGCATCGGTGCGCGAGGCCAGGCGCGGCTCGTCGGCGGCGAGCCGCTCGAAGGCACGATCCGCTATATCTCGCCGGTCGCGGACGAGGCGACGCGCACCTTTCGCGTGGAGCTCGCGGTCCCGAACCCGGAGCGGACGGCACGCGCCGGAGTGACCGCCGAGCTCAGGCTCGCGGGGGAGGAAATCGAGGCGCATCAGCTCTCACCGGCGCTCTTGACGCTCGACGACAGCGGCCGCATCGGCGTCAAGGCCGTGAACCGCTTCGACGAGGTCGAGTTCTGGCCGGTCGAGATCGCGAGCTCGACCGCCGCGGGCATCGCCGTGACCGGGCTGCCGCAGCAGATCCGGCTGATCACCGTCGGGCAGGGGTTCGTCCAGCCGGGCCAGCGCGTCGTGCCCGTGCCCGAGGCGGTCGCGAGCGTCAGCGACGCGGCACAGTTGCCGGCGGAGCTCCGATGAACGCGCTGCTCGAAGCGCTGATTTCCCGGCCCCGTCCGGTGCTGCTCGTGCTCGCGGTGCTGATGATCGGGGGCCTGACGGCGTACGTGACGATTCCGAAGGAGTCGGAGCCCGACATCCCGATTCCGCTGCTCTACGTCAACATCGCCTACGAGGGCATCTCGCCGGAGGATGCGGAGCGGCTGTTGATCCGGCCGATGGAGAACGAGCTCGGGACGCTCGAAGGGCTCAAGGAGATTCGCGCGACGGCCGCCGAGGGCGCGGGCGTCCTGATGCTCGAGTTCGAGGCGGGGTTCGACGCCGACCAAGCGCTGCTCGACGTCCGCGAGCGGGTCGACATCGCGCGTGCCGAGCTGCCGAGCGGCAGCGAGGAGCCGCACATCCAGGAGATCAACATCGCGCTCTTTCCGGTGCTCGTCGTCATGCTGCACGGCGACGTGCCGGAGCGGACGCTGATCACCCTTGCGCGCGATCTGCGCGACACGCTCGAGGGCCTGCCGGGCGTGCTCTCGGCCGAGATCGCCGGCAGCCGCGAGGAGCTGCTCGAGGTCGTCGTCGATCCGGTCGCGCTCGAGAGCTACAATCTGAGCTACGAGGAGCTCTTCAACTACGTCTCCCGCAACAACCGTCTCGTCGCGGCCGGTGCCCTCGATACCGGCAGCGGCCGCTTCGCGGTGAAGGTTCCGGGCGTGTTCGAGGACCTGAACGCGCTCCTCACGCTGCCGATCAAGACGGACGGGCTTCGTACCGTCACGTTCGCGGACGTCGCGACCGTCCGCCGCACGTTCAAGGACCCGACCAGCTTCGCGCGGCTCGACGGCGAGCGCGCGATCGCGCTCGAGATCTCGAAGCGCATCGGCTCGAACATCATCGAGGTCGTCGACGCCGTTCGCGCGACCGTGCTGGCCGAGCAGGCGCGCTGGCCGGAGAGCGTGAAAGTCACGTTCACGCAGGACACGTCCGAGGACGTGCGCACGATGCTGAACGATCTGCGCAACAATGTGTTGACGGCCGTGCTGCTCGTGATGATCGTCGTGCTCGCGGCCCTCGGCCCGCGCTCCGCGACGCTCGTCGGCATCGCGATCCCCGGATCGTTTCTGACCGGCATCCTGGCGCTCGCCGCGATCGGCTACAGCATCAACATCGTCGTGCTGTTCTCGTTGATCATGGCGGTCGGAATGCTCGTCGACGGGGCGATCGTCGTCGTCGAGCTCGCCGACCGGAACCTCGCCGAAGGTCAGGACCGGCTGTCGGCGTATACGAACGCCGCGAAGCGGATGGCTTGGCCGATCACCGCGTCCACGGCGACGACGCTCGCCGCGTTCGCGCCGCTCGTGTTCTGGCCGGGCATCGTCGGCGAGTTCATGAAGTACCTGCCGGTCACGCTGCTCCTGACGCTCGGCGCGTCGCTCCTGATGGCGCTCGTCTTCGTGCCGGCGATCGGCAGCCTGCTCGGCGCGCGCGGGCCGGCGAGGGGCGCCACGGCGCCCGCGGTCGCGGACGACCCCGCGCTGCTGCGCGCGCTCGAAGGGTACACGGCGGCGTATGTCGGTGTCGTCCGCCGCGCGCTCGCCCGGCCGGGCCTCGTGCTCGTCGCCGCGATCGCCGTGCTGGTCGGCTCCTACACGCTCTACAGCGTCCTCGGCCGCGGCGTCGAGTTCTTCCCGCAGGTCGAGCCGAGCCAGGCGATGCTGAACATCCACGCCCGCGGCGATCTGTCCGTGCTCGAGCGCGATCTCCTCGTCCGCGAGGTCGAAGCGCGGATCCTCGACATGCCGGAGTTCGAGACGGTCTATGCGCGCAGCGGCGTCGGCTTCGGCGGCGAGACGGAAGAGGACATCGTCGGCCGCATCCAGCTGCGCTACGTCGACTGGACCGAGCGGCGGCCGTCGGAGGAGATCCTCCGCGACGTGCGCCGGCGCACCGCCGATCTCGCGGGCGTGATGATCGAGCCCGAGGAGCAGGAATCCGGCATCACGTCGGGCAAGCCGATCCAGCTCGAGCTTCGCTCGCGCGAGCCCGAGCGGCTGCCCGCCGCGGTCGCGCGGATCCGGCAGGGGATGGACGAGATCGGCGGTCTCGTCGACGTGACCGACAGCCGGCCGATTCCCGGCATCGATTGGCGGCTCGAGGTCGACCGCGAGCTCGCGGCCCGGTTCGGTGCGGACATCACGACGGTCGGCAGCGCGATCCAGCTCGTCACGAACGGCATCCTGATCGGGGACTATCGGCCGAACGACGCGGACGACGAGGTCGACATCCGCGTGCGCTTCCCCGAGGCCCAGCGCAACCTGTCGCAGCTCGATCAGCTGCGGGTCAACACGGCGAACGGCCCCGTGCCGGTCGGCAACTTCATGACGCGCGTGCCGGCCCCGCGGGTCGGCAGTCTCGAGCGGACGGACGGCTTGCGCGTGATGAAGATCGCGGCCGACACGGCCGACGGCATCCTGCCCGACGCGAAGGTGCGCGAGCTTCAGGCGTGGCTCGCGACGGCCGACATCGATCCCGCGGTCGAGGTGCGGTTTCGCGGCGAGAACGAGGATCAGGAGGCGGCGGAAGCGTTCCTGTCGAAGGCGTTCGGGGCCGCGCTCTTCTTGATGGCGATCATCTTGGTCACGCAGTTCAACAGCTTCTATCAGACGCTGCTGATCCTGACGGCCGTCGTGTTCTCGACGGTCGGCGTGCTGCTCGGGCTCCTGATCACGAACCAGCCGTTCGGCGTCGTGATGTGCGGGATCGGCGTGATCGCGCTCGCCGGCATCGTCGTGAACAACAACATCGTGCTGATCGACACCTACAACATCGTCCGCCGCAAGGGCGTCGACGTGGTCGAGGCGGTGCTCCTCACGTGCGCGCAGCGTCTGCGGCCGGTGATGCTGACGACGGTGACGACGATCCTCGGTCTCCTGCCGATGGTCGTCGGCGTGAACATCGATCTCTTCAATCGCACGGTGCAGATCGGCGGCCCGACGACGCAGTGGTGGATGCAGCTCGCGACCGCCGTCGCCGGCGGGCTCGCGTTCGCGACGGTGCTCACGCTGATCGTGACGCCGTGCCTGCTGCTGCTCGGCGAGCGCGCGTCCGCACGACTCGGCGCGCTCGCCGGCGCGTTCGCGAGCCGGCGCGCGACGCGCCCGCCGCGCCCAGTTCTTCGGTAGGAGCGGCTGTCCAGCCGCGATCCTCTGCGGCTCGTCCGGTGGTTGGCGGTGCGGCAGTCGCGGCTGGACAGCCGCTCCTACGGCGGTACGCAGGCACCGGCGGTTCTCGCGTGCCGCAGGCGAGCTGAGCCGTCAGCCCAGGAAGGCGAGGAGCGCGAGCACCGCGCACAGCGCCGCGGCCGCGAGCGCGGCACGGGCCGCAACCCGCGTGCCGCGGCCCGGCGACTCGATGACCGGCACGACGACGAGCGGCTTGATGCCGGTCGTCGCGAGCAGATCCCGGCTGCCGCGCACGGTCTTGTCGAGCGCGTCGGCGAGCGCCGCGACGCCGATGCCCGCACCGAGCGCGAGCACTGCGCCGAGGAACAGGATCGCGGGTCGGTTCGGCGCCACCGGCCGTTCCGGCAGAGTCGCGGCTTCGATCAGCGTGAAGCGGTCGCCCTGATTGCTCTCCTCGAGGCGCTCCGAGAGCCGCGCCTCGGTGCTCCGGCGCTTGATCTCGAGAAACTCGGCCCGCGTGCTCTCGTAACCGCGGTTCAGCAACAGCCACTCCTGCTCGATCGCCGCGGCCGTCGACAGGCGATTCTCGAGCTCGGCGAGCCGTGCCTCGAGCGCGACGCGGCGCTCCTCGGCCGCCGTCAGCGCGTCGGCGGCGGCGCGCATCTCGAGGTCGATCCTGACGTACTCCGGATTGTCGGGCGGCCGCGTCGGGCCCGGCGCCGCGGGCGCGCGCTCGCGCTCGGCGCGAAGGGCGTCGAGCGCGCCTTCGGTCCGCCGCACGTCCGGATGCTCGTCGGTGTAGCCGCGCTCGCGATAGAGATCGAGCTCCGCCTCGAGCGCCGCGATCTCGGCGTCGACCGCGACCTGCGTGCGCGCGCCGTCGCCGCCGGACAGCGCGTCGATCTCGCGCCTCGTGCGGATCACGTCCGGGTGCTCGGGGCCGTAGCGGGCGACGAAGCTCGCGTACTGCTGGCGAAGCTCGTCGAGCCGCACGGCGGCGCTCAGGATCGGCGCGCCGGTTTCGTTGTAGATCGGCGCGTACCGGTCGGTGACCGCAAGCTGGTTGCGCAGCAGATCGCGTCGCGCGCGCAGCTCCCGGCTCAACCGCCGTGCTTCCTCGAGCTCGCGCTCGGTGCGCTCGAGCGCCTGCACGTTCAGCGCGTACTGATCGGGCAGCGCGTCGCCGTGCTCCTGCTTGAACGCCGCGATCCGCTCCTCGGTCTCGGCCATCTCGCGCGCGAGCCGCTCGGCTTCCCGCTCGAGGAACCGCGAAGTGTCGGTCGCGCGTTGCATCCGGACGCGCGCGTTCTCGGTCAGGAACGCGTCGGCGAGCTCGGTCGTCACGGTGCGCGAGAGCTCGGGCGTGCTCGCGCGAAAGCCGACGGTGAAGCCGATCGTGGCTTGGGCGACGCGATTCGTCCGCCGGTCGACGACCTCCGCGGTCATCGGCTCGACGATCGTGTCGTCCCGGAACCGCTCGATCGCGGTCGACGGCGATTCGCCGGGGTAGAGCCCGTGGCGCGCGATCCACTCGGCGACGCCGGCCGCGCCGAGCACGCGCTGCGTCACGATCTGGATCTGCTCGTCGACGTAGCCGCCCGCCGACTGGACCGTGTCCTCCGCGATCGTGCTCTGCTCGACGAGGATGGTCGCTTGCGAGAGATAGCTCGGCGCGAGGCCGAACGCCAACGCCGCAGCGACGAGCGCGACCGGCACGAACGCGCCGAGGAAGACCCACTTGCGGCGCGCGAGGAAGGCGAAGAGGTCGTGCACGGTCGGCGCGGCGAGCTCGATCCGCCGTGCGCGCTCGACGTGCAGAGCACTGTCGTCCTGCGAAGGCATGCGGCCTCCTGCCGGCATGGCGCGGCCCGTGCGCGAGCGCGCGCGTCTGCTCGTTCGAGCATAGCACCGTGCGACGAGCGCGCAACGCCAGGCTCGTCGGGCCGGATTCTTCGGTAGGAGCGGCTGTCCAGCCGCGATCTTCCTCGCCGTACGGGTAACCGCGCGATCGTGCATGGCAACTGCTCCTGCGTTGCTACCTCGCGCATCCATGCGCTCGCCAGCGCCCTGGAATGGGCGATGTACGCTGACGTCGCGCTGCGGCGGTCGCGGCTGGACAGCCGCTCCTACCGAAGGCAGCGAATCGCGTGTCGCCCGCGGAGCAGGTACCCGCAGTTTTTTCAAGTGAGGGCGAATTGCGACAAAAGACGCGGTGGCTATAACGGTGTGCGCGGCGTTGACACGGCTTGCAGAATCGAGAATCGTATCGTGAGCCGAGGCACTCAACCGCGCGCAGCGCAGCGCCTGTGCCCGCCGACAAGGCCGATGCCGGCCACGACAAGGAAGTGCGGCGCCCGCCGAGGGCGCCTTCAAGCAGGGGAGCGAATCGAACGATGCGATTTGTGTGGGTCGCGACCGCGTTCGCCGTCACGGCGGCCGCGGGATTTCTGTCCGCCGACGTCTCGGCCGGCGGCGCCGGCGACAGCCGGCTTCTGTTCTTGAGCGATTTCGAGACGGGCTCGATCGGCGGCGTGCACGATAACCCGGACGGTTGGCAGCTGAAGGCGCTGCGCGACGATCACGCTGTCGTGCAGAAGGACGTCGTCCGCGCCGGACAGTACGCGCTGAAGTTCTCGATCGAGCATGGGCTCGACTACTCGTCGTTGAACGGCAACGGTCAGGACAAGCCGCGCGTCGATCTGCTGAAGTGGCCGTTCGGCTTCGACTATCGCCGCGACTACTACGTCGCCTTCAGCGTTCAGGTGCCGTCCGACTGGGTCGACGATCACAAGGACAATGCCGAGACGATCTTCCAGCTGAAGCAGCATACCGGCGGCTCGCCGATGATCGCGCTGATCATCCGCGGCGATAAGTGGCGCTGGGTGAACCGCAAGGACGATCGCTCGCTGACGTGGAACAGCTCGACGAGCACGATGACGACGTTCTTCGAGGAGCGTCTCGCGAACGTGAAGGGCAAGTGGACCGACTTCGTGCTGCACTTCAGGCTGTGCGCGGAGAAGGGCTGCGACGGCGCCATCACGCTCTGGAAGAACGGCAGGAAGGTCGCGGAGCTGACCGGCGAGAACGCGTACGTCGAGGATCCGAAGCAGGGTCCGTACCCGGAGATCGACCTCTACAAGCACTCGTGGTACTTGTACCCGACCGTCGTCAAGAAGCGCGTGCTGTACTTCGACGAGTTCCGCGTCGGCACGGCGTACGACGACGTGCTGCCGCCGGCGGGCGCCGATGCGCCGGAGCCGCCGCCGACGCCGCGGCGGCCGCGCGGGCCGACGACGTTGCGGAAGCTGTAGCCGGGCGCAAGATCGGGGTCGCGGCTGGACGCTCCTACAGGCGGCAGGTCGCGGCTGGACAGCCGCTCCTACAGGGCTGCGGTACAGGGCGGCAGGTCGCGGCTGGACAGCCGCTCCTACAGGGCGGCGGTACAGGGCGGCGGGGCGCGGGTGGACAGCCGCTCCTAGGGCAGCCGCTCGCGCGTTACCAGGAGATGCCCTGATAGGCGCACGCGGGCGGGCGGGAGCCGTCGAGCCGCACGAGGTCGAGCACCGTCTTGCCCGAGGCGCGCTCGAGAGCGCTCGAGAATTCCGGCGCGCGATTGCCGACGACGATCACGTCGCCGTGCGCGACGACGCTGTCGAGATCGCCGTCGACCAGCTGCGCGATGTGCGGTATGCGGTTCAGGATGTAGTCGCGGTTCGACCCGAGCAGGTGCGCGAGGTGCACGTTGCGGTCGTAGATCCTGACCGCGAAGCCCTTGCCGATCAGCCGCTCCGCTAGCTCGACGAGCGGGCTCTCGCGAAGATCGTCCGTCCCCGCCTTGAAGCTCAAGCCGAGCATGCCGACGTTGCGCACGCCCGCCTGGCGCACCATCTCGAGCGCGAGCTCGATCTGCTGCGCGTTGCTCGAGAGGATCGCGGACAGGATCGGCAGCTCGACGTCGAGCGTGCGCGCCATGTGCGCGAGGGCGCGGAGGTCCTTCGGCAGGCACGAGCCGCCGAATGCGAAGCCCGGCCGCAAGTACGCTTCCGAGACGTTTAGTTTGCGGTCCTGCAGAAACACCTCCATGACCGCGTGGCTGTCGAGACCGACGCGCTTGCAGAGCCGTCCGATCTCGTTGCCGAACCCGACCTTGAGCGCGTGCCACGCGTTGTCGACATACTTCGCCATCTCGGCGATCTCGATCGACGTGCGGATCAGCGGCGCGCGAAGGCCTTCGTAGAGCGACGCGACGAGCGCGCCGCTCGCGGCGTCGAGATCGCCGACGATCGTCTTCGGCGGATCGTAGTAGTCGCGCACGGCCGTGCCTTCGCGAAGGAACTCCGGATTGACGCAGACGTGGAAGTCGAGGCCGACTGTAAGGCCGGACGCGCGCTCGAGCGCGGGCACGACGACCTCGCGCGTCGTGCCGGGCAGCATCGTGCTGCGAATCACGATCACGTGACCGCGTTTGCCCGTCAGCGCGAGCGCTTCGCCGATCTCATGGCAGACGGTGCGCACGTGACGGAGATCCAGGCTGCCGTTGCCGTTGCTCGGCGTGCCGACGCACACGAGCGACAGCTCGCATCGATCGATCGCCTCGGCGGCCTCGCGCGTCGCTCGCAGTCGTCGCTCGCGCACGGCCTCCGCGACGATGCCGTCGATCTCGGCCTCGATGATCGGCGAGCGCCCGGCGTTCACGAGCTCCACTTTCGCCGCTTGCGGATCGACGCCGATGACGCGGTGGCCTGCGCGCGCGAGACAGCCGGCAGAGACGATGCCGACGTACCCCAGTCCGAATACTCCGATTCGCATGGGATCACTCCTCCAACGCTTCCTGCGTGGGCGGCCGACGAGCGGTCGCAACGAGCAAGAATCATGCTAGCAGCTGAAAGCACATCGCGCCGGAGGGAGGGGCGGTCGACGGCCGCGACGGGGGTGCTACGATAACCGGAGGTCTGCACTCGGCGCGCTCGAGCAGGGCGTCACCGCTCCCGAGCGCAAGGGACTTGCGTGTGAGAAGCGCCGACGTCGCCTCCCATTGGCTGCTCGCCGCGGCGCTCGCGGCCGCCGCCTTGTTGACGCGCTTCTACGGCCTCGGCGATTGGCCGATCTACCGCGACGAGAAATTCACGATTTTGCACGCGGCGGAGCGCGCGGCTTCGCTGATCAACCCCGCCTACTACTCGCTGGTTCTCGCATCGCTCGAGCTGCCGCTCGGCATCGAGACGGCGGCACGGCTGCCGGCCGCCGTGCTCGGCGTGCTCGGCGTGCCGGCGCTATATCTGTTCTGGACGCCTGCGATCGGCCGGCGGGCCGCGGCGCTCGCGGCCGTGCTGCTGCTCCTCTCGCCGTGGCATCTGTTCCACTCGCAATACGCGCGGTTCTACTCGGGCGTCGTGCTGCTCGCGATCGTCGCTTGCGCGCTCTACTATCGCGCGCTCGCGACCGGATCGGTTCCACGTTTTGCAATCGCGATTGCGCTCGCGGCCGGCGCCGCGCTCTTTCACGCGACGGCGGTGACGCTTCTCGCCGGGTTCTATCTGTGGGCCGTTGCCCTCGCCGCGACCGGTCGTGCCGGATCGCCGGCCGGGAACAGGCTCGCGCGGATCGCCGCATGGGGCGGGATCGTGCCGCTCTTGGGGGTGGGGGTGCTGCTCGCGCCGCTCGCGCGCGACTGGATCGGGCTCGGGCAAGGCTGGCAGGTGAGCCCCGTGCGGTTTGCCGGCCGGCTCGCGTTCGACCTCGAGCTCGTGCTCGCGGCTGCGGCGGCGCTCGGCGTGCTGCGCGCCGTGCGGCTCCGGATGCCGGTCGGCTTCTATCTGCTCGCGATGCTCGCGGCGACGGCCGGCCTGCCGCTCGCTGCGACCGCGGTCTTCGACATGCGCACGGACTATGCGATCGCGGCGTTGCCGCTCGCCTGCATCGGTGCCGCGCTCCTGCTCGTGCCCGGCGAGCGCGACGCGAGCGGTGCGCGCGCCCGCTGGCTCGAGCACGCGGTCGCGGTGCTGCTGGTCGTGCCGCTCCTGCCCGCGTTCGCGTCGCACTATCTCGAGCGGCGCACGCTCGACGCGCGCGAGGTCGTCGCGTTCGTCGAGGCGCGGCGAGCACCGGGCGACCGCGTCTACAACTATTCCACCGCCTACGACTACTACGTCGGGGACGGCACGGCGCTCTTGCCGTACATCGGTCATCCGGTGCTGCATTCGGGGCGTTGGGAACCGTGCCTGAACCGGTATCTGAACGGTGCGGAGCGGGTGTGGCTGCTGCTGCGGCGCACCGGCGATCCGCTCGCCGCGGACCTCGAGCATTGGCTCACGACCCACGCGCGCCTCGCATGGCGACAGTATGCCGAGCGCTACGATCGCCGGATCGAAGGCTTCGAGATCTATCTCGCGGAGCGGCCGGACGCGCGGCTCGAGCCGGACGGCTGCGGCGTCGAGCGCGCCGCGGCGGAGCCGGCAGAGTGAGCGATCGCGCGCTCGAGGCGGACGTGCGATCGGCGGACGCCGCGCCCCGCGGGCGCGTGTTCCTGGCCTGGGCCCGCCGCTGCACGAGGAGCGCGTGGCAGGCCCACAACGTCGGCGCCGAGCTGATCAGCGTGCATCCCGCCGTCGCCGTCCCGTCCGCGCCGCTCCGGCTGCTCGTCCGTTACGCGGTCTCCGCGGTCGCGACGTGGCGGGCGCTCAGACGCGCGCGGCCGTCGGCGGTCTTCGCCGCGAACATGCCGGTGTTTCTGCCGCTCGTCGCGTGGGCGTACGCCGCGAGCGCCCGCGTGCCGTTCGTGCTCGACTGCCATTCCGGCGCGTTCAACAACCCCCGTTGGCGCTGGGCCGCGCCGCTGAACCGCTTCGTGACGTCGCGTGCAACGGTCAGCATCACGACGAACGCGGAGCACCGCGCGCTCGTCGAGCGCTGGGGCGGGACCGCGCTCGTGATGAGCGACGTGCCGGTCGCGCCCGAGGCCCGCGCCTGTCCGCTCGAGCTGCGGCGGCCCGCGATCGTCGCGGTCTGCTCGTACGCGTTCGACGAGCCGATCGAGGCGATCCTCGCGGCGGCCGCGCGCTGCCCCGAGATCGCGTTCTACCTGACCGGCGATGCCGCGAAGCTGCGCCGCCGGGCGCGCACCGCTCCGCCCGCGAACGCGGTCGCGACCGGCTTCCTGCGGGAGAGCGACTACTACGCGCTTCTCGCGGCGGCCGACGGCGTGCTCGTGCTGACGACACGCGATTGCACGATGCAGCGCGGCGCGTACGAGGCCCTCTACGTCGGCACGCCGATCGTGACCTCCGGCTGGCCGCTGCTCCGCGAGGTGTTCGCGGATGCCGCGCTCTACGTCGACAACACGCCGGACGGGATCGCGGCCGCGGTGCGCGAGCTCGTGCGCGATGCCGCGGAGCGAAGGCGTCTGACGGCCGCGCGCGCGATCGTCCGCCGCCGGGTCTACGCCGCGGCGCTCGGGGAGCTGAACCGCCGTCTGTCTGCGGCAGCCTCGCCGCTCACCCCGTCCCGATAGGCGGCGCCCTGGTTCGAGCGAGCGCGCCATGGCCGAGCGCGGCCGGCCGCGGTGCGCTCGGTGCGCGTGCCGAGGCCGCCGCACGGGCGACCGCGAGATCGGCCGCCGCGAGGAACACGGCGAACATGCAGAAGAGGTACTGCTGGAAATCCGTGTTCGCGATCCGCAGGAACTCGATCTTGATCTGATCGAGCAGGATCAGCGCGAGCAGCAGCAGGAACAGCTTCGCGAGCCCCCGCTCGTCGGCGGTGACCGCCGTCCGCGCGGCGCGGAGCAGGCGCCACACGAGACCGGCGAAGAACGTGAGGAACGCGGCGAGCCCGACGATCCCGACCGTGTAGAGCAGGAACAGATAGAGGTTGTGCGGATAGTCGAGGAACTGGTGCGCCGGATAGCGGACGATGTGGTCGTCGATCAGCCGCAGCCGCGGCCCGTGCCCGAGGAGCGGCCGCTCCGCGATCCCCTCGACGGCGACGGCCCACGCTTCCGTGCGGGTGTCCGGCACGCCGGATTCGATCTCGGTCTCCGCGAGCCGCTCGTAGATGACGCTGAACTCGGAGTACGACAGCACGAGCGCGGACGTGCCGGCGAGCAGCAGCGCGGCGAAGACGAACGTCCTGGCGGCCCGCAGCACGCCGAGCTCCTTGCGGAACAAGTACAGGAACGCCGGGAACGCGAGCACGAGCAGCAGGAACGCTCCGCGGTTGCCGGTCATCAGCAGGAACACGAGGTTTGCGGCGACGAGCCCCGCGAGCGCGACGCGCATGGGCCAGCGCGGCTTGCGCGTGAGCTCGTGCGCCCACAGGAAGATCATCACGAGGAAGAACTCCGCGGTCATGCCCGGCGCCGCGAACGGCCCGGCGAGCCGCGGGTCGTCGCCGCCGCGATTGCGCGGCATCGCCAGGTACTCCCAGTCGAGGAGCGCGAACTTCTCGCCCGGCCCCGCGACGGCCTGGATCAGGCAGTACAGGCAAACGAGACCGTTCATCCAGGCGAGAGCGGGATGGAGCACGCGCGGGTCGCCGGAATCGGCCACGTGGTTGTAGACGACCCAGAACAGCATCAGGCCGGCGCCGAGCGACATCACGAAGATGCCGTGCTGCACGTAGGTCGCTGGGTGCACCTGGGAGAGCGACAGCAGATAGGCGAACCCGATCAGCGCGATCGGGCCGAGGAGCGGCAGCTTGAAGCGCGGCGCCTTCAGCATCAGCGCGAGGCCGACGCAGTACGCGAGCATGACGTTCAGCGTGCCGAACCGCGAGTCGATCGGCTGGAACGGAATCAGCACGACGAGCACGGCGACCGAGATGCGCTCCGGCAGCGCGTACGCGAGCAGGAACAGCGTCGTCATCGCGAGGAGCGCGAGCGCGAGCTGGACGAGATCGGCGGTCTCGACGCCCATCGGCTTCCCTCAGGCGGCCCGCTGCGGCCGATCGTCGTCGACCGAGTACAGCGTGCAGCCGACGGCGGCGAGCACCCGCTCGGTATCGTCGATCGCGATCCGCGGCAGCCGCGCGCGCCAGCCGCGGTTCAAGTCCGTCGACGGTGCGACGCTCCGCCAGCGCAGCGACGACATCGCCGAGGGCCGCCGCAGCGCGTCCATCTCGGGGACGCGCTCGAGCTCGAGCCAGTCCGTCGCGGCCCGCCACGCGGCCGGCGCGTCGGGCCCCGTCAGCTCCTCGAAATGGACGACGCGGCAGCGCTCGTGCAAGCCGAGCTCGAGCGGCAGCGCGTTCTCGATGCACCAGACGAGCGCGTGCGCGGCGGCATCGCCGAGCGGCCGCGCGAGCAGGTGCCGGTACGGCCTGCCGAGGACCGCGGCGAGCGCGGGATCGGCGCGGTAGCGCGCGAGGACGGGCGCGGGGTCCCATGCGCGGCCGAGCCGGAGCTTCGAGTCGAGAACGGCGCACGGATGGCGCACGACGAGCAGCATGCGCGCATCGAACGCGGCGGCGAGCCAGTCCGTCATCAGGTTCGCGCGGATGCACTTGATCAGCGTCGGCCGCCTGCGCCGCGCCGCGCGGAACGCGCGGACGTTCGCCGCGAGCGAGCGCAGCCGATAGCCGGGCGCGAGCCAATCGAAGCGCCCCGCGCGATCGCGCCAGAGCTTGTCCTTGCGGAAGCGGTAATCCGTCCAGAGCGAGCCGCGCCAGCCGCGGTCGATCTCGAGCAGGTACTCACGAAGCTCCGACGCTTTCGTTCCGGGGTCGAGCCGCCGGTTCGCGTAGCGGCGGCCGATCCTGCCGGTCACGTCGGGGTGCAGCGGCTCGAAGACCGGGCGGAGCGCGTTCGCGTCCGCGAGCGCATCGAGCACCCAGGTCGTGCCGCTGCGGCCGGAGCCGAGGATCAGCCGCATCGCTGCGCCTCCGGAACCGTCAGCAGCTCGATCAGCCGGCCCACGTTGCGCCGGATGTCGAACTCGCGGCGCACGACGTCCGCGGCGTTCCGGCCGAGCCGCGCGGCTTCGGCCGGATCCGCGAGGAGCCCGCCGATCGCCTCGGCGAGCGCCTCGGCGCTCGCGGAGCGGACGAGCCGGCCGGTCTCGCCGTCGCGCACCGCTTCCGGGATGCCCGACACGTCGGTCGCGACGACCGGTACGCCGAACGCCATCGCCTCGAGGATCACGTTCGGGATGCCGTCACGGTCGCCGTCCGGGGCGACGACCGACGGCAGCACGAACAGCGTGGCGTCCGGGTAGCGCTCGAGCACGCGCGCGTTCGGCAGCGCGCCGGCGAGCGTGACGCAGTCCTCGATCTCGAGCTGCGCGACCAGCTCGGCGAGACGCTCGCGCTCCGGGCCGTCGCCCACGATCTCGCAGCGAAACGCGACACCCTGCTCGCGCAGGCGCGCGCACGCCCGCAACAGATACGAGAAGCCCTTCTTCGCACGGAGCTGACCGACCGCGAGGAGGAGCGGTGGGCGCTCGCGGCTCGCGGAGCGCTCGTGCGGGGCGTCGAGGGACGCGAAGTCGAGGCCGTGGTAGACGAGCTCGACCGGGCGGCCCGTCGATCGCTCGAGGTGGCTCTTGTTGAACGCCGTGCAGGTCGTCGCGAAGGTCGCGCGGGCGAGCTTGTCGCGCAGGAACACCGGCGAGCGGTAGATGTCGGCCGCGTGCGCCGTCACGCTGTACGGCTTGCCGAGCAGCTCGCTCACGACGATCGCGACAACCGCGGCGCGGTCCGCGAAGTGGGCGTGCACGTGCGCGATGCCGGCCTCCTCGAGCCACGCGGCCGCGAGCACGCCTTCGCCGAAGTGGAGCACCGTCTTCGCCCTGGCGCGCAGCGTCGGGTGGCGGCGCGTCAAGAGGTAGCGGAGTGTGCCGAAGTACGCCCGCGGCCGGCGGAGCGCGAAGCGGGCGTGCGCGCGGCAGAGCGCGCCGAGCGGCGCCGGCAGCAGATAGCGCGTCTCGGCGATCAGGGCGCGGACCTCGGGCGAGAACTCGTCCGTTGCGGGGCGGCGAATCGCGATCAGCTCGAGCGGCAGCCCGAGGCGGCGCGCTTCGAGCACCTCGCGATCGATGAAGGTCTTCGTCAGGCTCGGATAGGTGCCGATCACGTACGCGATCTTGCGCATCGCGTCATCCCTCGGCCGTCGACAGCGCCGGCGCACGCGCGGCGAGCGCGTCGTCGTAGAGCCGCTCGTAGCGTGGGACGATCTCGGCGGGGCGGTAGCGCTCCGCGGCGAGCCGCGCCTCCCGGCCGAGCGCCGCGCGGCGCGCGCCGTCGGCGAGCAGCGGCTCGAGCGCCGCACGGATCGCCTCGGGCTCGAGCGAGTCGAGCAGGATGCCGGTGCGGCCGTGCTCGATGTATTCGCCGAAGCCGCGCCGCGCGGCGACGACCGCCTTGCCGCGCGCCATCGCCTCGAGCCCGGCGAGCGGAAAGTTCTCCGAGCGCGATGGGAACGCGCAAACCGCGGCGCCGTCGATGTAGCGCTCGACGTCGGCCGAGAACCCGACGAAGCGGACGTTCGGCAGACCGTGATCGCGCACCATCTCGCCGGCGCCGACGAACACGAAACGGGTCCGCGGCATCGCCCGCGCCGCCTCGAGGAGCGCGGCCGACTTGAGCGCGATCTGCCGGCCGAAGTTCAGCACGTAGCCCGAGTCTTCGCGCGCGACCGGCCCGAAGAAGCGCTCGTCGATCGGGTTCTCGATCAGCCGGAGCTTCGCGGCGTGCCGCGGGTGGAGCGCACGGGTCGCAGCGAGACTCGCGCGGCTCACGCACGTGACCGCATCGGCCTTCGCGAGGTTCAGGCGCCGCAGCAGCTTGAAGCGCGCTTCCGCGTAGCGCGGCCCGGGCTTCAGCCGCCGCCGCTCGGTCTCCGGCACGCCGTCGTGCAGCGTCGCGACGAGCAATCGGCCCCGCTTCGCGAGGCATGCGGCGAGCACGTTCGGCATGTGGCAGTGGATCACGTCCGGATCGAAACGGGCGATGCAGCGATCGAGGAGCGGCCGATCCACGGTCGCGTAGGCGAGGAGCTTGCGCGTCCGGCGCGGCAGGCGGTGCACCGCGATGTCGTCGACGGTCGCCGTCTCGTAGCGCTCGGAGGCGCCGAGCGTGAGCACCGCGACCTCGTGGCGCTTGCCGAGCTCCCTCGCGTGGATCCACGCGACGCGCTCCCCGCCGCCGCCCTCGGGCGGAAGCGCTTCGACGACGATCGCGATCCGCATCGGCAGCGAGCCTCGATTCAGTGCGCCGCGCGCACCGCGGGCAGCAAGCTGCCGTACGCCTCGTGAAGCCGCCGGACCTGGTGCTCCCACGAGAGCTCGGCCGCGATGCGCCTGCGGCCGATCTCGCCCATCGCGGCGCGGCGTGCCGGGTCTGCCAGGAGCTCGAGGATCTTCGCGGCGAAGTCGCGCGGGTCGTTCGGCCGCGCGTAGAGAGAGGCGTCGCCGGCTGCGCGGCGGCCCTCGGTCAGCTCGAACTGCACGATCGGCTTGCCGAGCGCCATGTACTCGAGAATCTTGTTCATCGTCGACAAGTCGTTCATCGCGTTCACGCGGTCCGGGTTCACGCAGACGTCGGCGGTCGACAGCATCGCGAGCAGCTCGCGGTCGGGCACGCGGCCCGTGAACGTCACGTGTCCGTCGATACCGAGCTCGCCGGCCAGCCGCTCGAGCGAAGCAAGCTCCGTGCCGGCGCCGACGAGGCCGAAGTGGATGTCGTCCCGGCCGTGGTCGTGGACGATGTGGGCAACCGCATGCAGCAGCAGGTCGAGCCCTTCCTGCTTGCCCATCACGCCGACGTAGGCGACCAGATGGCTCCGGCCGCGCTTCAGCGCGGGCTCCGGCGGCACCGGCTTGATGCGCGACACGTCCGGGCCGCTGCGCACGACGAACACCTTGTCCGGGTCCATGCCGCCGCGCTCGATCGCGATTCGGCGGTAGGAGTCGTTCGTCGCGATCGAGATGTCGGCCGCGCGAAACGTGAGCCGCTCGAGTAGCCGGGCGACGCGATAGCCGAAGCTCCGCTTGCCGAACTTCGCTTCGAAGAGCTCCGGGCAGAGGTCGTGGTGATCGAAGACGAAGCGCACGCCCAACGGCTTCAGCAGCCACGCGATCAGGAAGATCGTGTCCGGCGGATTGCACGCGTGCAAAACGTCGATGCGGTGGGACGCGAGCACGCGCAGCGTCAGCGCGAGCTCCGCCAGCAGCGCCCAGCCGTACTCCGCGGCATACGCGTACGCCTTGCGCGCCTCGAGCGGCAGCGAATGGCGGAAGATCTCGATGCCGTCGATCGTCTCGCGGCTTCGCGTGTAGCCCTTGCCCTTCGGCGAGATCACGAACACGCGGTGGCCGGCTTCGGCCAGCGCCTTCGCCTCCTGCCACGTTCGCCGATCGAACGGCACGGGCAGGTTCTCGACGATGATCAGCACGTTCGCGGCAGCGGCGAGCGCCTCGCTGCCCGGCCGGCCGATGCCGTCCGCCTCCTCGGCAGCTGCGCCGTCGGCCGACGCTCCGGGCGTATATCCCATCGCCTCCCGCTTCCTTGCCGCGGCGCGACGCGCATGCGCCGCCGATTCATCCTACGCGCGGTCCGTAGCACCCGCAAAGATCTGCCGGACCGGCTCCCTTCAGTAGTAGTAGGTCTTCGCGTTCCGCTCGCGCGAGCGATTCAGCACGACGCCGATCAGGTTCTCCTCGCCGATGATGTCGAGCGCGCGGGCGAGCGGCTCGCGCTCGGTCGCACGCTCGGAGACGACCAGCAGCACGGCGTCGGCGTACGGCGCGAACGCGAGCACGTCGTCGCACGAGAGCACGGGCGGCATGTCGAAGATCGTGATCGTCGTCCGGCCCAGTCCGCGCACCCATTCGAGAAACTCGCGCATCCTCGGCGTTGCGATCAGGTCGGACGAGTTCGCTATCGGGATGCGGTTCGGCACGAGGGCAATGCGCTCCATGCCGTCCGGCACGTGGACGATGTCGTCGATGCGTGCGCGCCCGGTCAAAAAGTCTCCGAGGCCCGCGCGAACGTGCAGGCCGAAGTTGCGCGCGACCATCGGTTTCTGCAGGTCCAGATCGACCAGCATCACGGACTGATTCACGTCGTCCGCAATGCCGAGCGCGAGGTTGCAGGCGGTGAGCGTCTTGCCTTCGCCCGGGCCCGCGCCGGTGACGATCAGCGTCTGCCAGCGGTTCGAGCGCATCCGGTGCAGCACGCGGGTGCGCAGGATCTTGTAGGCGGTGACCGCGGCACGATCCTCGAGCGCCGGCAGAATCTTGTTGCGCGTCATCGCGCGCCGCTCGGTGCGGCTCGCGGGCGCGCGGGCGGCGAGTGCCGCGGCCGAGCGTACGAATGCCGCGACTTGGCCGCCGCTCGGCGAGGGCGCGAACGGTCGCTGCTCGGCATGCCGCCTGTCGCGTTCCATCGCGGCGTATTCCCTGCGCGAACGAACGTCGCGCCTTTCGCCTATAACTAAACCCCGACGCGGGCATTTGCAAATGACCGCTTTTGGTGCGCGAGCGGAGCTCGCGACAGCGGCTGCAAGTGGCGATGCGGCGGCGCACAGCGTTCAGAGCCTTCGCGGGCCGTCGTTCCAAATACTGCAAGTAACGGAGCGTTCGCATCGCTGCAGAAGCGAAGCGCCGGCCTGCGCGGCGGCGGCTCGTCAGGCGGCGTCGAGCATGCCGGCGCGGACGATGAACGCCTCGACGACGTCGACGCCCTCGCCGCGCCTGATGTTCGTGAACGCGAACGGCCGCTCGCCCCGCATCCGGAGCGTGTCCCGCTGCATCACCTCGAGCGACGCGCCGACCAGGGGCGCGAGATCGATCTTGTTGATCACGAGCAGGTCGGAGCGCGTGATGCCGGGGCCGCCCTTGCGCGGGATCTTGTCGCCGGCCGCAACGTCGATCACGTAGATCGTCAGATCCGCGAGCTCCGGGCTGAAGGTCGCGGCGAGGTTGTCGCCGCCGCTCTCGACGATCACGAAGTCGAGCGCCGGAAACCGCCGGACCAGCTCGTCGACGGCGCCGAGGTTCATCGAGGCGTCCTCGCGAATTGCGGTATGCGGGCAGCCGCCGGTCTCGACGCCGACGATCCGCTCGGGCGGCAACGCTTCGGCGCGGGTCAGGATCTGTGCGTCCTCCTGCGTGTAGATGTCGTTCGTCACGACCGCGATCTCGTAGCGCGCGCGCATCCGCTTGCAGAGTGCCTCGATCAGGCTCGTCTTGCCGGAGCCGACCGGGCCGCCGATGCCGATGCGCAGAATCGACTTGTGCATCGCTCGAACCTCCGTCTCAGGAGCGAAAGAGCCGGGTGTACTGGGTCTCGTGCAGCGCGCTCGCGAGCGCGAGCCCCGGTAGGCTCGCGCCGAGATCGTCGTCGCCGCGCTCGAAGGCCGCTGCGGCCGCGCGCTCGATCGGCGCGCCGAGCGCGAGCAGCAGCCGCTGGCCGGCCGTGTGGCCGAGCGGCACGAGCTTCACGGCCGCGGCCGTTTGTGCCTCGCACCAGGCGAACGCGTAGCCGGCGCACGCGGCGCGCGGCTCGATCTGCCATGCGGCGCACGCGCCGCCGAACGCGCACGCAAACGGCAGCGGCCCCGCCGCGATCGGCACACCGAGCGCGGCGAGCAGGCTCTCGAGCGCGGCGCCCATGCTCGCGTCCTCGAGCCGCGCCTCCGCGGTCTCGCGGAACGCGGTGAGTGTCTCGCCGCAGCGCGCGAGGGCCGGCGCGTCGCGGCCCGCCGCGGCCGCATGCGCCCGCAGCACGATCGGCAAGTCGGTGTACGCGAGCCCGTGCTCGAGCACGCCGGCGATCCAGGCGAGCGCGGTCGCCTCGTCGCGGACCGCGCCGCGCTCGACCGCCTGCTCGAGCCCTTGCGAGAAACTGAAGGCGCCGATCGGCAGCGCCGGGCTGATCAGCTGCCAGAGCCGCAACGTCGCGATCATCGGTCGTGCGCGTGCGTATGCGCGTGCCCGTGCGCGTATGCGCCGGTTTCGGGCTCGAACGGCGCCGCCTCGTGCACGACGCGAAGCCCGAGCCCGCGGATCATCGCGTCGAGCACGTGGTCCTCGAGGTAACGCAAGCCGTCCGCGCGCACCTCGACGGGGACGTGGCGGTTGCCGAGGTGGTACGCCGCGCGGGCGAGCGCCTGCGGCGAGTCGACCGTCACGACCGAGACGCGCTCGAGCGCCGCCGCGACCGCGACGACCGCTCCGGCGGCGGAGCCGAGCAGATCGCCGCCGCGGAGCACGGTGCCGCGCGGCAGGTCGAGACCGATCTCGAGACCCGAGCCGAGCCGCACGCGCTGCCGCGTTCGCTGCCGCTGCTCGAACGGCAGGGACAGCGTGCCGAGCACGCGCTCGGGCGGCGTGGCGCCCGCTTCGAGCAGCCGGTCGAAGAGCGTGAGCGCAGCCATCAGAAGAGCCAGTACCGCTGCGCGAGCGGCAGCACGGTCGCGGGCTCGCACGCGAGCAGCACGCCGTCGGCGCGCACCTCGTAGGTCTCGGGATCGACCTCGATCCGCGGCAAGTAGTCGTTCAGGCGCATCGCGGCCTTGCCGATGCCGCGGGTGCCGCGCACCGGCACGAGGCGTTTCGCGAGGCCGAGGCGTGCACCGACGCTCGCCTCGAGCGCCGCCTGCGATACGAAGGTCACCGCCGTCTCCTCGACGGCGCGGCCGAACGCCGCGAACATCGGCCGGTAGTGCACCGGCTGCGGCGTCGGGATCGACGCGTTCGGATC
>CAYWGQ010000027.1:0-26125 GCA_964457725.1 uncultured Gammaproteobacteria bacterium
CGATCTCGTCCTCGCGCTCGACGATCAGCCGCAGCGCCGGGCTCTGCACGCGGCCGGCCGAGAGCCCGCGGCGCACCTTCTTCCAGAGCAGCGGCGACAGATTGAAGCCGACGAGATAGTCGAGCGCGCGGCGGGCCTGCTGAGCGTTCACGAGCTGCTCGGAGAGCTCTCGCGGCTGCTCGATCGCCTCCTGAATCGCGCGTCGCGTCACCTCGTGGAACACGACGCGGCGCACCGGCTTGTTGTCGAGCACGTTGCGCTCGCGCAGCACCTCGTAGACGTGCCAAGAGATCGCCTCGCCCTCGCGATCCGGGTCGGTCGCGAGATAGAGCGCGTCGGCGTTGCGTACGGCCTTCGCGATCTTGTCGACGTGCTTCGCGTTCTTGTCGATCAGCTGATACTTCATCGCGAAGCCGCGCTCGGGATCCACCGCGCCTTCCTTCGGCACGAGATCGCGCACGTGCCCGTAGGACGCCAGCACCTCGAAATCCTTGCCGAGGTATTTCTCGATGGTGCGCGCCTTGGCGGGCGACTCGACGATGACGACGTTCTTGCTCATACAGCCACGTGCGCTTCGGGCGGCGGCGTCCGAACTCCCGATCGAGCGGGCGTTTCGGTTGTCGGCCTGCGTCGCCTAACGCTGATAGTTTGCATCCTCATATAAATCTGCCGCGCCGGCCTCGACGCCGTGCGTTCGAGGAAGGCCGGGCAGGATAGCCCATTCCAATCGGTCCGTTAAATACGGGGTTCCGCGGGCGATGCCGAGAATCGCGGTGGCCGGAGCGGTGGCGCGGGGGGCGCTGCCGCGGGGCGGCGCGGCACGCAGCCGTGCCGGCCTGGGATACGAGGAGTTACGGAGCGCTAATGCAGCCAGGCAGACTCGTCCGCGAAGACCAGGTCTTCCATCTGCGAGAACGCTTCCTGCTGATCGGGCCGGCTGAACAGCACCATCATGACGACCCATTTGACCTGATCGATGCCGACCTCGTCGCTATCGAGCGCAAGCAGGCGGTCGATCACGAGCTCGCGGTGCGCGGGAAGCAGAATGCCGAGCTGCTCGAGATGCAGCAAATAGCCGCGCGCCTGCGCGTCCAGCCGCTCCTGCTCGGTCTTGTCGAACACGCGGAGCGCCGCGGTGTGCGGCGCCGGTGCGCTCGGCAGCTCCGCGGCGTTCAGGCCGTCGAGCCAATCGAGCGCGCGGTCGATCTCGCGTGCGCCGAAGCCGGCATGCTCGAGCTCCTCGCGAAGCTCGTTGCGGTCCGGTTCCGGCTCGTCCTCGCCGTCGACGAACGATTCGAACAAATACATGAGCACGTCGAGCACGGTTTCTTTCATGAGCAGCTGCTCTTTCGCAGGCGAGTGTAACGACCGCCGGGCGACGCCTCGACGAGCCCCTCAAGCTCCAGCATAAGCAGCATGGATGAAAGCTCCGCCGGGGTCAATCCGGAGCGCTTCACGAGCTCCGCGATCGGCACCGGCGCGAAATCCATGCATTCGAGCAGCGCCGCGTACGCGGGATCGGCGTGCGCCCGCGTTTGTACGCGCTCGTCTTCCACCGCTTCCGCGGCCTCGAGCTCGAGCTGCAGCAGCGGCGCGAGCTCTACGAAGATGTCTGCGGCTTCCTCGACGAGCTTCGCTCCTTGCCGAATGAGCGCATGACAGCCGCGCGCGAGCGGGTTGTGAATAGAGCCGGGAATCGCGAACACTTCGCGGCCGAGATCGGCCGCGTTCTGCGCGGTGTGCAGCGAGCCGCTCTTGCGCGTCGCCTCGACGACGAGCGTGCCGAGCGCGAGCGCCGCGATGATGCGATTGCGCTCCGGGAAGTGGTGCGGCAACGGCACCGTACCCGGCAGATACTCGGAGACGAGAAGACCGTTCGCCGCGATCTCGCGCGCGAGCCCTTCGTGCTCGCGCGGATAGATCACGTCGAGGCCGGAGCCGAGCACCGCGATCGTTCCGCCGGTCTCGTGAAGCGCGCCGCGATGGCTCGCGCCGTCGATGCCGCTCGCGAGCCCGCTCGTGATCGTGAGACCGTGCCGGCTCAGGTAGCGGGCGAATTGCTCGGCCGTCTCGCGTCCGCCCGCCGTCGGATTGCGGCTGCCGACGATCGCGAGCTGCGGCGCCGCGAGCAGCGCCGGCCGTGCGCCCTCGACGAAGAGCGCGAGCGGCGGATGCGGCAGCGCCGCGAGGAGAGGGGGATATTCAGGGGCGCCGTGGACGACGAGCGCGCGCCCCGGCTTCTCGAGCCAGCGCTCGGCGCGCTCGGTCAGCGCTGCGTCCGGCGAGCGGAGCTTGCGAGCGGCTTCCTCGCCGAGGCCGAGTGCCGCGGGACTGCGGCGCGCCTCGGCGAGCAACGCTTCCGCGGAGCCCGCGCGGCCGAGCGCCTCGAGCCACGGCCGCGTGTGTCTGGTCGAGACGGCCTGCAGGATCGCGAGCCAGGCCGCGCGGCTCATCGGCGAGCGCGGGCGCGCTCGCCCCGATCGTCACGGGTTACGGACCGCGTCGAGCACGCGGAGATCGCTGGTGGCTTCCATGACGAGCGCATAGCTCAGGCGGTCGTAGCTGCGGAACACCATGATCGTGCCCGCCGGCTCGTCCGGCAACTGCACTTTCTCCGCGAAAAGACCGCGTCTGCGCACCTCGTCGCGGATCACCTCGCCCTTGCGGAACGCGCGCAGCACGTGCCCGGGCTCGAGCCCGTGATCGACCCCGCGGTTCAGCACGACGACCTGATACTGGCCGATCAGCGACACGCCGTCGACGACCGAGATGATCTGGCCCTCGACGTCGTCCTCCGGCGCGCGCGGCAGGAAGTTCATCGGCGGCACCGACTCCTCCTCGACGAGGTAGTCGCCGACGAGGGTCTCGCGCTCGCTCGCGGTCAGCGTCACGGTCGCGGGATCGCCGTCGCGACGAACGAGCCCCTGGCCGGTGTAGACGCCCTCGTAGCCGAGCACGTCGTTCGTGTCCGGATCGACGAGCGCCGCGCCGCGGTGGACGACGTTGTAGACGCCGCCTTGCGGGACGTCGCCGCGAACGTAGACGTCGCGCCCGGCGCTGCCGAGCAGCCCCTCGCGCTGCGCGACGACGTACGGCAGCGTGTCGAGTTGCTCCTCGCGCAGGATGATCGGCCGCGACAGGAACGCGCGAATCAGCTCGTACGGAATCGTCTGGATCGCTTCCTCGAGCGGAGTCGCGCGGACCCGCGGCGACAAGCGCTCGACCGGGCCCGCGGCGGTGCCGCGCTCGAGCCGGATCACCGGGCGGCCGTCGTCGAGGTAGGCGAGCGACAGCACGTCGCCGGGGAAGATCAGGTGCGGGTTCTCGACCTGCGGGTTGATCTGCCAGATCTCGGGCCAGTACCACGGATCGCGCAGGAACATCGCGGCGATGTCCCAGAGCGTGTCGCCGCGCTGGACGACGTACGTCTCCGGATGGCGCGGGTTCAGCACGGGCCCGGAAGCGGGCTGGCCGACCGCGGCCGCGAGCCGCGTCGGCTCCGAGCCGCTCGTCTGCGCATCGGCGAGCGACGCGAGTGCGACGCCAAGCGCACATGCGGCGGCGAAGCCGGCTGTCCGAACGAAGGGCACTCGCGGGTACGACATGGCTCAAGCTCCCTATGAACTACGGCCGGTCCGGCGGGTCTGAAGCCTGCGACCGTAAGCTATAATTCGGCCGGCGCGACGGCGCAAAAGGCTCTCGCCCGGCACGGTTCAACCCCACACTATCCTAGAAAAGTCAAAGGCTTAACTGCGACTCGAGGCGTTATACACGAAACCGAGGCCCGATCACAATGGCACGTCTCCCAATACTCGAGTATCCCGATCCGCGACTGCGCCGGCGCGCCGAGCGCGTCACAAAAGTCGACGACGAGATCCGGACGTTGGTGGACGACATGTTCGAGACCATGTACGCCGCACCGGGCATCGGCCTTGCCGCGGTGCAGGTCGACGTCCCGAAACGCGTAGTGGTGATCGATGTCTCCCCCGAGGGCAACCAGCCGTATTGTTTCATCAACCCGGAAATCGTGACTGCGACGGGGAGCACGCAGAGCGAGGAAGGGTGCCTGTCCGTGCCCGAGTACTACGACCAGGTGACCCGCGCCGAGCGCGTGACCGTCCGCGCGCTCGACCGTAACGGCGAGCCGTTCGAGCTCGAGGCGGAGGGCCTGCTCGCGATCTGCATCCAGCACGAGATCGACCACCTCGAAGGCAAGCTCTTCGTCGACTACCTGTCGGAGCTGAAGCGCGAGCGGCTGAAGAAGAAGGCGACCAAGAAGGCGAAGCGCGGCGGCGCCGCCGAGATCGAGCCCTCGCTGCGCAAGTCCGCACCGGTGATCTGACGCGCGCCCGCACGATGAGCGCGCTCCGGCCCTCCCTCTCGTCCCGGCCGCAGCGGGCCGCGTGACGGCCGCCCCGCGGATCGGTTTCGCCGGCACCCCCGAGTTCGCCGTGCCGGCGCTCGAGCGCCTCGTCGCGGCCGGTGCCGAGGTGCCGTGGGTGCTGACCCAGCCAGACCGCCCGGCCGGCCGCGGCCGCAAGCTCGCGCCGCCGCCGGTGAAGACGGCCGCCGAGAGGCTCGGCATCCGCGTCGAGCAGCCGGCGAGCGTGCGCGATCCGGCGCTCGCCGCCACGCTCGGTCCCGCCCCGCAGCTGATCGTCGTGATTGCCTACGGGCTCCTGCTGCCGCAGTGGCTCCTCGACTGGCCGGCGCGCGGCTGCGTGAACCTGCACGCGTCGCTCCTGCCTCGGTGGCGCGGCGCGGCGCCGATCCAGCACGCGATCCTGGCCGGCGACGCCGTCACCGGGATCAGCGTGATGCGGATGGAGGCAGGGCTCGACACCGGGCCGGTGTACGCGCGGCGCGAGGTGGCACTGACCGGCGAGGAAACCGCGGGCGAGCTCCACGACCGGCTCGCAGTCGTCGCAGCGGACGCGCTCGAGGCGGCGCTGCCGGGGCTCGTGCAGGGCACGCTCGTGCCGCAGCCGCAGGACGAGACGCAAGCCACCTACGCGCCGAAGATCTCGAAGGCCGATGCCGCGCTCGACTGGCGGCAGCCGGCCGAGGTGCTCGCGCGGCGCGTGCGGGCGTTCAACCCGTGGCCGGTCGCCGAGGCCGTGCTCCGCGGCGGCGGGCGGCTGCGCGTCTGGCGCGCGCATGCGCTCGCCGGGGGCGCGGACGCGGCGCCGGGGCAGATCGTCGCGACCGGCTCGGCCGGCATCGATGTCGCGACCGGCGCCGGCGTGCTGCGTCTCACGGAGGTGCAACCCCCGGGCGGCCGTGCGATGCCCGCTGCGGCCTATCTCGCCGCCCATCCGCTCGACGGCGCCGCCTTTGCCGTCTGAGCGCTCACCGGCCGGAGCCGCGGTTCGGGCGGCCGCCGCCTCGGCCGTGGCTCGAATCGCGAGCGGCGCGGAGCCGCTCGACGCGGCGCTCGCGGCTCCGCCGGTCGCTGCGCGCGACGCTTCGCTCTTCAAGGCGCTCGTGCAGGGCACGCTCCGCTGGCATCACCGGCTCGAGTGGCAAGTCGGCGAGCTCGCGACGGCCAAGCTCGATCCGAAGCAGCGCGACCTCGCCGCGCTCCTTCGGGTCGGTCTCTATCAGCTCCAGGAATCGCGGATCCCGCCGCACGCCGCGGTGTCCGCGACCGTCGAGGCGGCCGCGCTCGTCGGCGCGCCGCGCGCGAAGGGCCTCGTCAACGCGATCCTCCGGCGCTTCCTCCGCGAGCGCGAATCGCTCGCCGCGCGAATGCAGGGCGTCCCGCGCGCGCTCTACAGTCATCCGCCGTGGCTGATCGACGCGTTCCGCACGGATTGGCCCGACGCGTGGCGAGACATTCTCGACGCGAACAACCGGGCGCCGCCGCTCTGGGTGCGCGTGAATCTGCTGCGCACGAGCCGGGACGAGTATCTGCGCGAGCTCGAGGCGGCCGGGCTCGCGGCCGAGCCGTCGCCGGAGGTGCCGAGCGCGGTGCTGCTCGCCGAGCCGGTCGGCGTCGACGCGCTGCCGGGCTTTGCGGCCGGCCGCGTCTCGGTGCAGGATGCGGCCGCGCAGCTCGCGCCCGCGTTGCTCGAGCCTGCGCCCGGGCATCGGGTGCTCGACGCGTGCGCCGCGCCCGGCGGGAAGACCGGTCATCTGCGCGAAGCGTGTCCGGAGCTCGCGGAGCTCGTCGCGATCGATCGCGACGCCGCGCGTCTCGATCGCGTCCGGGAAAATCTCGCGCGCCTCGAGCTCGATGCGACGCTCGCGGTCGCCGACGCGACGGTCCCGGAGGCGTGGTGGGACGGCCGCGCGTTCGATCGGATACTGCTCGATGCTCCGTGCAGTGCGGTCGGCGTGATCCGCCGGCACCCGGATATCAAGGTGCTGCGCAAGCCTCGCGACGTCGAGCGCGTCGCGGCGCTGCAAGCGAAGCTGCTCGATGCGCTCTGGCCGCTGCTCGCGCCGGGCGGCCGGCTGCTCTATGCCGCCTGCTCGGTGCTCGCCCGCGAGACCGGCCGGCAGATCGACGCTTTCGTTGCCCGCACGGCGGACGCCGTGCCCGGCCGCACGGTCACCGTGCTGCCCGGTCGGGCGAACATGGATGGGTTCTATTATGCTTGCGTCGACAAGCAGAACGTGGCGCGCCTTGCCCTTCACCCGCAACAGTAACGGCTTCTTCGCCAGGGCCGGGGGCTCGCGCCCGCTGCAGCGGGCGCTCGTCCTGCTCGCGCTCTTCGCCGTCCCGTTCTTCGCGGCGGCGCAAGACGAAGACCTCGGCCATTTCGAGGTCCGCTCGGCGAACGTCGAGCTGCGGTCGGGCGTCTATTTCCTGTCGGCCGATATCGACTATCGCCTGTCCGGCGAGTCGCGCGAGGCGCTCGAAGCCGGGGTCGTGCTGACGATCCGGATCGACGTCGAGCTCGAGGTCGGCCGGCGCTTCTGGTTCGACAACACCGTCGCGACGCTCCGCCAGCGCTATCAGCTCGAGTATCACGCGCTCTCCGAGCGCTTCCTAGTGCACAATCTGAACAGCGGCGAGCAGGCGTCGTTCTCGACGCTGCGCGCGGCGCTCGACTATCTCGGCCGCGTCCGGGACCTGCCGTTGATCGACGCGGCGCTGCTGGACGAGAACCGCGCCTACTCGGTTCGGCTGCGCGCGGTGCTCGACGTCGAGCGGCTCGCGGGGCCGCTCAGGCTGCTTGCGTTCTGGCGGCGCGACTGGTCGCTCGCGAGCGAGTGGTACCAATGGCCATTGGCCGAAGACTGAGACGCGCGTTTTTCGCGATCGCGGCCGCCACGGGCGTGCTGCTGTGGCTCGTCGCGCTGCTGCTCTTCAGCCAGGTCGCCGAGAACTCCGACGACTTCGCACGCCTGCAGGACTGGATCCTGCTGATCAACTCCGTCGGCATCGCCGTGCTGGTGCTGCTGATCGTCGTGAACTTCGCGCGTCTGGTCCGCGACTATCGGCGGCACGTGCCGGGGTCGCGGCTGAAGGCGCGGATGGTCACGATGCTGATCATGCTCGCGATCACGCCGCTCGTCGGCGTCTACATCTTCTCGGTCGCGTTCATCAATCGCGGCATCGACAACTGGTTCAGCGTCGACGTCGAGCGCGGGCTCGGCAACGCGCTCGAGCTCTCGCAGCGCGCCCTCGAGCTGCAACGCCGCGAGCACCTGAGCGAGCTCGAGAGCATCGCGGCGCGGCTCGTCGCCGTCGATCCGGCGCGGCTCGTCGAGGAGCTGTCGCAGCTCCGCGTCGCGAGCCGCGCGACGGAGCTGATCGTCTACGGCGAGAACAACCGGATCATGGCGGTCAGCTCGGCCGAGCCGGCCGTCTCCGTGCCGCGATTCCTGACGGACGAGGTGCACTTCCAGCTCCGGCAAGGCCAGCCGTACGTGAGCCTCGAGCCGCGGGCGAGCGGCGAGTACGAGATCGTCGCGGCGGTCACCTTGCCGACGCCGCTCGGAGGGCCCGCCCCCGACGTGCTGTTCGCGACGTTCCCGGTCGAGGACCGGCTCTCCGCTCTCGCGAACCAGGTGCAGGCGAGCTACAACCAGTACGCCGAGCTGTCGTTCCTGCGCACGGCGCTGAAGTACAGCTTCACGCTGACGCTGAGCCTCGTGCTGCTCGTCTCGCTGCTCGCGTCGGTGTACGGCGCGTTCTCCTCGGCGCGCAGGCTGGTCGGCCCGATCCAGCAGCTGATGCACGGCACGCGCGCGGTCGCGCGCGGCGATTTCGATACGCGCCTGCCGATCCGGGCGAAAGACGAGATCGGCTTCCTGATCAATTCGTTCAACGAGATGACGCAGCGGCTCGCTAAGGCGAGCCAGGAAACGCGGCTCTCGCAGCAGCAGGTGGAGAGCGAGCGCAAGAAGCTCGAGGTGATTCTCGCGCGGCTTTCGACCGGCGTCGTCTCGCTCGACGCATCGCTCACGATCCAGACGGCCAATCACGCCGCGAGCGCGATCTTCGGCATCGATCTCGAGGCGCACGTCGGCAAGTCGCTGCTCGAGCTCGCGGAGACGCAGCCGCTCCTCGCGCAGTTCGTCGCGGCGAGCTCCGCGCACCTGCAGCGCGGCGACAGCGAGTGGCGCGAGCAGATCGTGCTGCGCGGCGAGGGCGGCCGCCGCGTGCTGATGTGCGCCTGCACGGAGCTGCCCGGTGACGGCGACGCGGCGAGCGGCTACGTCGTCGTGTTCGACGACATCACCGCGTTGCTGCAGGCGCAGCGCGAGGCCGCCTGGGGCGAGGTCGCGCGCCGGCTCGCGCACGAGATCAAGAACCCGCTCACGCCGATCCAGCTCTCGGCCGAGCGGCTGCGCCGGCGCTACCTGAAGGCCCGCACCCCCGAGGCGGAGCTCCTCGACCGCGCGACCCACACGATCATCCAGCAGGTCGAGGCCATGAAGGAGATGGTGAACGCGTTCAGCGAGTACGCGCGCACGCCCGGCATGGACGTCACGGTGTTCGACCTGAACGAGCTGATCCGGGAAGTGAGCCACCTCTACGAGCACCACGACCGCCCGCTGACGATCAAGCTCGCGCTCGCGCCGGATCTGCCGCCGATGCGCGCGGACGCCGGGCGGCTGCGCCAGGTCTTCCACAACCTGTTCCGGAACGCGCTCGAGGCGATGGAGCACACGGCGGATCCCCAGGTCGAGATCGCGACGCGGCGCACCAGCCGCGACGAGGCGGGGTTCGTCGAGATCAAGGTCACGGACAACGGGCCCGGGTTCGGCGCCGACATCATCGATCAGGTGTTCGTCCCGTACGTGACCAGCAAGCCGAAGGGCACCGGTCTCGGGCTCGCGATCGTGAAGAAGCTCGTCGAAGAGCACGGCGGCCAGATCGCCGTCCGTAACCGCGAGCAGGGGGGAGCGGAGATCAGTATACTCATGCCGATATCGGTCGATGTCGGCGAGGTCACGAAGAGCCGGCGGCTCGATCACAGGAGGGAGCGCGCATGACCGCGCGAATCTTGGTCGTCGACGACGAAGCGAACATTCGTACGCTGATCGACGAGATCCTGAGCGAAGAGGGGTACGAGGTCGTCACCGCGGCAAACGCGGAGGAAGCCCGGGCCGCTCGTCGGAACCAGGACTACGATCTCGTGCTGCTCGACATCTGGATGCCGGACACGGACGGCATCTCGCTCCTGAAGGAATGGTCCGAAGGCGACCTCGGCGGCGCCGTCGTGATGATGTCCGGACACGGCACGGTCGATACGGCCGTCGAGGCGACGCGGCTCGGGGCGGTCGACTTCATCGAGAAGCCGGTATCGCTCGCGAAGCTGCTGCGGACCGTCGAGAAGGCGCTCGCCGCGCGCCGCTCGCGCACGGACCGCCGTGCGCTCGTGCAGGAAACGGCGGTGCCGGCCGGCAAGAGCCAGGCGATCCGCTCGCTGCGCGATCAGACCGCGCGCGTCGCGCATCACGACGCGCACACCCTGTTCACCGGCGAGCACGGCAGTGGGCGTCAGCTGTTCGCGCGCTATCTCGCGAGCCACAGCGAGCGCGCCCGAGCGCCGTTCGTCGTCGTGATGGGCGGCGACCTGACGGAGCAGGACGCGGAGCGCCTGCTGTTCGGGCGCGGCGACCAGGCGGGCGCGCTCGAGCGCGCGTCGGGCGGCATCCTGTTCATCAGCGGCCTGAACGACTTGTCGAGCGCGGCGCAGCGCCTGCTGCTCGGCGCGCTCGAGCAAGGCGCCTTCCGCGCGGCAGGCGACGGCGAGCGCAAGCTCGACGTGCGAATTCTTTCGAGCGCGCCGCCCGGCTTCGAGCGCGGCGACGGCTTCCGTCCGGAGCTGCTGGCGCACCTTTCCGAGGTCGTCATCCGGGTGCCGCCGCTGCGGGACTACGCGGAGGACGTGCCGGAGCTCCTGCGCTACTACGTCGATCTGCTCGTCGACACGGAGAACCTGCCGTTCCGCCGCTTCAGCGTCGCCGCGCAGAACCGCCTGCGGAACTATCCCTGGCCCGGCAACGTCGGCGAGCTCCGGAACATGGTGAAGCGTCTGCTGATCCTCGGCGGCAACGAGGAGATCTCGCTCGAGGAGGTCGAGGCGCAGCTGTCGGCGGCCGCGCCGGGCGACGAGCTGCTGGTCAAGCAGGATCTGCTCGCGATGCCGCTCCGCGAGGCGCGCGAGCGCTTCGAGCGGGCGTACTTGCAGCAACAGCTGTTGCTCTGCGGCGGGAAGGTCGGACAGCTCGCGAAGCGGGTCGGCATGGAGCGCACGCACCTCTACCGCAAGCTCCGCTCGCTCGGCGTCGACTTCCGCCAATCCCTGACCGACGACTGACCGCCTCGGTAGGAGCGGCTGTCCAGCCGCGAGCTTCGTCTTTTCACTGCGGCGTCGTGCTAGTCGACCGCGCGGCGTGCCGACCTCTAGCGGGGCGGCAGTCGCGGCTGGACAGCCGCTCCTACTGCACGCGCATCAGGAGCGTGTCGATGCGGGCGTCGCGGAGTCGCGTGCGCACGCGATCGAGCTCCGCGAGGTCCGAGATCGGGCCGATGCGCACGCGGTGAAACACCGCGTCGTCGATCGTGACCCGCTGGATCCGCGCCTCGATGCCGAGCAGCGCGAGGTTCGCCTGCATCCGGTCCGCGTCGGCCGCGGACGTGAACGACCCCGCCTGCAGCACGTAGCTGCCCGGCTCCTCGACCGGCCTCGGCGCCGTGCCGGCCGTGCGCCGCTGCTCGGTCTCGACCTCCGGCACGACCACCTCGAACTGCGGCAGGATCTCGTAGAAGTCGAACCGCGCGGCCGCCGCCTCGCGCTCGGCCTGCGCGCGGCTCGGCGTCGCGGGCCGGCGGGGCGCGGCCGCCTGGGTGTCTTCGCTCGCGGCGGGGGACTCCGCCGGTGCAGGCATCGCGGCAGCCGTCGGCGTGCGCGCGGGCGCGCCGGAGCGCCCGTGGAGATAGGCCCCGAACGCGACGGCGAGCCCGAGCGACAGTCCGAACAGCATCCACACCCAGCCGGGCGCGCTGTCGCCGCGGGCGGAATGCCGTCGCCGCCGCGCCATCGGGCTACATCGACTCCGGGGCCGACACGCCGAGGAGCGCGAGCGCGTTGCGGATCACGCGCTGGCTGCCCATCGCGAGCGCGATCCGCGCCGTGCGAAGCGGCTCCTCGTCGACGAGCACGCGGTGCGCGTTGTAGCAGGTGTGGAAGCTCGCGGCGACGTCGCGCAGGTAATGCACGAGGTGGTGCGGGGCGCGCTGCTCCGCGGCGGCCCCGAGGACCTCGGGGTAGCGGCTGAGCGCCGCGAGCAGCGCGAGCTCCTCCGCGGTCGAGAGCCGCGAGAGATCCGCGCCGGCGACGTCGGGCATCGCGATGCCCTGCTCCTCCATGCGCTTCCAGATGCTCGCAACCCGGGCGTGCGCGTACTGCACGTAGTACACGGGGTTGTCGTTCGACTGCTTCTTCGCGAGCTCGAGGTCGAACTCGAGGTGCTGGTCGTTCGAGCGGGAGACGTAGAAGAACCGTGCCGCGTCGTTGCCGACCTCGTTCCTGAGCTCGCGCAGCGTGACGTACTCGCCGGAGCGAGTCGACATCTGCACTTTCTCGGTGCCGCGGTACAGCACGACGAACTGCACGAGCCGCACCTCGAGAATGTCGGCCGGATGGCCCATGGCCTGGAGGCCCGCGCGGACGCGCGGAACGTAGCCGTGGTGATCCGCGCCGAGCACGTTCAGCAGCAAGTCGTAACCCCTGCGGCACTTCTCGTCGTGATAGGCGATATCGGACGCGAAATACGTCGTCGCGCCGTTGTCGCGGACGACGACCCGGTCCTTGTCGTCGCCGTACAGGGTCGACCGGAACCACTCCGCGCCGTCGCGCTCGTAGACGGTGCCGCTCGCGCGGAGCGCGGCGAGCGATCGCTCGACCGCGCCGCTCTGCGTGAGCGTGCGCTCGGAGTACCAGCGTCCCGGCCGGACCCCGAACTCGTCGAGATCCTGGCGGATGTCGTCGAGCACGCTCGTCAGGCCCGCATCGAACACGATCGCAAAGCGCTCGCCGAGCGTGCGCTTGATCGTCGCGATCAGCCGGTCGAGGCGTTGCTCGTCGCTTGCCGCTTCCGCCGCGAGCGCCTCGCGCACGGCGTCCGGATCGCCGAGCAAGCCGTCGCCGTGCTCGCGCGCGAGGGCGGCCGCTACATCGCGCACGTAACCGCCTTGATAGCAGTTGCTCGGGAACGGCAGCTCGTGGCCTGCGAGCGCGGCATAGCGGAGCCAGACGCTGACGGCGAGGATGTCCATCTGCCGGCCGGCGTCGTTCACGTAATACTCTTCGTCGACCGCGTAGCCGGCCGCGCGCAGGATCGCCGCCAGCGATGCGCCGTAGGCGGCATGACGGCCGTGGCCGACGTGCAGCGGCCCGGTCGGGTTCGCCGAGACGTATTCGACGAGCACGCGCCGTCCGCCGCCCGCGTCCGAGCAGCCGTAGCGCTCGCCTTCGGCGAGAATCTTCGCGAGCTCCTGCTGATACGCCTGCGGGGCGAGCGTGAAGTTCACGAACCCCGCGCCCGCGACCTCGGTCTTCGCGAGGAGCGGGCTCGGCTCGAGCCGCTCGACGAGCGCCGCCGCGACCTCGCGCGGCGGCTTGCCCGCCGCTTTCGCGAGACGCAGCGCGACGTTGCTCGCGAAATCGCCGTGCCGCGGATCGCGGGCGCGCTCGAGCGACGGATCGATGCCGCGCGCGTCCTCGATGCCGAGGTCGCGCGCGAGCCGGTCGAGAGCGTTGCGGAGCAGTCGGTCGAGTTCGGCGCGCACGGCGGAGGTCGTCGTTTCGGGGGAGGCGCGGATTGTAACTGAACCCTCGGAGCGGGAGGCGCCGATTCGGCAGGGGCGCCGCCGCGCGCCGTCGAGCGCGCGCGAGGAAAACGGTAAGGACGCTCTACACCTCGACCGGGTCGACGTCGAGCGCGATCCGCGCACGGCGCGCCACCGGCCACGTGCGGAGCGCCGCCGCGCTCTCCGCGAGCAGCTCCCGCAGCGCGCGCCGTTCCGCCGCGACCAGCAGGAGCTGCGCCCGGTACCGTCCGTCCTTGCGCTCCATCGCCGCGGCGGCGGGGCCGAGGACGCGGACCGCGCCGTCCGCGCGCGCCGCGGCGAAGTCGCGTAACCGCTCGAGCGGCGCGAACGCCGCGCCGCGCTCGGCGGCCTCGGCGCGCCACGCTGCGACGTGCGCGAACGGCGGCCAGCCGGCACGCCGCCGCTCCTCGAGCTCGTGCGCGGCGAATGCGTGGTAGTCCTGCGCGAGCAGCGACTTCAACAGCGGATGCCGCGGGTGATGCGTCTGGATCAGCACCTCGCCCGGCATGTCGCGCCGTCCGGCGCGGCCCGCGACCTGGAGGATAGTCTGCGCGAGCCGCTCGTGACTGCGGAAATCCGTGCCGAAGAGTCCCTGATCGGCCGACAGCACCGCGACCAGCGTGACCCGCGAGAAGTCGTGGCCCTTCGTCAGCATCTGCGTGCCGACCAGGATCTGCGTGCGCCCCGTCGCGACGTCGTCGAGCACGGCCGCGAGCGCGCCCTTGCGCGTGACCGCGTCGCGATCGAGCCGTGCGATGCGAGCCTCCGGAAAGAGCGCAGCGAGCTCGGTGTCGATGCGCTGCGTGCCGGCGCCGACCGCGAGCCGCTCGCTGCCGCAGCGCGCGCACGCCCACGCGAGCGGCTGCTCGCCGCCGCAATGATGGCAGCGCAGCTTCCCAGCCCGCGCGTGCACGGTGAGCCGCGCGTCGCAGCGCGCGCATTCCGCGGCGACGGCGCACTCCGGGCAGAACAGCGCGGGGGCGAACCCTCGGCGATTCAGGAACAGCATCACCTGGTTGCCGGCGGCGAGATGCTGCTCGATCCGGGCGACGAGCGGCGTCGAGATCGTCTGCCGGCTCGCATGCCGGCCGAGATCGACGAGCCGGATCGTCGGCGGCCCGCCGGCCCCGATCCGCGTCGGCATCGACAGCAGCCGATAGCGCCCCTGCCGCGCGTTGTGAAAGCTCTCGAGCGACGGCGTCGCGGAGCCGAGCACGACGGGCACGCGGAGCCGCTGCGCGCGCAGCACGGCGAGGTCGCGCGCGGAGTAGCGAAAGCCGGTCTGCTGCTTGAACGACGGGTCGTGCTCCTCGTCGACGATCAGGAGCCCCGGGGCCGCGAGCGGCGCGAACACGGCCGAGCGCGTGCCGACGACGATCCCCGCCGTGCCGCTGCGCGCCGCGTGCCACGCGTCGAGACGCTCACGGTCCGTCAGCGCCGAGTGCAGCACGGCGAGCGTCCGGCCGAAGCGGCGCTCGAGCCGGCCGACGAGCTGCGGCGTCAGCCCGATCTCCGGCACGAGCAGCAGCGTTTGCCGCCCCGCCTCGAGCTCGCGGGCGATCAGCCGCAGATACACCTCGGTCTTGCCGCTGCCGGTCGCGCCGTGCAGAAGATAGCAGCGATAGCCGTCGCGGTCCGCGACGATCGCGTCGAGCGCCGCCCGTTGCTCGGCCGTGAGCTCCGGCAGCGGCTCCGCCGGGCGGCCGTCGGGGCGCGGCGAAGAGGGCTCCTCTGCGGCCGCCGCTGCGATCCATCCCTTCGCTTCGAGCCGCCGGAGCGTCGCGAGACCGACGCCCCGCCGCCGGAGCTCCGCCTCCGCCATCCCCCCGCCGGCAAGGGCCTCGAGCGCTGCCGCCTGACGGCCGGCCCGCTTCGCGAGCGCAGCCGGCGCGTCCGCCTGTCCGGCGGCCGTCAGCCGCCAGTGCCGCTCGCCGCGGCGCTCCGCCCGCGGCTGCTTGCGGAGCAGCCCGGGCAGCGCGTGGCTCAGGACCTCGCCGAGCGGGTGGTGGTAGTAGCCCGCGGCCCAGACGAGCGTCTGGAAGAGCTCCGCGCCGATCAGCGGCTCCGGATCGAGCGCGGCCCGGACGGCCTTGAGCTTGCCGTCCGGCAGGTCGGTCTCGGCCGGGTGCGCGACGACCACGCCGATCCGCTCGCCTCTGCCGAACGGGACGCTCACGCGGCTGCCCGGCGGCGGGCGCGGAGCATCGTCGTCCCACCGGTAGTCGAACGTCTCGGCGAGCGGCACCGGGACCGCGACGCGGACCAATCGCAGGCTTGTCACTCGGGACTCTTTTATATGTGTGCCGGTATATGCCGGACGCGCCGGTGGCGGATGCGTCAACGGCTTCGGCGCTGGTACGTTATCAGACCAAGCGCCGGCCGGCTTCGAGCGGCGGCGCGGGCGGAGCGGACATGGAGCTCAGATTGCGCGCTCGGTCGGACTGCGTGACGGACCTCGGCAACGAAGCGGACCGCCCGGCGGCGGTATCGCTCGAGGCGTTCTTGCGCGACGTCGAAGCGCGCGCGTTTCGCATCGCGCTCGTGCACGTCCGCGACCGCGACGAGGCGCTCGACATCGTGCAGGATGCGATGATTCGGCTCGCGCGGCGCTACGCGAACGCACCGAGCGTCGAATGGACGCCGCTGTTCTACCGGATCCTGCAGAATCGGATTCGCGACTGGCGGCGGCGGCAGATCGTGCGCAACCGCGTATTGTCGTTCTTCGGCGGCCTGCCGGCAGGGCCCGACGAGGAGCCCGATCCGCTGCTCGGCGCACCCGGCTCGGCCGGGGACGACCCGCTCGAGCGCGCGGCCGGCGACGGAGCGCTCGCGGCGCTCGAGGAGGCGTTGCGGCAGTTGCCCGCAAGGCAACGCGAGGCGTTTCTGCTGCGGAGCATCGAGGGACTCGACGTCGCACAGACGGCCGCGGCGATGAGCTGCTCGGAGGGCAGCGTGAAGACTCACTATTTCCGCGCCGTGCAGAGGCTGCGGGAGCTTCTGGGAGAGCACTTGCTATGAGCGGCGAGCACTTCGACTCGGACGAGGCGCTCGAGCGCCGCGCGAAAGCGCTGCTCGAGAAGAGCGTCGCGGAGCTCGATGCCGGCACGCGTGCGCGGCTCGCGGCCGCGCGGGCGCGGGCGCTCGCGGAAGCGGCGGCACCGCGCAAGCGGTTCGCGGTCGGCGGCTGGCTCGCGCCCGCGACGGCGGTCACGATCGCGTTGGCCGCGGCCTGGCTGTGGTGGCCGGCGTCGGCGCCGACGCCGGACCCGGCCGAGCCCGTCGTCGCGCTAGCCGACCTCGATCTGCTGCTCGAGCTCGAGCTCGTCGACGAGCTCGAGTTCTACGATTGGCTCGAGGAGCAGCCGGAGCTCGTCGCCGGCGGCGACGGTCCGGGCTGAGGGCGCGCCGTTCGGGAGCGGAGTGACGAGGAGGAAGCGATGAGCAGGGCGAGGAGAACCGTCGCGGCATTCGCCGCCGCCCTCCTGGTCGCGGGCGCGGCGAGCGCGGACGGTGTCGCATGGACGGACCTGACCGAGGCGCAGCGCCGCGTGCTCGCGAGCCAAGCCGAGCGCTGGGACGAGCTCGACCCGGCGCGCCAGGAGCAGCTCGCGCGCGGCGCCAGCCGCTGGCTCGAGATGAGCCCTGCCGAGCGGCAGCAGGCGAGGAACCGCTATCGCGCGTGGCAGGAGCTCAGCGACGAGGAGCGCTCGGCGCTCCGGGAGCGGTATCGGGAGTTCCGGGACCTGCCGCCGGAGGAGCGCGCGCGGATGCGCAGCGTCTACCGCCGCTACATGCACTTGCCGCCGGACCGGCGGCTCGAGCTGCGCGAGCGGTATCGGGAGCTGACGCCGGAGGAGCGCGAGCGGATCCGCGAGCAGCGCCAGCGCCGTTTCGGCAACCGCTGAGCGACGCCGCGACGCGTCCCGGCTGCGCCGGTCGACGCGTCGTCCCCCCGGGGCCGGCGCTGCGCCGCCGGCCGGGTTGCTAGAACGAGACACGAGTGGCGCCGACGGCACAGGTTATTGAATATTGACCGTCGGTCAGTGAATATGGAACGGTTCGGCCGTTTCGAGTCACCTATGGAGCCTCGCTATTACGCGCTGACCCAGGAGGTGTTGCGTACCGACGTCGCTGGAATGCCGCTCGAGTGGGTGGACTACAAAGTAGCGGCGACGCTCTATCACAGCGACCAGGTCGCCTATTCCTGCGGGTCGCCGATCTTCCGGATCCGGGGCGGCTACAACGCCCGCACCGGACGCCGCAGCGTGCTCGAGATCAACTCGATCATCGCAACACGCGGCGATACCCATACGGTCGAACGCAACCGCGAACGTTACACGCCGCCGCTGAACAACCGCACGCTCTTCAGGCGCGACGCCAATCTGTGCATGTACTGCGGCGGGCTGTTCCGCTCGAGCGAGCTGACGAGGGACCACATCACCCCGCTCTCGCACGGCGGTGGCGACGTGTGGACGAACGTCGTAACCGCCTGTCGTAGATGCAACAACCACAAGGGCGGCCGCACTCCCGAGCAGGCCGGCCTCGAGCTCCTCGCAGTACCGTTCACGCCGACCTACGCCGAGTACATCTATCTGAAGGGCCGGCGCGTGCTCGCCGACCAGATGGAGTATCTCCTGACGCACTTCCCGCGCTCGAGCCCGCTGCATGCGCGCGTGCGCGGCGATCTCGAGCGCGTGCAAGCCGCGCGCTGACGCTTTGCTCGCTCCCGACGTGCGCGCTGCGCTCTGCCGCGAGGCGGGGCTCCGCAGCGCCTTCGTTGCGACCGTCGTCGGCGGCGGCGCCGGCAAGACGTTCCTGCGCGCGGCGGACGATGCGCTAACGCTGTTCGTCAAGCTGCTACCCGCAAGACGCTGCGAGGAGCTCGACGCGGAAGCGGACGGGCTCGAAGCGCTGCGCCGCACTGCAACGGTCGCGGTGCCGGCCGTGCGCGCGCTCGGCGAGGCCGGCGGCCAGGCGTTTCTCGCGCTCGACTGGCTAGCGCTCGGCGCGCCGACGCCGCGCGCGGAGCGGCGGCTCGGCCGCGCGCTCGCCGCGCTGCATCGCACGACGAGCGATCGCTTCGGATACCCGCGCGCGAACGCGATCGGGCCTACACGGCAAGTGAACACCGAGCGGGACGACTGGCTCGAGTTCGTGCGCCGCGAGCGGCTCGGCGCGCAGCTCGAGCTGGCGCGGGCGAACGGCTTGCCGCGCGAGTGTGCCGCGCTCGTCGAGCGCGTGCTCGACCGGCTGGAAACGCTGTTCGACGGCCATCGCCCGGTGCCGTCGCTGCTGCACGGCGACCTATGGGGCGGCAACTGGGGAGCCGCTGCGGACGACACGCCGTTCGTGTTCGATCCGGCGGTCTACTACGGAGATCGCGAGGCGGACATCGCGATGACTCGACTCTTCGGCGGCTTCGGCCCGGAGTTCTATCGCGCGTACGACGAGGCGTGGCCGCTCGACCGCGGCGCGGCACGGCGCGTCGACCTGTACAACGCCTATCATCTCCTGAATCACTTCAACCTGTTCGGCGCGGGTTACGTCGCACCGCTTCGCGCGGCGCTCGAGCGCTGCCTGCGGGCATGACGGCGCGTCAGCTCTCGACGAGATAGAGCGGCGTTCCTTCGGGCGCGGTCAACGCGGCGCTCAGTGGGCCGAGCGCGGCCGGCCCCCGCCGCACGTCGAAGCCTTTCGCTTTCAGGTACTCGATGCGGGCCTCGAGGTTCTGGCCGCGGAACGACAGGCCGGCAGGGAACGGGCGGCCTTCGTAGAGCCCGAGCGTCAGGCCGTAGCCCTCGAGCCGGCGCCAGCGGTCCGGCTCGTCGCTCGACGCCACCGTCTTGAAGCCGAGCGCTTCCCAGAACGTCTGCGAGTGCCCGACCGAGCGGGCGGCGACGGCGAGCTCCAGGAACGTGCCGCATGCGCCCGCGTGGCGCGCGTCGGCGGGGGCGGGCGAGAACGTGCGGGCCTCGAGCACGCGGATCGGCAATCCGCTCGGATCGGTGAAGCCCACCTCGTTGAACTCGTCGCTCGCGAGCCGTTCGATCTCGAGCTCGATGCCGAGCCGGCGATACGTCCGGACGCAGCTCGTCAGGTTCGGACGGACGAAGCTCGCGGCGATCGACGGCTCGACGCCGTCCCCGGCTTCGTCCGGCCTGTCGTGCAAGCCGATCGCGATCGTGCCGTCCGAGAGGGCGGCGTACGGTGCGGACTCGCCGTCCGCGACCGGCACCGGCTCGAAGCCGAGCGACCGGTAGAAGTCGAACGATGCGGCACGCTGCCGCGCGTTGACGCCGAAGCCTAGGAACCTGCCGAGCACCGACCGCCCATCCCCCATGGGAGCGGGGCAGCAATTGTGGCAGAGTTGCGCCCGCAGCGCCGCGCCGAGCCTCACTCCGACGCATCGCGACGAGCTGCTGTCCGCCAGCATGGTCACCGAGCTCGCCGCCATTCTGTTGCCCGTGTTCTGCCTCGCGGCCGTCGGCTACGGCTGGCGGCTGCTCGGCATGCCGTTCGAGCGCGAGTTCGTCACGCGGCTGATCATGAACGTCTCGGCGCCGTGCCTGATCGTCGACAGCCTCGCGAGCGTGGATCTGCCGCTCGAGGAGTTCGTCACGATGCTGCTCGCCGCCGCGACCCTGCTCGCCGTCGTCGGGGCGGTGAGCTTCGTCGCGCTGCGGGTCCTCGGACTGTCCGTGCGCGCGTACCTGCCGTCGGTCGCGCTCGGCAACACCGGCAACATGGGGTTGCCGCTTTGCCTGTTCGCGTTCGGCGAACCCGGTCTCGCGCTGGGAATCGCCGTGTACGTGCTGAACTCGGTCGGGCAGTTCACGCTGACGCCGCTCGTGCAGTCCGGCGAGCGCGCGCTCAGGACGCTCGCGTCGACCCCGGTCGTCTACGGCGCGATCGTCGGGATGGCCGTGCTCGCGAGCGGCGCGCCGCTGCCGCAGTGGCTCGGCTCGACGGTCGGGCTGCTCGGCGATCTGCTGATCCCGCTGATGCTGCTTGCGCTCGGGCACACGCTCGGGGGGTTGCGCGTGCGGCGGGTGCCGTTCGCGCTCGGGCTGAGCGCGTTGCGGCTCGTGGTCGCGTTCGCGGCGTCGCTCGCGGTGAGCGAGCTGTTCGGGTTGAGCGGGATCGCGCGCGGGGTGCTCGTGCTGCAGGGGGTGATGCCGGCCGCGGTGTTCAACTATCTGTTCGCGGAGCGGTACGGGCGGGAGCCGGAGGACGTCGCCGGCATCGTCTTGGTGTCGACGTTGCTGACCGCGGCGCTCCTCCCGCTGATCGTCGCCTACGCCCTGACCCTCTGACGTCCCGCGCGCCTGCGCCTGGAACGACTCCCGCCGGTGTCGCGAGAGACGTCGGCAGCGCGTTACGCACGAAGAGAAGCACGTCGCCGCAATCTGCACCGCGGCGCCATCCCGTGAGGTAGGAGCGGCTGTCAGCCGCGACCGCCGCGGCGCGGAACGAAGCCGCAACCGCGCGCGGGCGAGCCTCCAGGGATGGACTTGCGGCGGTCCCGGAACGGCCTCTGTGCAGCCGCGCCGCACTCCGATCACCGGCGGGAGTCATTCCGAGCGCGGCCGCCGTCGCGGTCAGGGGGCTTCGAGGATGGCGGTGACGCCCATGCCGCCGGCGGTGCAGACCGAAACCAGGCCGCGGCCGCCGCCGCGCTCGGCGAGCAGCTTCGCCATCGTCGCGAGCAGCCGCGTGCCGGTCGCCGCGAACGGGTGACCGATCGCGACGCTGCCGCCTTTGACGTTCAGCTTCGCGCGGTCGATCGAGCCGAGCGGCCGGTCGAGGCCGAGCCGCTCGCGGCAGAACCGCTCCGACTCCCAGGCCTTCAGCGTCGCGAGCGTCTGCGCCGCGAACGCCTCGTGGATCTCGTAGTAGTCGAAGTCCTGGAGCGCGAGCCCCGCCTCGGCGAGCATCTCGGCGACGGCGTACGCCGGCGCCATCAGCAGCCCTTCCTTGTTCACGAAGTCGACCGCGGCCTCGCGCGCATACGTGATGTGCGCGAGCACCGGCAGCCCGCGCTCGGCGGCCCACTGCTCCGACGCGAGCAGCACGGCCGACGCGCCGTCCGTCAGCGGCGTGCTGTTGCCGGCCGTCAGCGTGCCGCTCGGGCTGCGATCGAACACGGGCTTCAGCCGCGCGAGCTGCTCGAGGCTCGTGTCGGGGCGAATGTTGTTGTCGCGCTCGACGCCCTGATACGGAATCACGAGATCGGCGTAGAAGCCGTCGCGGTAAGCGCGGTCCGCGTTCCGATGGCTCGCGAGCGCGAGCTCGTCCTGCTCCTCGCGCGTGATCTGCCACTCCTTCGCCGTGATCTCCATGCTCTCGCCCATCGAGAGCCCGGTGCGCGGCTCGACGACGCCCATGACCTGCGGCTTGAAGTGCTTCGGCCGCAGCCTGAGCCACGGCTTCAGCCGCTCGCCGAAAGAGCGGCCGCGGGCGCTCTCGAGCAGCAGCGACCGGTACGCGTCGGGGTAGACGATCGGCATGTCGCTGATGCTGTCGGTGCCCCCCGCGATGCCGGCGTCGATCAGCCCGACCGAGATCTTGCTCGCGATCAGGATCGCAGCGGAGATGCTGGTGCCGCAGGCGCGCTGCAGGTCGAAGGCGGGCGTCTCCGGCGCGAGACCCGACGACAGCGTCGATTCGCGCACGAGGTTGAAATCGCGCGAGTGCTTGATCACGGCGCCGGCCGCGACCTCGCCCAAGCGCTGGTTCTCGAGGCCGTACTTGCGGACGAGCCCTTGCAGCACCGCGGACAGCATGTCCTGGTTCGAACGATCGCGGTACGCGGTATTCGCCCGACAGAACGGGATTCGGACGCCGCCGACGACCGCCACGGGCCGAGCTACCTGATTTCGCATCGAATACTCCTGGAGCGTGGCACCGGCAATCGTGACTTCATCGGCCGGGCACTACAATACGGCCTCCATTGGACAGCCGATCTTCCCGGTCGGTGCCGGAGCTCGCGTGACCCGTATTACCGCCGCCGCGCTCGCGCTCGCGCTCGCCGCCTGCGGCGGCGCATCAGACCCCGAGCAGGAGCTCCGGGCGCTGATCGAAGCGGCCGCGGACGCCGCCGAGGCGCGCGACACCGGCTTCTTCCGGGGTCTGATCGCAGAGAGCTATCGCGACTCGCGCGGCAACGATCGCGAGCAGCTGATCAACTACATTCGCGGCTATTTCCTGCTCCATCAGCAGATCGAGGTCGTCACCCGGGTCACCGAGGTGACGCTCGAGGGCGCGGATGCCGCACGGGTCGTCGTGCAGGCCGGCATGGCCGGTCGGCGCGCGGGGCAAAGCGTGCTCGGCGGGCTCGACGGCGATCTGTACCGGATCGAGCTCGAGCTCGCCGGCGGCAGCGGCGAATGGCAGGTCATCGGCGCGCGCTGGGAGCGCGGCCTCGGAGGCTCGGAATGACGAACGAACGAAGCGTCGGCTTCTCCCGCCGCGCGCTCGCCTGCGGCGCGGCAGCGCTCGCCGCGGGCGTGCTGCTCGCCGGCTGCGCCGCCGTGCAGGGCGCGCTCGCGCCGCCCGAGGTCCGCCTCGCCCAGCTGACGCTGCTCGATGCGAGCGCCGCGCGGCAACGCTTCGAGCTGCTGCTCGAGGTCGAGAACCCGAACCCGATCCCGTTCCCGATCGAAGCGCTCGGCCTGTCCGTGCGCCTCGGCGGCGCCGGTGTGCTCGACGGCCAGACGACCGAGCCGTTCGTGCTGCCGCCGCGCGGCTCCGAGAGCGTTCGAGTCGAGGTCACGAGCGACATCGTGTCGTCCGTCTCGCGGCTCCTCGCGCTCGCGCAAGGGGCGGAGCGGACGCTTGCGTACGAGCTGAACGGCCGCGTGACGCCGTCCCGGCGCCTCTCCGGACCGATCCCGTTCGGCACCCGCGGCGACGTGCCCCTCCGCGTCCCGAGCGGGCGCTGAGCGCCCCGCGCGATCCGGCAACGGCGTTGCAAGGACTGCACTGTCGCCGATTTGACGCAGGATTCGCCGTCTTTTTATAGTTACCCGCTCGGCGACAGCCGACTGAGACCCCGACTGCCGGCACTCCGTGACACGACCGGCAGCCAGCCCACCGACACCGGTGCGGCCCCAGGAAGCACAGTCAGCCCCGCTTACGAGCTGCAAGTAGTCGCAACGGCGGCGTACGGCCGCCCGCAGAAAACAAGATGATCCTAGGCGCCGACACACTGTATAGACCGAGCTTCGAGCGCGACAGCTGCGGTTTCGGCCTGATCGCGAACATGGACGATCAGCCGAGCCATTGGCTCGTGCAAACCGCGATTCGCGCGCTCCATCGCTTGACCCACCGCGGTGCGGTGGCCGCAGACGGCAAGACCGGCGACGGCTGCGGCCTACTCCTGAAGACGCCGGATACCTTCCTCCGCGCCGTCGCGGCGGAAGCGGGATTCGAGCTCGCCGCGCGCTACGCCGCGGGCACCGTGTTCCTCAATCGAGATACGGCGCTGCAGGCGCGGGCGCGCGAGGTGCTCGGCCGCGAGATCGCCGCCGAGGGGCTCGCCGTCGCGGGCTGGCGCGTCGTGCCGATCGATCCGAGCGCCTGCGGCGAGGAGGCCCTCCGGACGCTGCCTCACATCGAGCAGGTGTTCGTGAACGCGCCGGACGGCATGGACGTCGCGGAGCTGAACCGCAAGCTCTACATCGCCCGGCGCTCGGCGGAGAAGGTGCTCGAGCAGGAGGACCCGACGGTCTACGTCGCGAGCCTGTCGGCGAGCACGATCTCCTACAAGGGCATGGTGATGCCGCATTCGCTCGACAAGTTCTACCGGGACTTGCAGGACGAGCGGCTCGCGAGCTCCGCGTGCGTGTTTCACCAGCGCTTCTCGACGAACACCTGGCCGCAATGGCGGCTCGCGCATCCGTTCCGCTACCTCGCGCACAACGGCGAGATCAACACGATCCAGGGCAACCGGAACTCGGTCCTCGCGGGCACGCGCAAGTTCGCGTCGAAGCTGCTGCCGGACCTCGACCGGTTCCAGCCGCTCGTCTCGCTGACGGGCTCGGACTCCGAGACGCTCGACAACGCGTTCGAGCTCCTGCTCGCGGGCGGCATGGACGCGTTGCAGGCGATGCGGATCCTGATCCCGCCCGCGTGGCAGGCGGTCGACGGCATGGATCCGGATGTCCGCGCGTTCTACGAGTATCACAGCTTCCATCTCGAGCCGTGGGACGGCCCCGCGGGCGTCGTCTTCACGGACGGCCGCTACGCGGCGTGCACGCTCGACCGCAACGGCTTGCGCCCGGCGCGCTACGTGATCACGAGCGATCGGCACATCACGCTCGCGTCCGAGATCGGCGTCTACGACTACGCGCCCGAGGACGTCGTCGCGAAGGGCCGCTTGGGCCCGGGCGAGATGGTCGCGGTAGACCTCGCGACCGGCGAGTTCCTCGACAGCGCCGCGATCGATCAGATCCTGAAGCAGCGCCAGCCCTACAAGCGCTGGTTGAAGCAGGGCGTCCGCTACCTCGAGTCCGAGCTGGTCGACGTGCACATGGCGGCCGAGCCGATGGATCCGCAGACGCTCAGGATCTACCAGAAGGCGTTCGGCCTGACGGCCGAGGAGCGCACGGAGGTCATCCGCGTGCTCGCGGAAGCCGAGCAGGAGGCGGTCGGCTCGATGGGCGACGACACGCCGATGCCGGTGCTGTCGCGGAAGCACCGGCTGCTCTACGACTACTTCCGCCAGCAGTTCGCGCAGGTCACGAATCCGCCGATCGACTCGCTCCGCGAGCGGATCGTGATGTCGCTGCAGACCGAGATCGGGCCCGAGTGCAACGTGCACGAGCCGAAGCCGGAGTACGCCGCGCAGATCGTGATGAACTCGCCCGTGCTCTCGCAGCGGAAGATCCGCCAGCTCGTCGGGCCGAACGGCGTGAGCCACGAGTTCATCGACCTGAACTACCCGGCCGACTGGTCGCTCGTGCGCGCGCTCGACGACCTCTGCGAGCGCGCGGAGGCCGCGGTGCGCGCCGGCAAGCTGATGCTGATGCTGAGCGACCGCTATCTCGATCCCGGCAAGATCCCGGTGCATGCGCTGCTCGCGACGGGCGCGGTCCATCATCATCTGGTCGCGAAGAGGCTGCGCGGCGAGTGCAACCTCGTGATCGAGACCGGCACCGCGCGCGACCCGCATCAGGTCGCGTGCCTGATCGCCTACGGCGCGACCGCGGTGTACCCGTACCTCGTCTATCAGACGCTGACGGACATGGTGCGCACCGGCGAGATCAAGGTCGACGCGACCGGGCAGCGGCAGCTCGGCCGCGCGTACCGCCGCGGCATCCGCAAGGGGCTCTTCAAGATCATGTCGAAGATGGGCATCTCGACGATCTCGAGCTACCGCGGCGCGCAGCTGTTCGAGATCGTGGGGCTCGCCGACGAGGTCGTCGAGCGCTGCTTCAAGGGGACGACGAGCCGCATCCAGGGCGCGGACTTCGCGGACCTCGAGGCCGACGCGCGGGCGCTGATGGCCGACGCGTACAACGAGCGCAAGGGCGTCGATCAGGGGGGGCTTCTCAAGTACGTGCACGGCGGCGAGTACCACGCGTTCAACCCGGACGTCGTCGCGACGCTCCAGGCCGCGGTCCGGACCGGCGACTACGAGCGCTACCGCCGCTTCGCGGAGCTCGTGAACAACCGCCCGGTCGCGATGCTTCGCGATCTGCTCGCGCTGAAGCCGGCGGAGGCGCCGCTGCCGCTCTCGGAGGTCGAGCCCGTCGAGGCGATCCTGCCGCGCTTCGACTGCGCCGGCATGTCCCTCGGCGCGCTGTCGCCCGAGGCGCACGAGGCGCT
>CAYWGQ010000027.1:26135-27597 GCA_964457725.1 uncultured Gammaproteobacteria bacterium
GATCGCGATGAACCGCCTCGGCGGACGCTCGAACTCCGGCGAAGGCGGCGAGGACCCGAGCCGCTACGGCACCGAGAAGAGCTCGAAGATCAAGCAGGTCGCATCGGGCCGCTTCGGCGTGACGCCGGAGTATCTCGTCAATGCGGAGGTCATCCAGATCAAGATCGCGCAGGGCGCGAAGCCGGGCGAGGGGGGCCAGCTGCCGGGGCACAAGGTCAACGAGATGATCGCGAAGCTCCGGTACTCGAACCCGGGCGTCGGGCTGATCTCTCCGCCGCCGCATCACGACATCTATTCGATCGAGGATCTCGCGCAGCTGATCTTCGATCTGAAGCAGGTGAACCCAGGCGTGCTGGTCTCGGTGAAGCTCGTCGCGGAGCCCGGCGTCGGCACGGTCGCGGCCGGCGTCGCGAAGGCGTACGCGGACCTGATCACGATCTCTGGCTACGACGGCGGCACCGGCGCGAGCCCGCTCACGTCCGTGAAGTACGCGGGCTCCCCGTGGGAGCTCGGCATCGCCGAGGCACGCCAGGTGCTGCGCGCGAACAACCTGCGGCACAAGGTGCGGCTGCAGACGGACGGCGGCCTCAAGACCGGCCTCGACGTCGTCAAGGCGGCGATCCTCGGCGCCGAGAGCTTCGGCTTCGGCACCGCGCCGCTGATCGCGCTCGGCTGCAAGTACTTGAGGATCTGCCATCTGAACAACTGCGCGACCGGCGTCGCGACGCAGATCGACGTGCTGCGCAAGAAGCACTTCATCGGCTTGCCGGTGATGGTGATGAACTACTTCCGCTTCGTCGCGGAGGAAGTGCGCGAGATCCTCGCGAGCCTCGGCGTGCGCCGGCTCGACGACATCATCGGCCGGACGGAGCTGTTGACGCGCTTGCCGGGCGAGACCGAGAAGCAGCGGAAGCTCGATCTGCAGCCGCTGCTGTCGAACTCGGGTCTTGCGCCCGATGCGCCGCAATTCTGCATCGACGAGCGCAACGCGCCGTTCGACAAGGGCGAGCTCGCCGAGCGCATGGTCGCGGACGCGTTGCCCGCGATCGAGGCGAAGACGGGCGGCGTGTTCTCGTACGAGATCAAGAACTTCAACCGCTCGATCGGCGCGCGGCTCTCCGGCGAGATCGCTCGCCGCTGGGGCAATTACGGCATGAGCGATGCGCCGATCGAGATTCGGTTGAAGGGCACCGCGGGGCAGAGCTTCGGCGTCTGGAACGCCGGGGGCCTGCGGCTGATCCTCGAGGGCGACGCGAACGACTACGTCGGCAAGGGCATGGCCGCGGGCGAGCTGATCGTGAAGCCGCCTGCGGGCAGCCGCTTCGAGACGCACCGCACGCCGATCATCGGCAACACGTGCCTGTACGGCGCGACCGGCGGGCGGCTGCTCGCCGCGGGAACCGCCGGCGAGCGCTTCGCGGTCCGGAACTCCGGCGCGGTCGCGGTCGTCGAGGGCACCGGC
>CAYWGQ010000028.1:0-27493 GCA_964457725.1 uncultured Gammaproteobacteria bacterium
TCGCGAACACCGACACGGGATAACCCTTCGTCATCGGCGGCTCGCCGATCGCGAGCGCGATCTCGCGCTGCGCCTGCGCGACGCGCGTGAGCGAATCCATCAGCAGCAGCACGTTACGGCCGCGGTCGCGGAAGTACTCCGCGATGCTCGTCGCGAGCAGCGCGCCGTGCACGCGAACGAGCGGCGAGTGGTCGGCCGGCGTCGCGACGATCACCGCGCGGTCGCGCGTCTCGTCGGTCAGGTACTGCGAGACGAAGTCCCGCACCTCGCGGCCGCGCTCGCCGATCAGCCCGACGACGATCACGTCGGCCGCGGTGTACCGGGTCATCATCCCGAGCAGCATGCTCTTGCCGACGCCGCTGCCGGCGAACAGCCCGATCCGCTGACCGCGGCCGATCGTCAGCAGCGCATTGATCGAGCGCACGCCGACGTCGAGCGGCTCGCGGATCGGCTCGCGGTGGAGAGGATTCAGCGGCGTCGGCACGAGCCGCAAGCGGTGCTCGCAATCGAGCGGGCCCGCGCCGTCGATCGGTCGGCCGGCGCCGTCGATCACGCGGCCGAGGATCGCGTCGCCGACGGACGCCTCGAATACCTTGCCGCTCGGCACGACCCTCGCGCCGGGCGTCAGACCGTGCACCTCGTCGATCGGCAGCAGCAGGAGAGAGCCGCCCGCGAAGCCGACGACCTCGGTCTCCGCACGCCGACCGTGATCGTCGATGACGACGCAGCGGCTGCCGACCGGCGCCTCGCACCCGGCGGCCTCGAGCGTCATCCCGGTCAGGCGCGACAGCACGCCGTGCACCGCGAAGCCGCGCGAGCGGAAGCGGGCGCGGGCGAGGCCGCCGAGCGTTCCGGCGAAGCGGGCGGAACGGCGCTCGTGCACGCCGCCGCCCGAGACCGCGCCGGCCGGCAATCCTGCGGTCATCGCGCCTCGTCCGGCTCAGCGCGCCCGAGCGCCGCCGCGACGATCTCGTTCAACCGCGCCTCGAGCTGCCCGTTGATCCGCGAGCTCTCGCTCTCGACCTTCACGTCGCCGCGCGCGAGGCCCTCATCCGGCACGAGCTTCCAAGCGCGCGGCGCGTGCGCATCGAGATGCTCTGCGACGAGCGCGGCGTCCTCGGGATGGAGGTGCAGCGAGACGTCGCGAGTCGCGCTCGGCAGAGCCGCGAGACACTCGCGCACCGCCTCGACCGTCGGCGCCGCGTCGCGCGCGAGCTCGCGCCGCAGGATGTGGCTCGCGAGCGCCATCGCGAGCGCGATCAGCTGCCGCTCGACCTCGTGATCGAGGTTCTCGAGCGGCCGCGCGAGCGCGTCTGCCAGCGCCGCGAGCCTGCTCGCGCGCGCCTCGGCCTCCGCGCGCCCGGCCGCGAGCCCTTCGGCCCGGCCCTCGCGCTCGGCTGCCTCGCGCGTGGTGCGCTCGAGCTCGCGGAGCTCGTCCGCAGTCGGGAGCCGGCCGCGCGCGGCCGGTGCAGCGCCGACCGGCGGAAAGCTCCACGCGTCGGCGCGCTCGGCGAGCGCCTTGTCGAGGATTCGCGCGCTCATCGGCTCAGACGAACTCTTCGCCGCCGAGCATGATCTGCCCTTCCTCGGCCAGCCGTTGCGCGATCGCGAGAATCTCCTTCTGCGCGGCCTCGACCTCGGAGAGCCGCACCGGACCCTTCGCGTCGAGATCGTCCTTCAGCATCGCGGCCGCGCGTTTCGACATGTTCTTCAGCACCTTCTCACGCATCGCCTCGTCGGCACCCTTCAGCGCGACGATCAGGGTCTCGGACTGGACCTCGCGCAGTATCGCCTGCATGCCGCGGTCGTCGAGCGCGAGCAGGTTCTCGAACACGAACAGCGCGTCCTTGAGCTGCGCACCGAGCTCGGGATCGGTCGCATCGACCGCCTCGAGCACGCTCTGCTCGATCGCGGGCGGCAGCAGGTTGATCATGTCCGCGGCCGTGCGCAGGCCGCCGAGCCGCGCCGTCGCGGGCAACGCGCCCTCGCGCGTCTGCTGCTCGAGCAGCGCGTCGAGCTCCTCGAGCGCGGCTTCGGGAATCTCGTCGAGCCGCGCGATCCGCATCGCGATCTCCGGGCGCCGCTCGGCGGGCAGCTCCGCGAGCACCTCGGCTCCCTGCCGGGGGCCGAGATGGGCGAGCAGCGTCGCGACGATCTGCGGATGCTCGTCCCGCACGAGCTCCGCGACCGCACGCGGCTCCATCCATTTCAGCGCATCGATGCCTTTCGCCTCGCGTCCGGCGCCGAGAATGCGGCCGACCAGGCCCTTCGCCTTGCGCTCGCCGAGAGAGTCGGTCAGCACCTTGCGCAGATACTCGCTGGTGCCGATGCCGATCGGCGTCTTGTCGTCGACCGCGAGCAGCAGGTCGCCGAGCACGTCGACCACTTTCGCGCGCGGCACGTCGTCGAGTGCGGCCATCGCGGTGCCGAGCCGCTGCACCTCCTCGACGTCCATGTGCTTCAAGATCGCGGCGGCCGTCTGCTCGCCGAGCGACATCAGCAGAATCGCGGCTTTCTCCGTGCCGCTCACCGCTCGAGCCTCAGCCATTGTCTTCCTTCACCCAGTTGCGAACGACTTGCGCCACCTGGCGCGGATCCTGTCCAGCGACCGCCCGCGCGGCGGCGATGCGGTCCTCGTACGAGTGCGGCAGCAGCGCCGCTCGGCCGCCCGGAAGCAGGCCGTGCGCGCCGAGATCGAGCTCGGGCTCGGGCGCCGGAGGCGGCCGCGTCAGCAGCGCCATCGCCGGCCGCAGGATCACCCAGGCGATCACGAGCACGAGCGCCGCGGCGAGCCCTTGGCGGGCGAGCGACCACAATGCGGGCCGTTCCCAGAGCGCGGGCGGCGGCGGTGGCGCGACCTCGGCCGGCGGCTGGAAGGCGGAGTTCAGCACCGAGATCGTGTCGCCGCGCTCGGCCGAGAAGCCGACGGCCTGTTTCGCGAGCTCGGTCAGCGACGCGAGCTCCTCCTCGCCGAGCGGCTCGCCGGGACCGCTGCCGTCCGCGGCCGGCTTGTTGTCGATCAGCACGCCGATCGACAGCCGCCGGATCGTGCCGAGCGCGTGCTTCGTGTGCCGGATCGTCCGATCGAGCTCGAAGTTGCGGACCTGCGAGCGCGATCGCGAGATCGGCGCCGCCGCGTCGCCGGCCTCGGACGTCACCCCGTCCGGCGGCGGCTGGTTGCTGAGCGCGCCCGGGACTCCCTGCGCGAGCGCATCGCCGCTGCGCGACTCTTCGCTCGTCTGCTCGCTCCTGACGAGCGAGACGTTCGGATCGAAGCTCTCACGGGTCTCCTCGGCGACCGTGAAATCGAGATCCGCGGAGACCGTCGCGCGGACGCGATCCGGGCCGACCGCGGACGCGAGCAGCCGCTCGATCCGCTCGGCGTACTCGTCCTCGAGCTGGCGACGGTATTCGAACTGCGTCGCCGAAAGCGTCGTCGCCGCGTCCGTGCCGGGACCGGTCAGGAGCGCGCCGGTCTGATCGACGACGGTCACCCGCGCGGGCGTGAGCTCCGGCACGCTCGACGCGACCAAGTGCACGACGGACTGCACCTGCTCGCGGTCGAGCCTGCGGCCCGGGAAGAGCCGCAGCATGACGGACGCGCTCGGTTGACGCTCGCGGCGCACGAACGCCGACTGCGGCGGCAGCGCGAGGTGCACGCGCGCGGCCTCGACGCTCTGCAGGCTGCCGATCGTCCGCGCGAGCTCGGTTTCGACGGCGTGCACGTAGAGCGCGTTCTCCATGAACGGCGTCTGACCGAACTTCGCGCGCTCCGGCATCTGCTCGATGCCGAACCCGGTGCCGCGCGGCAACCCGGCCTGCGCGAGCTGCATCCGCACCTCGTACTTGCGGTCCGCGGGCACGAGCACGCCGCCGCTCGCGGGGTCGAGCTCGTACGGGATGCCGGAGCCCTCGAGGAGCGCGACGATCTCCGCGCTGTCGCGGTCGGCGAGCCCGGCATAGAGCGGCGAGAGCGTCGGTCCCTGCGACCACAGCACGGCCGCGACGCCGACCGCGACCGCCGCCGCGATGCCGACGAGCAGCAAGAGCTGCCGCGCCGCGGGCGGCAGCTGCGCGAGAAGCGCCTGCACCGGGGAAGATGTTCCTTGGGCCATCGATGTCCTCGTCCTTCAAGCGCGCCGCGGCCTGCGCGTCAGATCGGCATGCTCATGATTTCCTGGTAGGCGCTGACGAGACGGTTACGCACCTCGGTCATCGCCTGAAACGACAGGCTCGCCTTCTCGAGCGCGATCATCACGTCCGGCAGCGACGCGGTCTGATCGCCGCGCTCGAACGCGGCCGCCATCGCCGCGGCTTTCGCCTGCGCCTCGTTGACGGAGTCGATCGACTGCCGGAGGAGCTCCGCGAAGCTCGAGCCCTCGGCGGCCGCCGGGCTCGCGGGCTCCGTCGCGGTCGCGGCGAGCCGCTGCATCTCCGCGAGAAGGCGTGCTGCGTCGATCGTGTTCATCCGGGTGCTTCCTCAGTTCGGCCGGTCGCCCGGCAGCTCGACGCCCGCCGCGCGCAGCTTCGACAGCTTGTAGCGGAGCGTGCGGCCGCTGATGCCGAGCCGCTCGGCGGCCTGCTGGCGCCGGCCTCGCGCCTCGGCGAGCGCCTGCACGATCCTCCGCGCCTCTTCCTCCCAGAGCTCGCCGGCGAGCCCGCCGCTCGGAGGGACGGCCGGCGCCGCGGGCGCGGCGTGGCTCTCGAGCGCGAGATGGCGCGGCTCGATCGCAGGCTCCGCGCCGCAGAGGACGAGCGCGCGCTGCATCACGTTCTCGAGCTGGCGCACGTTGCCGGGCCAGGCGTAGCTCTCGAGCGCGGTCCGAGTCGCCGCCGTCAGCGCCGGCGGCTCGCCGGGCCCGGCATGCCGCGCCGCGACGAAGCGCTCGGCGAGCGGGACGATGTCGCCGCGCCGCTCGCGCAGCGGCGGGATCTCGAGCGGGAACACGCTAAGCCGGTAGTAGAGGTCCTCGCGGAACGCACCTTCCGCGACCGCGCGCGAGAGATCGCGGTTGCTCGTCGCGAGCACGCGCACGTCGAGCGCGATCGGCTTCGCCGCGCCGAGCGGCTCGACCTCGCGCTCCTGCAGCACGCGCAGCAGCTTCGCTTGCAGCCCGAGCGCCATCTCGGTGATCTCGTCGAGGAGCAGCGTGCCGCCGTTCGCCTGGACGAACTTACCGATGCCGCGGGTCTGCGCGCCGGTGAACGCTCCCTTCTCGTGCCCGAAGAGCAGCGCTTCCAGCATCTCCGCCGGGATCGCCGCGCAGTTCACCGCGACGAACGGCGCGGCGCTGCGGCTCGAGCACGCATGGATGTAGCGCGCATACACCTCTTTGCCGGTGCCGCTCTCACCCGTCAGCAGCACCGTCACGTCGCTCGCCGCGACGCGCTCTGCGAGCTCGAGGAGCTTCCGGCTCCGCGGATCCGCCGCGAGCGGTCCGCTCGGGCGGCGGATGGCGCCCGACGAGCCCGCGCCGTGCCCGGCCGCCTGGCCGCCGGCGGCGCGCGGCAGGTAACGCCGCACGCGGCGCTCGAGCTCCTCCGCCTCGAACGGCTTCACGAGGTAGTCGACCGCTCCCTCGTGCAGGGCCGCGACGGCCTGCTCGACGGTGCCGTACGCCGTCATCAGGAGCAACGGAACGTGCGGATGGCGCTCGCGCGTGCGGCGCAGGAGCTCGCGTCCGTCCATCGGCCGCATCTCCACATCGCTGACGACGAGGTCGACGCTCGCGCGGTCGAGGGTATCGAGCGCGGCGCCGCCGTCGGCCGCGCGCAGCACCGCGAGTCCCGCGTCCTCGAGCGCGCTCGCGAGCGCATCGAGCAGCGGCGCGTCGTCCTCGACGACGAGCACGGTCGCTTCCGCCGTCATGCGACTTCCCTCGCCGGCGACGCGGATTGCGGCAGCGCGAGACCGATCCGGGTGCCGTGACCGGGCTCCGACTCGAGCGCGAGCTCCGCGCCGTGCGCATCGGCAACGGTCTTCACGACCGCGAGCCCGAGGCCGGTCCCCGCCGGCCGCGTCGAGAAGAACGGCTCGAACACGCGCGAGCGGATGCTCGGCGCGATGCCGGGCCCGTTGTCGCTGACCGTGATCTCGACCTTGTCGCCCCGCTGCTCCGCCTTGAGCGTCACGACGACGTCGGGGCGGCTATCGAATGCGTTCGCGACGAGATTCGAGAGCGCCGCGGTCAGCGCCGTGCGATTCCCTTCGATCTCGAGCAGCACGTCCGTGCCGTCGATCACCAGGTGCGCGTTCGGCGGCTGGACGCCCTTCACGGCCTCGCCGACGTGGCGGAACAGATCCGCGATGCGCACGCGCTCTCTCGCGCCGTCGCCGCGGGCGAAGACGAGCATGTCGCGGACCAGCCGCTCGAGATGATGCAGACGCTCGAGCCCGCGCTCGAGCAACGTGCTCGTGCGCTCGTCGGCGACGCGCGCGCGGCACTGCGACAGATAGAGCATCGCGCCCGCGAGCGGCGTGCGGATCTGGTGCGCGAGCGTCGCGGCCATCTTGCCGATCGCGCTCAAGCGGTCGTTGCGCGCGGCGAGCTGCTGGAGCGCGCGCGTCTCGGTCACGTCGCTCAAGAGCAGCAGCGCCTCCTCGCCGTGGCCGCGCGCGCGCGTCACGGCGATGCGCCGGCCGTCGGCGGTCAACCAGTCGCCGTCGCTCGCGCTCGCCGTCACGAACGTGCGTTGAACGAGCTCGGCCCACGAGCGGCCGACCGGATCGCCGTCGAAGAGCGCCGCGGCCGCCGGATTCGCGCGCCGCACGATCCCTGCCGGGTCCACCGCGAGCACGCCGGCGGGCAACGCGGCGAACAACGACGCGAGCTCCGCGCCGAGCCGCTCGGCTCGGCCTGCCGCCTGCTCGCGCGTGCGCCGCGCTTCCTCGAGCTCGGCCGTCAAGCGGGCGACGCGCGCCTGCAGCGCGCCGTAGCTGTCCTTCAGCTCCTCGGCGAGCCGGTTAAACGCGTGAAACGCGTGCTCGAGCTCGCCTCGATCGATTTGTTGCAGCATCGGTTGCCTTGCTCCTCGCGGCGCTGGGGAGCAAGAACCGTGCCTGATCGGAAAATCTAACGGCGGCGGAGAGTTACCTTCTGCGGAAGCGCCGGAGCGTCAAACGCTTGACGCCTCGAGCAACGGAAAACCGCCTACTTTCAGGCGACGGCCTCGTTGGCCTGCAGGCCGTACTTTCGCAGTTTCTCGACGAGCGTCGTCCGCTGCAGCTTCAGCAGGCGCGCAGCTTGCGCAACGGTACCGTCGGTGCGCGCGAGCGCCGCGCGAATCAGCTGCACCTCGATGTCGCTCAAGTGCGCGCGAAGATCGAGGCCTTCGTTCGGAATCGTCAGCAGCGGCGAACGGGGCTCTCTGCGGCGCTCGTCGCCGATCGGCGGCGGCAGATCGCGCCGCTCGAGCGTCTTCTCCGGATACAGGATGCAGAGTCGCTCGACCAAGTTCTGCAGCTCCCGGACGTTGCCGGGCCAGCGATAGGCGCGCATCGCCTCGAGCGCCGACTCGCCGAACGCGACGCCGGGCCGGCCGGCCCGCCGGCCGCGCTCGACGAGGTCCGCGAGGAGATCGGGCAAATCCTCGATCCGCTCGCGCAACGCCGGCACGCGAATCGGGAACACGTTCAGCCGAAAGTAGAGATCCTCGCGAAACTGCTCCTGCGCGACGCGGGCGGCGAGATCGCGATGGCTCGCCGCGAGTATCCGCACGTTGACGCGCCGCGGCTCGTGGCTGCCGACGCGCTCGAACGTGCGCTCCTGCAGCACTCGGAGCAGCTTGACCTGCATGTCGGGGCTCATGTCCCCGATCTCGTCGAGGAACAGCGTGCCGCCGTCGGCGAGCTCGAAGCGGCCGATTCGACTCGAGATCGCCCCCGTGAACGCGCCCTTCTCGTGACCGAAGAGCTCGCTCTCGAGAAGCTCCTTCGGAATCGCCGCGCAATTGACCGGCACGAACGGCCCGTCGCGGCGGTCCGACAGCTCGTGGATTCGGCGCGCGGCGAGCTCCTTACCGGAGCCCGATTCGCCCTCGATCAGCACCGTGCTGTCGTAGCGGGCGACTTGCTGTATCAGCTTGTCTAGCTCTGTGATTGCGCGTGAGTGACCTACGGGAAAGCGCTGGCTCTCGTGCATCTCGCCCCCGGCGACTTAATCGTGTGCTTCTCAGAGTCCCCGGGAATGCGGGCCTCGCGGACCTTCGCAGTTGCGCACGCAACTATTTGATCATGAATGTAATCGCGCGCGAGTGTAGGCAACGAGTGACTCCCCCAGATATCGGGAAATCTCTGAATAGCAGTTAGTGCCTTTTCCTAGCAGTCGTTCGTTGACCGACCGACTGGAATGAAGATAGCAAGGCGTGCTAACAACTTTCGCTGCACTACGTCTCAGACTCGTAAGCCGCGGCGGCATCGCGTCCTCTGCGAAGCTCGGCCGCCTCGGCCAGCAGCGCGGCGCGCTTCGCCGCGATCTTGGAGACACATTCCGCGTTGCGCGACAGCACGCCGCTCAACGCGTCGAGCGCGGCGTCCGGCAAATGGCCGCCTTGCAGCAGCACGCACTCGAGCAGCAGCTTTCGCTCGGCATCGAGCGACGCTGCCCGCCGCCACTCGCCGGCCTCGACCGCCTGCTGCACCTCGTCGGTCAACGCGATCACGGCCTCGAGCGCGCGCTCAGCGGGTCGCGCCGCCATGCTCGCCGATTCCTTCCCAGCCCGCCTTCAGCGTGCGCACGAGGTCCGCGACCTCGTCGAATAGTTCCGGACGATTCTCGAGGTTTGCCTTCAGCAGCGTCCGCACCGAGTAGTCGTAGAGCCGCTGCAGATTCGCCGCGATCTCGCCGCCGCGCTCGAGATCGAGGCTCAACAGCAGCCCTTCGAGGATCCCGATCGCCTTGCCGACCTTTTCCCCCTTCGCCGCGATCTCGCTGCGTTCGAGGTGTCCCCGGGCCTCGAGGATCCGCGCGAGCAGCGTGTCGAGCATCAGCTGCACGACCTGCTGCGGGCTCGCGTCCGCGAGACTGCCGTAGTTGCGCACGGCACGATAGCTGCCGAGGCCCGTCGAGCTCATCTGCCTCTCCCGCGCGGATCTCGCCGCGCTACTTGCCCTGATTGCGCCATGTGTAGCCCGGCAGCTGCGAGAGCTGCTGGGCGAGGAAATTGCTCGTGCTCTGTAGCTGCGCGAGCAGGCCGTCGAGCGCGTTGAATTGCCGGAGCAGCCGCTCCTCGACCGCGGCGAGGCGCAACTCGAGCGCTTCGCGCCGCTTGCCGATGTCCGCGATCGTCGCCTTGAGGCCCGTGTTCCGCGCGTCGAGCATCCCGCCCGTCTCGAGAAACGGCGCGAGCACGCCGTCGAGCCGCACCGCGAGGCCGGTCTCGCTCGCGGCGAACAGCGCGCCGACCGCGTCGAAATCCTCCGCGAACGCGGCGTCGAGCCGTGCGGCATCGACGCTGAGCCGGCCCTGCAGGTCCGACGTCACGCCGATCTGCGAGAGCAGCGCGAACGGCGCGCCCTCATCCGCGCGCGCGGAGTTGAGCTCGCTCCTCAAACGCGCCGCGACAGCGCGTACGGCAGCGTCGCCCGACAGTGCGCCGGCCGTGCCGGTCGCCGCGTCGTAGCGGGTCGCGGTCTCCACCGCGCCGAGGAGCGCGTTGTACGCCGCGACGAACTTGTCGATCGTCTGGCGCGCGGCCGCCTTGTCGTAAGCGATCGTGATGCTCGTCGTCTCGCCGGCGGCGTTCGGCGCGAGCAGATCGATCTCGACGCCCTCGATCGCGCCGCTCAAAGTGTTCGTCCCGCTTTCGACGAGGAAGCCGTCGACGAGCGCCCGGGCGTCCTGCGCCGCCTCGAGCTCGCTCAGGCCGTTCTCCTCCGGCGGACCATCGCCGTCGTAGACGAGCGCGGCGAGCCCGCCGTCGCCGTCCGCCTGGCTGACGGTGATCGCCCGCGCCGTGCCGCTTTCCGTCGCGGTCAGCACGAGCCGCGCGCCGTCGACGCCGTTGATGACGGCCGCGGCGATGCCGGTATTGTCCGGCGCGCGATTGATCGCGGCGGCGATCCCGGCGAGCGTCTGATTCTCCGCGTCGATCGTGACGGAGAACGCGTCGGCGCCCGTCGACAGCGTCAGCGTGCCCGTGCCGACGATCTCGTCGCGCGAGGCGAATGCGCCGGACGCGAGCTTGTGCCGCTGCGCGAGCTGCTGGACCTCGATCGTGAAGCTGCCGGGATAGGCGCTCGCGCTCGCGGTCGCCGCGACGAAGTCGGGCGTCGAGAGCGAAACCGAGCGGCCGCGAAACTTGTCGAGATCCTTCAGCGTCTCGAGCGCCGACCTGAATCCCTCGAGCGCCGAGCGCAGCGCGCCGATCGCGGACAGCTTCGCCTGCGCTTTCGCTTCCTGCGTATTGAGCCGGACGGACTGCGGACGCCCTTCGGCCTCGACGAGCTTCGCGACGAGGCCCGCGACGTCGAGCCCCGAGCCGACGCCCGAGCTGGTCAAGGTAGCCATGACGGTCGCAGAGCAAGACGCATGCCACGGCCGGCGGGCGCGAGGAATCGCCGCAAAACGCGGAGTGTCGCGACGGCCGCGTGCCGCCGGAGCGGAAAGACGTGGCCGCCGGCATGCGAAACGTTGCCGGGGGCGGGTGATTTCGATGCGGAAAGCAGCGGATGGGGAGGGCCGGGGCGGCCGACGCCGTCCCGGCCCCGCGACCGCGCCCGGCCTTCCGCGGCCGGGCGCGGTCGGTCCCTTACTGCAGGAGCGCGAGCACGGTCTGCGGCGCGGCGTTCGCCTGCGCCAGGATGGCCGTGCCTGCCTGCTGGAGGATCTGCGCGCGCGTGAGCGCCGCCGTCTCCGCCGCGAAGTCCGCGTCCTGGATACGGCTGCGCGACGCCGACAGGTTCTCCGACACCGCCTGCAGGTTCGCGATCGTCGACTCGAACCGGTTCTGGATCGCGCCGAACGTGCTGCGGAGGTTGCTGACGACCGTCAGCGCGGAGTCGACGCGCTGCATCGTCAGGTTCGCCGCCTCGACGGTCCGGATGTTGGCGGTCGCGAGGTTCCCCTCGGGCGCGATCACCGTCGACGTGAAGCCGAGATCGGCCGCGGTGCCGCCGATCGTGATGGTCTCCTGCGCGGTCAGCGTGATCGTCCCGCGATTGGTGAAATCGCCTGCCGCATCGTTGGCCGCGACGGTGCCGCCCGCGGTCACGATCGACGACGTGACGTCGGCGGAGCCGCCGTTCTGCGCGACGATGATGTCGCGGCCGTCGGTCGACGACAGCGTCAGGTGGCCGGCGCCGCTCACGCTCGCCGTCACGCCGATCGCGTTGCTCTTCGCGTTGACGGCATCGGCGATCGTCTGCGCGGTCAGTCCGGTCTCCGCGCCGAGCGAAGTGTCGATGATCGTCTCGCCGTTGATCACCAGCTGATACGTTTGCGGGTTCGTATCATCGCCGTTCCAGACGATACTCTGGGTGCCCGCGTCCGCGAACGTGTCCGTCGTCATCGTCGCGGCGTTCGCCTTCGCCGTCAGGCCGCTGATGCCGGCCTTGTTGATCGCGATCGCCTTCGCGAACGCGCTCTCGGCGGTCTGTCCGGCCGCCGCGCCCGCAGGGCCCTCGACGGAAGCGCCGACCGCGATTGCGTCGGCCGTCCCGACCTGGATCGTGATGTCCGAGAGCGCCGCGTTCGACACCGCGTTCGCACCGGTCGCCGTCGCGATCGAGCCGATCTGCTCGGTCCCGACGCCCTGCGTCAGATTGATCGAGATCGTCTCGCCCGCGTTCGCGCCGACCTGGAACTGCGAGTTGCCGAACGTGCCGTCGAGCACCTTCAGGCCGTTGAACGCCGTCTGCGAGGCGATGCGGTTGATTTCCGCGAGCCGCTGCTGGACCTCGAGGTCGAGGGCCGCGCGGTCGGATGCGGAGTTCGTCGAGTTCGCCGACTGCACGGCGAGCTCGCGGATCCGCTGCAGGTTGTTCGTGAGCTCGGCGAGCGCGGCTTCCGACGTCTGCGCGAGCGAGATGCCGTCGTTCGCGTTGCGGATCGCCTGGTTCATGCCGCGGATCTGCGTCGTGAAGCGCTCCGAGATCGCCAGGCCCGCAGCGTCGTCCTTCGCGCTGTTGATGCGCAAACCCGAGGAAAGTCGCTGGAGGGCCTGGGCCAGATCACCCTGCGTCCGAGCAAGGTTGCGCTGCGCGTTCAGCGACAGCACGTTGGTGTTGATCACTTGACCCATTGTCCGTGTACTCCTTGATAGATAAAGACGGCGCCAGTGGCCTCTTCTTCCGTGACGCGACCGGCCTCCGGCCGACTCGTTGGTCACGGAGAATGTATCGGGCGTCAAAAGACTTTCTTGAGAAGGAAAACTGAGAGCCGGATCACGTCTGGAAGATCCGCGGGGCTGCGCGGGAGCAGCCGCAGCCGCCTCTGGGTAGGAGCGGCCGCCTGGCCGCGACTGCCGATTCGCCCGGAGGGGCGGTCGCGGCCGGACGGCCGCTCCCACCGAAGATCTGCGTGGACGGGAGGCCGGAGATGCGCGCGGCGCGCGGGCCGCTCGGCGGCCCGAGCAGGCGTGCGACTGCTCGCCGCGCGCTGGATCAGAGATAGCGGAACAGCGACAGGTTCTGCATCCGCGCGAACGATTGCTGCGCGGCCTCGATGCCGAAGAGCTGGTGGGACAGCCGGCTCAGCGCCTCGGCATAATCGAGATCGCGGATGTCCGAAAGCGTCTCGGTCAGCTGCACGGCGAACCCTTCGTTCATCGTCAGCTGGTCGTCGACGGCGCGCATCCGGGCGCCGATGTCCGCGCGCACCTCGACGACGTGGTTCACGGCCGCGTCGAGGTCGGTCAGCAGCTGCCCGACGCGGCTATGGAGCAGCGCCCGGGACGCCGGATCGCCGCCCGGCGCCTCGAGCGCCGCGATCAGCCGCTGCACCGTCGTGAACACGCTCTGCTCGGTGCTCGGCGCCGCGACGAACCGGTCGCCCGCGGCCGGCGTCCCAGAGATCTCGATTGCGATGCCGGCGAACTCGATCGCCTCGCCCGGCACGTAAGTGCCCACGGTCACGGGCACGCCGCCGCCGTCCCGCACCTCGTAGTCCGTCGGGCTCGTGAACTCGATCGTATACGTGTCGCGCGTGTACGCGGCCGGATTCACGATGGAGCCGGCGCCGACGATGCCGGTGCCGGTGTTCGCGGCGTCCGCCGCGAGCGTGAAGGTGCCGTTGCCGTTCGGGACCCGCTCGAACACCGCGTAGCCCGAATCGTTCACCGCAACGAGGCGCTCGTCGCCGACCTGAAGCAGCCGCTGCCCGTCGTCGCCCGCATAGACGACCGAGCCGCCGCTCATCACGAACGGCCGCGTGCGCTCCTTGTAGCCGGCAAAGAGATGGTGCCCGGACGCGTCGACCGCGTTCGCCGCCTCGAGCAGCGCCTCGAGCCGCTCGCGCAGCTCCGCGGCGATCGCCGCTCGGTCGCCGTCGGCGACGGTGCCGTTGTTCGCCTGCACCGCGAGCTCGCGCACGCGCTGGAGGTTGTCGACGACGTTGACGAGGGCCTCCTCCTCGAACGCGAGGCGATTGCGCGCGAGCGCCGCGTTCGTCTGATACTGCTCGAGCCGCTCGAGCGCCGCGCCGATCTCGCCGATTCTCGCGGCCGCAAACGGGTCGTCCGACGGCTTGTTGATCCGGCGGCCGGTCGTGATCTGCGTCTGGGTCTGGAGCAGCCGCTGCTGCGCCGCTTGGAGCGCGTGCAGGAAGGCCGTGCGCAGCGTGTCGTTCGTGATGCGCATCGCTATCTGCCGATCGCGGCCATCAGCGTCGCGAAGAGCGTCTCGGACACCGCGATCGTCTGCGCGGCGGCCTGGTAGAGCTGCTGGTAGCGCAGCATGTTCGCGGCCTCCTCGTCGAGGTTCACGCCGCGGACGGCTTCTAGGTTCTGCGCCGCTTGATCACGGAGCAGCTGCTGCGCGTCCGCGCGGTTCCTCGCCTCGGCGGTCAGCGCGCCGACGTCGGTGACGACGCGGCCGACCGCGGCCTCGAGGCTCGCGGTGCCGCCGTCGAGGAGGCCGCCGCCGAGCGCGGCCGCGATCGCCAGCGCGTTGCGGTTGTCGCCGACTCCGCCCTGGTTCGCCTCGATGACGAACCGGTCGCCGGCGACGGGCGCTCCGGTGATCCGGACGCGCGCGCCGTGCACGACGATGTCCTCGCCCGGCACGTAGGCGAAGCTGCCCGCGCCGTCGATGCTGTACGTCGTCGCGTCCAGGAACTCGATCGTCGCGGTCGCGAGCAGGTTCGGATCGCCGACGTCGACGACCTCGCCCGCCGAGATCGCGCCGTCGCCGACGTTGCCCGGCGCGGCGGCCGTTCGGATCGGCGCGGCCGCGGCGATCTTCGCCGGATTGGTGACGAGCACCTGCAACGACCCGGCGGCGGCATCGCACGGCCGCACGAGGAACTGGTCGCCGGCCGCGGGTGCGCCGCCGACGACGAGCTCGAGGCCGTCGCCGCGGAACGGATCGAGCGCCGTGCCGGTGCCGGTCAGCGGGACCTCCGCACCGGTGTCCTCGCGGAACATCCGATACGTCGAGCCGTCGTAGACCACCCGGTAGCTCGCGGGCTCGAGCGCGCCGATGTCGCCGATCGTCGCCGCGAGCGTGCCGCTGCCGCCGTTCGTCGCCGCCGGGAACGTGCGCGGCGCCGCAACCGATAGCAGATCGCCGCCGAGCGCGCCGGTCAGGTCCATGCCGTTGCGGTGCTCGGCGTTGACCGCGGCCGCGAGCCCGATCGCGACGCGGCCGATGCCGGCACGAGCGGGCTCGAGCATCTCGCGGCGAAAATCCAGCATGCCGCCGATCTCTCCGCCGGTCAGGAACTGCGTGATCGCAGCCGAGCCGCTCGGCCCCTGCACGACGATCTCGGGCTGCGTCGGATCGAACGCGCTCGGCACGACGGACAACGTCGCCGCGCTCGCGCCGAGCACGAGCACTTGCCCGCTGCCGATGAAGACGCTGACGGAGCCGTCCTGCTGCGGCACCGTCTCGACGTTCACGAGCTTGGCGAGGTCGCCGAGCAGGCGATCGCGCTGATCGAGCAGATCCGGCGGCGGCGAGCTCGAGGCGCCGTGCTTCACGATCTCGCGATTCAGCTCGGCGATGCCTTGCCCGAGGCTCGTGATCTCGGCCGTCGCCGCCCGCAGCTTCCCCGCGATCTCGCGCTCGACCTGATCGAGCCGATCCGAGATCGAGCGGAAACGGGCGGCGACGTTGCGCGCCTCGCTCAAGAGCACCTGCCGGCTCGAGATCGACGCCGGATCGTTCGCGACGTCCTGCACCGCGTTGCGGAACGCCTGCAGCGTCGCGTGCAGGCCCGTGTTCTCGTCCGCGAGCAGGTTGTCGAGCGCGGCTGCGAGCCCCGAGAACGCGGCGGAGCGCTCGAAGTTCGCCGCGGCCGAGCGCGCTTGCGCCGCGAGCAGGTCGTCGGTAATCCGCCGCACCGCGAGCGTATCGACGCCCGCGCCGATGAAGCCGCTGCCGAAGCGCTCGCCGGGCCGCTCGATCAGCTCGACGCGCTGGCGGCTATAGCCGGGCGTCGCCGCGTTCGCGACATTGTTCGACGTCGCCGTCAGCGCACGCTGCTGGGCGAGTAGCCCCGACAGCCCGATCTTCAGAATGTCCGCCATCGCTCTTCGCAGCCTCGCAGTCGCTTACCGTGTCGGCTCGAGCGCGCCGTTCTTGAGCTCGAGCGAGCGCAGCGGCTCGCTCCGATAGACGGCGAGCCACTTGGCCGCGTAGTCCGGGTCCGTCGCGTAGCCCGCATCGGCCACCGCGCGGACGTAGCCTTCCGGGTCGGCCGCGTCGAGCGCGGGCGCATACCGCGCGCTGCCGGAGATCAGCCGCACGTAATCGGCGAAGCTCGCGGCACCGTCCGGATAGGCGCGAAAGTCCTCCCGCCGGCGCTCGGCGACGCCGGCGGCGTGCTCGATCGTCCAGCGCGCGATGCGCGGGCCTTGCCAGGACGGATCCGCCTTGATGCCGAACAGGTTGTGCGCCGGGCGACCGTCCGGATAAGCCGGGATCGCCTTGCCCCAGCCCGTCTCGAGCGCCGCTTGGGCGAGCAGCACGCGCGGGTCGACCCCGAGCACGCGGCCCGCGGCGGTAGCCTCCGGCAGGAACCGCTCGACGAACTGCTGCGGCGTCGCGAAGCGGCTCGGGCCGGACACCGCGGGCACTGCCGGCGCCCGCGGCGCGGCGGGAACGGCGACCGGCAACGGCGCGGGCCGCGAGACCGGCGGGCTGACCGAGGCGCCGGCACCGAGCTGCTGCTCGATCATGCGCGCGAAGCCGAAGCCGCCGGCGCGCGCGAGCTCGAGCGCGACCTGCCGGTCCATCAGCTTCAGGTACTCCTCCGTCTCGCCGCCGTCGAAGAGCCCCGAGCCGAGGCTCGCCGAGCGCGCGGTCTCGAGCATCATGCCGATCACGAGCGCCTCGAACTGCACCGCGGCCTCGCCGAGCGCGGCCGGGTCGTCGTTCGCGGCCAGCGCGCGCAGGCGCGTGAAGCCCTGGAAATCGACGGCGTTCGGGGCGACGGGCAGCATCGTCAGATCACGATCAGCTCCGCGCGAAGCGCACCCGCCTCGCGCAGCGCCTCGAGGATCGCGACGAGGTCGCCGGGGGCCGCGCCGACCTCGTTCACCGCCTCGACGATCTCGTTCAGCGTGACGCCCGGCTCGAACAGGAACATGCGGCCGTCGCCCTGCTGCTCGACCTCGACGTCCGACTGCTCGACGACGACGGTCTGGCCGCGGCCGAACGGGTTCGGCTGGCTCACGAGATCGGTCTCGGTGATGCGCACGACGAGCGACCCGTGGGCGACCGCGGCGGGCGTCACCCGCACGTTCGCGCCGATGACGACGGTGCCGGTGCGCGAGTTCACGATCACCCGCGCGGGCGCCGCCCCCGGCTCGACCTCGAGGTTCTCGAGGTGCGCAACGTAGCCGACGCGCTGCGCCGGATCGACCGGCGCGCGGACGCGCACGGAGATCGGATCGAGCGTCTCCGCGACGCCCGCGCCGAGCGAGGAGTTGATCGCCTCGGCGAGCCGGTGCGCGGTCGTGAAATCGGGCGTGTGCAGGTTCAGGATCAGCGAATCGGTCGAGCCGACCGCGGACGGCACCATGCGCTCGACGGTCGCGCCGTTCGGAATGCGGCCGGTGCTCGGCACGTTCACGGCGACGCGCGAGCCGTCCTGGCCGCTCACGCCGAAGCCGCCGACGACGAAGTTGCCCTGCGCGAGCGCGTAAATCTCGCCGTCTGCGCCGCGGAGCGGCGTCATCAGCAGACTGCCGCCGCGAAGGCTTTGCGCGTTACCGATCGACGAGACCGTCACGTCGATCGTCTGCCCCGGCTTAGCGAACGGCGGCAGCGTCGCCTGCACGGTCACGGCCGCGACGTTCCGCAGCTGCGGATTGACGTTGTCCGGCACGAGCACGCCGAGCTGCGCGAGCATGTTCTTCAGCGCCTGCACCGTGAACGGCGTCTGGCTCGTCTGGTCGCCGGTGCCGTCGAGGCCGACGACGAGGCCGTAGCCGACGAGCTGATTGCCGCGCACGCCCGCGACGGTCGCGATGTCCTTGATCCGCTCGGCGAGCGCGTCGGTCGCGAGGAGCGAAAGCGCGGCCGCGGCCGCGAGGAACCCGGAGAAGGTGCGTCGCTTCATCGCCGCCTCAGAACGGGAACCACGGGGAGTTGAAGAAGCGCGACAGCCAGCCCGCACGATTGCTCGCCGCGAGCGTGCCCTTGCCGCTGTAGAGGATCCGCGCGTCGGCCACCTTGTACGACGGGATCGTGTTGTCGGGTCCGATGTCGACCGGCCGCACGACGCCCTGAAAGCGGATCAGCTCCTCACCCTGGTTCAGCGTGAGCCACTTCTCGCCGCGGACGAGCAGGTTGCCGTTCGGCAGCCGGTCCGCGACGGTCACGGTGATGTTGCCGTCGAGGCGGTTGCTCTGGCTCGCGTCCGCCTGACCCGCGGTCGAGCGCTCCCCGGAGATCTCCGCGTTCAAGATCGGCCGGCCGTCGCGCGTGATCGGGCGGCCGGCGAAGACCGGAATGCCGGTGTTGACCTCGGCGCTCTTCGCGGTCGTCGTGCTCGAGGCCTTCGACGCGTTCGTGCGCTCGATCAGCGCGATCGTCAGGATGTCGCCGACCGCGCGCGCGCGGAGGTCCATGAAGAGCTCGAGGCTCGAGTCGGCGGCGAAGATCGCGCCGGACGTCCTTGCGGCGGCCGCCGGCTCGTACGCCCCCCACACCGCGGCCGGCTCCTCGGGCGTCGGCACCGCCGGCGGCGTGCCGGCGCAGGCGGCGAGGAACAGCGAAGCAATCGTCACGAGTCGTTTCACGTTGCTCTCTCTGCCTAGAGGTTGTTCGTCACGTTGCGCAGCATCTCGTCGCTCGTCGCGATCGCCCGCGAGTTCATCTCGTACGCGCGCTGCGTCTCGATCATCGCGACCAGCTCCTCGACGACGTTCACGTTCGACGTCTCGAGCGCCCCTTGGGAAATCGTGCCGAGCCCGTTCAGCCCGGGCGTGCCGGGCTGCGGCGGACCGCTCGCGACCGTCTCGGCGTAGAGGTTCTCGCCGCGCGGCTGGAGGCCCGGCGGATTGATGAAGTCGACGAGCTGCAGCGTGCCGACCTGGATCGGGTCGCTCTGCCCCGGCAGCACGGCCGCGACGACGCCGTCGACGCCGATCGACACGGACTGCGCGCCCGGCGGGATCGTGATCGACGGCGACAGCTCGTAGCCGTTCGAGTTGACGAGCACGCCGTCCGCGTTCAGCTGGAACGTGCCGTCGCGCGTGTACGCGCGGCCGCCGTCCGGCAGCTGGATCTCGAAGAACCCGCGGCCCTGCACGGCGAGGTCGAACGGATTGTTCGTCGTGACCACGTTGCCCTGGCTGAACTGCCGGTCGGTCGCGACGACGCGAACGCCGGTGCCCAAGTTGAGCCCCGTCGGCGACTCGCTCTGCTGCGACGTCAGGCCGCCCGACTGCACGACGTTCTGATAGAGCAGATCCTCGAAGATCGCCCGCGAGCGCTTGTAGCCGGTCGTGTTGACGTTCGCGAGGTTCTGCGAGACCACCGACATGCGCATCTGCTGCGCCTCGAGGCCGGTCTTCGCTACCCAAAGAGCCTGCATTGCGTTCTCCCGTTGTTCGTTACGCGATGCGCGCGAGCTCTGCCGCCCGCGCCGCGTTGTCGTCGGCGACGCGCATCATCCGCACGCCGAGCTCGAACTGCCGCGCGATCTCGATCATCGACACCATCGCGCCCGCGGCGTTCACGTTGCTCGATTCGATGAAGCCCGGCGCGACACGCACGGCCGCGTCGGGCTCCGCCGTGGAGCCGTCCGCGAGCCGGACGAGCCCGTCCGGCCGCTTCTCGAGCAGCTCGCGCGCCGGATTGACGAGCTTGAGGCGCCCGATCTGGGCGAGCGTCTCGGGACCTTGCCCCTGCGGCACGATCGAGATCGTGCCGTCGCGCCCGATCGCGACGTCGACGTGCGGCGGGATCGCGATCGGCCCGTTGTCGCCGAGCACGAGCTCGCCGGTGCGCGTCTCGAGGAGCCCGAGCTGGTTCAGTCGGAAGTGGCCGTCGCGCGTGTAGGCTTCGCTGCCGTCGCGCGCCTGCACCGCGATCCAGCCCTCGCCGTCGACGGCGACGTCGAGCGGCGCGCCGGTCGAGACCAGCGCGCCGGGCGAGTGATCGAAGCCGAGGCCGCTCGCGACGCTCGTCACCCGGCTCGGGAAGCCGGCGCCCGCGATCGGGCTCGCCTGGAACCGCGCGAGGTCCGCGCGAAAGCCCGCGGTGCTCGCGTTCGCGACGTTGTTCGCGGCCAGCGTCTGCGCCTGCATGAGCTGCTTGGCGCCGGCCATCGCGACGTAGAGCAAACGGTCCACCGCTTACGCCTCCCGGTTCCTCAGCGGATGTTGATGATCGTCTGCGTGACCTGGTCGGCCGTCGCGATCATCTGCGCGTTCGCCTGGAAGTTGCGCTGCGCGGTGATCATGTTGACGAGCTGCTGCGTCAGGTCCACGTTCGACGACTCGAGCGCGCCCGCCTGGATCAAGCCGAAGCTGCCGGCGCCGGCCGCTCCGCGGATCGCATCGCCGGAGCTGAACGTCTCGCCCCACGAGGTGTCGCCGAGCTGGCGCAGGCCCTGCACGTTCGCGAAGTTCGAGAGCGCGATCTGACCGAGCGGCTCCGAGCGGCCGTTCGTGAAGCGCGCGAAAATCACGCCGGTCGAGTCGACGTCGATGTTCGACAGGCGCCCGGCCGCGAAGCCGTCCTGCGAAAGCAGATTCACGCCGAACTGATCGCCGAACTGCGTCGACTGACTGAAGTTCGCGGCGAGGTTGATGTCCGCCGCGCCGTTGCCGGGCGAGTACGCCGGCAGATTGAAGATGCCGTTCGCCGGCGTCGTCGGCAAGCCCGAGTCGGAGTAGACGATCTGGTTCGCGCCGCCGACCGCGTTGCCGTCGACGTAGAAATGCGCGTTCCAGGTGTTCGGAGCCGCGTCCTTCACGAAGTAGACCGTCGCGGTATGGGTCGCGCCGAGGGAGTCGTAGATCGTGATCGCCGTCGAGTGGTTGAACGACTGCGCGTTGTTCGGATCGAACGGCGCCGCCGGCGGCGGGCTCGCGTTCGCCGGCAGATTGATGCCGAACTGCGCGCTCTCCGTTCCGCGCGGCGAGGAGTCGGTCGTCGCGAGCCGCAGGTCCTGCAGCGTCCCGGTGTTGAACGTGCCGTTGTTCGCGGTCGGGAAGATCTGCAGGCGCGCGCCCTGGCTGTTCACGACGTAACCCTCGCGGTCGACGCTGAATGCGCCTACGCGGGTGTACGTGATGACACCGTCGTCGCTCATCGTGAAGAAGCCCTCGCCGCTGATCGCGAGATCGAGCGCGCGGTCGGTGAAGTCGATGCCGCCCTGCGAGAACTCCTGGCTCACGGCGGACAGCCGCGTGCCGTTGCCGATCGCCTGCGCGCCGACCGCGAAGACGTCGGCGAACTCCGCGCGAGACGCCTTGAAGCCGATCGTGTTCGCGTTTGCGATGTTGTTCGCCGTGACGTTCAGGTCCGACGAGGCGGCGTTCAGACCGCTCAATGCAACTCTGAAAGGCATGGATTACTCCTGTAGCGTCAACCGATTTCCTGCACCGCGGCGAACGGCACCTCACCGACGCCGCCGAGCGAAAGGGAAATGCCGCGCGCGCCGAAGCGCACGCTCTCGACGGGCGCGCCGACGAACGTGACCGCGCCGCGCATCTCCTTGCCGTCGAAGTACTGAGCCGAGATCTCGTAGCGGCCCGCCTCCGCACGCGTACCGTCGTCCGTCATGCCGTCCCACTCGAAGCGAACGAGTCCCGGCTCCGCACCGCCGAGCCCGAGCTCGCGCACGAGCGTGCCCGCGGCATCGCGGATCTGCAGGCGCACGTTCTCGGTCGCCTGCGGCACCTCGATCGCGCCGCGCGCCGTGCCGTCGGCGTCGAGGTAGAGCTGCTCGCCGGTCGCGAGAACCGTCCGGCCGAGCAGATCCGCGGCCGCGAGCTTCTGGCTCGGAACGAGCGAGCCCGCGAGATCGGCGAACGACGTCTTCAGCTCCGCGAGCCCGTTGACGGTGCCGAACTGCGCGAGCTGACCGAGGAACTCGCCGCTCTCGAGCGGCTTGAACGGATCCTGGTTCTTCAGCTGCGTCGTCATCAGGCTCAGGAACTCCTCCTGGCCGAGCGACGTGCGCTTCGGCTCGGGGACCGTGCCGAGCCCGAGCGCGTCGTACTCGCTGCGGCTTCCTACCGGTGTCGTCATTGCCGTCCTCCTACACCTGGCCGAGCGAGAGCGTGCGGAGCAGAAGCTGCTTCGCCGTGTTCACGACCTCGAGGTTGTGCTGATACGAGCGCGACGCGGAGATCATGTTGGCCATCTCCTCGAGCGGGTTTACGTTCGCCGCGTAGACCATGCCGTCCTCGTTCGCCTGCGGATGGCCGGGGTCGTGCCGCTCGACCGGCGGCCGGTTGCTCTCGATCACGCCGAGCACGCGCACGCCGGCGAGCGCGCTTGCGAAGGTCGAGGGCGCCGCGGAGAACACCGCGTGCCGCGCGCGATACACGTCGGCCGGATCGCCGGCGACGTTCTCCATGTTCGCGAGGTTGCTCGCCGTCAGGTTCAAGCGCAGCGACTGCGCGGCGAGCGCCGAGCCTGCGATCTCGAACGGACCGAACGCGCTCACGCCCGGCTCCCGGTAATCGCCATCCGCAGCGTCGCGATGCGCCCGCCGATGAAGCGCAGCGTCGCCTGATACGCGACCGCGTTCTCGGCGAAGCGCGCGAGCTCCTGCTCGGCTTCGACCGTGTTGCCGTCCGCGGCCGGCTGGTACGGCATCCTGTAGAGGAGCGGTCCGGTCCTGGGGTCGTCCGTCGCGCCGATGTGGCCGCGCGCGGTGACCTCGAGGCGCGGCTTGAGCCCGGTGTTGCGGAGCACGTCCGCGAACTCGACGTCGCGCGCCTTGAACCGCGGCGTGTCGGCGTTCGCGAGATTCGTCGCGAGCACCTCCATTCGCCGCGCGCGAAACGCGAGCGCTGCTTCGTGTATTCCGAGAATCGAGTCCATCTGCGGCCCTCTGTCGTCCTGCGCCCCCTCGAGCAACAACCGTGCCACCGACGAAACTCTTTGCGAATCAGGACCTTTGCATTCGCTCGGCAAGCGCCGGCGGCAAAGGCTTGCCGCCCGAACGGCGGAGCGGCGGCGAAACGTTGCCGCTCTATCGGCGTTTTCGCGGCCGGAAGCGTGGCACACGTCTTGCACCTGCCGTTCGGGCGCGCGGCTCGCGCGGTGGGAAAAGTAGCGATGGCGCTTGGTAGAGCGCGGCTCGTGGCCGCTGCGGCACGGTGCCGCAAGGCCGGTTTATTGACGCTTGCAGCCGGAACTTTGACGGTCTCGCTCGCCGCGGCGGCGGAGTGGCACTCCGTCGACGACATCCGCGGCGCGGCCGCGGCGGCGGCGCTGCGCGCGATCGGCAGCAGCGATCCCGCGGCGATCGATACGGTCGGCGTCGACGAGCGGCTGCGGCTTCCGGCCTGCGCCGGCCCCCTCGACACCGCGCTCGAGCGGCCGTTCGCGAACGGGCGCGGCACGGTCGCCGTCGCCTGCACGGGTCCGCAGCCGTGGCGGCTGTTCGTCCCGGTGCGCGCCGTCAACACGGTGCCGGTCGTCGTGCTCCGCCGCGGCGTCCAGCGCGGCGAGGTGCTCGAGGCGGCAGATCTCGCGGTCGAGCCGCGCTCGTCGGCGACGTTGCCGCACGAGTACGTGCTCAGGCCAGAGGACGCGGTCGGCTCGGCCGTGCGCCGCACGATCCCCGCTGGGGCGGTGCTCGTCCCCGGGGCGCTCGAGCGGGCGACACTGGTCGAGCGGGGCGCGCTCGTGACGCTGGTGTCGGCGGGCGGAGCCGTGCTCGTTCGCGGGCAAGGGATCGCGCTCGAGTCGGCCGGAGCGAACGAGCGGGTCCGGGTGCGAACCGCCTCGGGGCGCATCGTCGAAGGCACGGTGAGCCGGACGGGCGAGGTGCGGGTCGGCTCGTAAAGGGTCGCCCGGGAATCGGGGCTGCCCCTAAAGTTTCTCGGTGGCGGGCCGATAGGAGACGAGACGTCGCGCCGCGAGGCGCGCGGAGACGGTCATGACGGAAAAGATCAACGGTGTGGGCATGCGCTCGATCGACGCGCCCGGAACCCGGCGGACGGAGAGCGCGAAGCCGGCCGCGGAGGCACCGGCCCTCGGCCGGCGCGACGAGCGAGGCGACCGCGAGACGGTCAACCTGACGCCGTCCGCGCGCCTGCTCGGCAAGCTCGAGGAGGCGATCCGCGGGCTGCCGGCCGTCGACGCGGGCCGGGTCGCCGCGCTGAAGGACGCGATCGCCTCCGGGACCTACCGGGTCGATCCGGAGACGGTCGCCGCGAAGCTGCTGCAGCTCGAGCGCGAGCTCGGCCGCTGACGCGATGAGCGCCGGTCGGCTCGCAGAAGTCCTCGACGCGCAGCTCGACTGCGCCCGGGCGATGCTCGCCGCGCTCGAGCGCGAGGCGCAGGCGCTCGCCGACCCTCGGCACGAAGGGCTCGAGGAAGCCGTCGCCGAGAAGGACGGGCTGGCCCGCGCGCTCGAGGCGCTCGAAAGAGAACGCCTCGCGCTGACCGAGACCGTCCGCGACGCGGTCGGGAGCGGCAACGGGTGGACGGAGCTTCTCGCGCTGCTCGGCCGCTGCCGCGAGCACAATCGCCGCAACGGGGCGTTGCTCGGCGCGCGCCGCGCCGGGATCGAGATGGCCCTCGCGGCGCTCGCCGGCGGCCCGGGACACTCTTACGGCGCCGACGGCCGCAAGCCGCTCGCCGAGCGCAGCCGGACGCTCGGCTCGGCATGACCCCGCGGCGCGCGGCCGCTTCTCGACATAATCGAGCGCGCACGGGTCGGCGGTTCGGTCCCCTCTCGGCACGGCTCGGCGCATCCGCGCCGCAGCTTGCTTTTGGCCGACGCCGCGGCATCCTTGAGCTTCCAGTCACGAATAACGACAAGGGGCCGGCGAATGGAACGGCGGTTGCTGGAGCGAAACCGGGTGTCGACGACCGTGTACCTGTCGGTGCCGGGCGGCAAGATGCACCGGTGCCGAGCGCGGAATCTATCCGCGATGGGCGTGTTCCTCGAGATCAAGTCGCTCCGCCTGCCTCCGGGCACCGTCGTGAATCTCGTGTTCGCCGTGAACCTCGGCGACACCGTGCGGCTGCACCGGCGCAAGGCGGTGATCGCGCACGTCTCGGAGCGGGGCGCCGGCTGCATGATGCAGGCCCGCACCGCGCACCTCCGCCCGACCGGCTAGGAGTCGTTAGGAGCGGCAGTCTTGCCGCGACTGCCGCTTCGTTCGGCGCGGCGGCTGTCGCGGCTGGACAGCCGCTCCGACCGGGCGAGGCGGCTGTCCAGCCGCAACTCTTCGCCTAAAACCTGTCCTTCATCGCGCGCGTCCGCGCGAACACCTCGACGTCGTCCGCGTCCGGCATCCCCAGCGTCCGCCGCAGGTCCGCGCTGTCCGGCCGCAAGAACGGGTTCGTCGCCTTCTCCTCCGCAACGGTCGTCGGGATCGTCGGCCGGCCCGCCGCGCGGAGCCGCTCGACCTCGCGGGCGCGCGCCGCGAGCGCTTCGTTGCCCGGCTCGACCGTGAGCGCGAAGCGCGCGTTCGCGGCCGTGTACTCGTGCGCACAGTAGAGCCGCGTGTCGTCCGGCCATGCGAGAATCTTCCGCAGCGACCGCCACATCTGCTCCGGCGTGCCTTCGAAGAGCCTCCCGCAGCCCATCGCGAACAGCGTGTCGCCGACGAACGCGGCGTTCTGCTCCGGGAACCGGTAGACGATGTGGCCGCGCGTGTGCCCGGGCGTGTCGTAGACCTCGACGCGGTGGCTACCGAGTTCGAAAACGTCGCCGTCGCCGACCTCGACGTCGATTCCCGGAATCCGGGCCGCGTCGGCCCGCGGGCCGACGATCCGGCAACCGGTCGCGGCCTTCAGGTGCAGGTTCCCTCCGGCGTGATCCGCATGGTGGTGGGTATTCAGGATGTGCGTCAGCCGCCAGCCCCGCTCCGCGAGCGCGCGCGAGATCGCGCCCGCGTCCGGCGTGTCGACCGCCGCCGTCACGCCGGTCTCCGCGTCGTGCAGCAGATAGCCGTAGTTGTCGTCGAGACACGGAAACATGTGAATCTCGAGCTTCGAGCCGCCCATCGCCTCCCTCCTCCGAGGCTCCGCCGCGCGTCGATGGCGTACAATCGCGCGCTACACGCCGACATTCGCCTGCTATGCCGAACATCACTCTACCAGACGGCTCCGTGCGGTCCTTTCCCGATCCCGTCGACGGGCTCGCGATCGCGAGCGCGATCGGCGCGCGGCTCGCCAAGGCGGCCGTCGCGATCCGCGTCGACGGGCGGCTCCGCGACCTGACCGCGCCGATCACGCACGACGCGACCGTCGAAATCGTCACGCGGGAGTCGCCGGAAGGGCTCGAGCTGCTCCGTCACGACGCGGCCCACGTGATGGCCGAGGCGGTGAAGGAGCTCTATCCCGAGACGCAGGTGACGATCGGGCCGGCGATCGAGAACGGCTTCTACTACGATTTCGCGCGCGCCGAGCCCTTCACGCCGGAGGATCTCGAGCGGATCGAGGCGCGGATGCGCGAGATCGTCGCGCGGGACGAGCCGGTCGTCCGCGAGGTGTGGTCGCGCGACGCGGCGATCGCGTTCTTCCGCGAGCAAGGCGAGCACTACAAGGCCGAGATCATCGCGAGCATCCCCGAGGGCGAGGAGATCACGCTCTACCGCCAGGGCAACTTCATCGACCTCTGCCGCGGCCCCCACCTGCCGTCGACCGGCCGGCTCGGTCAGGGCTTCAAGCTGACGAAGCTCGCGGGCGCCTACTGGCGCGGCGACTCGCGCAACGAGATGCTGCAGCGCATCTACGGCACGGCGTGGGCGGACGAGAAGTCGCTGAAGGCGTACCTCGACCGCCTCGCGGAAGCCGAGCGGCGCGATCACCGCAAGCTCGGCCGCCAGATGGATCTCTTCCACTTCCAGGAGGAAGCGGTCGGCGCGGTGTTCTGGCACGAAAAGGGGTGGACGCTGTTCCGCACCCTCGTCGAGTACATGCGGGAGCGGCAGCTCGCAGCCGGCTTCCGCGAGGTGAACACGCCGGAGCTGATGGACCGCTCCCTATGGGAAGCGTCCGGGCACTGGGAGAGCTTCGGCGAGAACATGTTCACGAGCCGCACCGAGGACGAGCGGGTCTGGGCGATCAAGCCGATGAACTGCCCCGGCCACGTGCAGATCTTCAAGAGCGAGCTCCGAAGCTATCGCGACTTGCCGCTCAGGCTCTGCGAGTTCGGCAAGGTGCACCGCTACGAGCCCTCGGGTGCGCTGCACGGTCTGATGCGCGTGCGTGCGTTCACGCAGGACGACGCGCACATCTTCTGCACCGAGGAGCAGATCACCTCGGAGACCGGCGCCGTCTGCAACCTGCTCCTGTCGATCTACCGCGAGCTCGGCTTCGAGGACGTGACGATCAAGTTCGCCGATCGACCGCCGAAGCGCGTCGGCGACGACGCAGTCTGGGACCGCGCCGAGCAGGCGCTGCTCGCGGCGATGGAGTCGCTCGGCCTCGAGTACGGCTACAACAAGGGCGAAGGCGCGTTCTACGGGCCGAAGATCGAGTTCGTCCTGCGCGATGCGATCGGCCGCGACTGGCAATGCGGCACGCTGCAGGTCGATCTGAACCTGCCCGGCCGACTCGGCGCGACGTATATCGGCGAGGACGGCGAGCGGCATACGCCGGTGCTGCTGCACCGCGCGATCTTCGGCTCGCTCGAGCGCTTCATCGGCGTGCTGCTCGAGCACTATGCGGGCGCGCTGCCGCTCT
>CAYWGQ010000029.1:0-27036 GCA_964457725.1 uncultured Gammaproteobacteria bacterium
AGCTACGGCCGCCACCTCGGCCAGGCGTTCCAGCTGATCGACGACGCGCTCGATTACGGCGCGACGGCCGAGGAGCTCGGCAAGAACATCGGCGACGATCTCGCGGAAGGGAAGCCGACGCTGCCGCTGATCTATGCGATGGCGCACGGCAGCGCGGCCGAGCGGCACATGATCCGCGAGGCGATCCAGACAGGCGGCACACAGAACCTGACGTCGATCCAGCTCGCGATCGAGAGCACCGGCGGCCTGCGCTACACCGAGGAGCGGGCGCGGGCCGAGGCGGAGGCCGCCATCGCCGCGCTGTCCGCCCTGCCGCAGTCGAAGTACCGCGACGGCTTGGCCGCCCTCGCCCGCTTCGCCGTCGACCGCCGCTACTGACTCTGCCGCTACGCGCGGGCTTTCTGCGCGGCTTCGAAGCGTTCGAGCTGCTCGGGCGTCGCGGGCGGCTGGTACCGGCGCTTCCACTCGTCGTACGGCATTCCGTAGACCTTTTGGCGCGCCCAGTCGAGATCCGCCTCGACGCCGCGCGCCTGCGCCTCCTCGACGAGCCACTTCGCGAGACAGTTGCGGCAGAACCCGGCGAGGATCATCAGCTCGATGTTCTGCACCTCCTTGTGCTCGTCGAGGTGGGCGAGCAGCCGGCGCAGCACTGCCGCTTCGAGCTCCCGTTCCTGCGCTTCGTTCATCGTCGTTCCCTCCTTACCGGCGTCTCACGCGCCGGCCGCGTAAGCGCGCGCGTCCGCAATGATATCCGGCCACAGCCCTGCGGCGTCCCCGCCGGCCGTCGCCGCGTCGAAGCGCGCGAGCAGCCGTGCGGTCTGGCGGGGGGAGAACGTGCTCCGCCAGTCGCCGACCGTGCCCTTGCGCAGGAACGGCGGCATTCCGGCCGGCCGTGCGCTCGACCAGCGGGACTGATCGCGGCTCATGCTGGCGAAGCTCGCGGCCTCGAGCACCCGCGCGAGCACCCGGTCGTCGCTGCACGCCTCGGCGGCTGCGCCGCCGACGAATGTGCCGATCCGCAGCGCCGCGGCCCGCAGGTCGCGATGCAGCTCCTCGTAGAGCACGAAGAGCACGTTCGCCTCGCGGCGCTCCGCGTGCCACGGCAACAGGTTGGCGAAGTAATCGCCGAAATCGACCTCGCCCGCGAGGAAGCACTCGAAGAACTCGTCGAACGTGCCTTCGGCGAAATCGTAGTGGCGAACGAAACCCCGCGTGTGGTGATAGAACGAAACGGCACAGTCGAACGGGTTGCGGGCGACGTAGACGTATCTCGCCCGCGGATGCCAGGGCGTCAGCCGGCGCGGCAAGTGGGTTTTTATCAGCCGCGGCGACGGCAAGGCCGCGACGGCCTCGCGGCCGACCTCCTCCAGGTGCGGCGACGCGTGCTCGAGCTTCCCATCGCTCGCGAGCGGCTCGCCCCCGTGTAGCAGCAGATAGAGCAGGTATTGCGTCCACGTCGTGCCGCATTTCGGATAGCTCGCGACGAAGACGTCGTCCGGCGCGGGACGGTAACGGAGCCCGGACTCGAATCCCTCGACAGGGAAGCCCATCGGCATCAGGAAGCCGTCGTGCGAGACGTAGCGGGGCCGCCGCGCTCCGCTGCCGGCCTCGCTCGTGGTGCCGTCGCGCGTGCCGCTCATCTCGGTACGCTCTCGCGGTTGCCGCTGCCGGTCGGCGCGAATCCGCCCCGCCGCCGGCAGCTCGTGCGTCAGATATACGCCATCCAGCGGCCGGTCGTCACGACGGATACCCAGAGCGCCAACGACAGCGTCGCGAACACCTTCGCCGCCGGCGGCGGCCGGCCGGCCTCGACCCACTGCCCGCCGTCCTTGCGGGTCACGAGCTCGAACGCGCCGGCGTTCAGGCCGGCGAGCACCATCAAGACCATCTTCAGCTGGAACGCGCCGCTCGTGCCGAAGTTGCTCGCACCGTAAATGAAGAGCAGCGAGCCGCTCGTCACGTTGATGATGAACCCCGCCCACACCCACGGCAGCAATCCGATCATCGACCTCATCGGCAGCGTTCGGGCGAACCCGAGCACGCGCAGGTCGATCAGCATGATCGCACCGACGAGCATCGCGAGCCCGATGTAGTGCGAGGTCTCGATCGCCGGGTACAACCACACGGACGTGCGAATCGCGTCCGCAATCGGTGTCGCCTCGAGCCAAAGGAAGAAATCCGTCACGTCGTGCTCTCCTGTCGGCTCAGGGCGTATAGGCGATCAGGCGGCCGGCGACGATCGCGCCGAGCCAGAACACGAGCGAGCTCGCGGCGATCCACTTCGCCCCCGGCGCGCCGCCGCCGGGGCCCGTCGCCTGCGCCTCGCGGAAAACGCGGGCGCCGAGCAGCGCCGCATTGATGCCGCCGAGCAGGATCAGCAGCATCTTGATCCGGAACGTGTAGCTGCTAAAGAAGTAAACCGCGTCCGAAGTGAAGAGCGCGATGCCGCTGATCGCGTTGATCGTGAACCCTAGCCACGCGAGCGGCAGGAGCTCCCGCGTGCCGAGGAGCGGCAGCTCCGGCTTGTAGCCGAGAACGCGCAGGTTGATCAGGCCGATGGAGCCTATGAACAGCGCCATCCCGAGCGCGTGCAGCGTCTCGAGCAGCGGATAGCCCCAGAGCGACTCGGCGACGAGCACGCCGAGCCAGCTCTCCTGCAGCCAGGTCAAAAACGCCATCGATTACCCCCACCGCACTCCGCATACCGCTGAACGCGGCCGGAGGCGCTGCAATTCCGCCATGTCGCTCGCGGGGCGCCGGCTATCGCGTCGTCCGCCTCGCGCGGGCGCCGGCATTGTACCGAAAGGATGCTCTCACCAGGCGATGCCGTAGTCTTCGCCGTAATCGCTCGAGCCGCCCCAGAGCGTTCCCTGCGCGGAATCGATCAGGATCGCGTTGATCGGACCGGAGGTCCGTTCCCAGACCTCCACGCGATAGCCCATCGACGCGAGCTCCGCGCGCACCCATCCGGGCGTGTCGGCGCGGACGACCAGACGGCCCGGCTCCGTCGTCTGCGTGCCGAAGGAGCTGTGCATCTGATAGCTGTTGATGTTGGCCGCTTCCGCCGCCTGTTGCGGGTTCATCCCGAACTCGACGACGTTCAGGAAGAACTGGAGGAGGTTCTGCTCCTGGCTGTCGCCGCCCTGGACGGCGAACGACAGGAACGGCTTGCCCTCGAGCATCGCGAGGCTCGGCGACAACGTCGCTCGCGGCCGCTTGCCGGGCTCGAGCACGTTGAACGGATTGTGCTCCGGGTCCATCACGAAGCTCTGCATCCGCTGCGACAGGCCGATGCCGGTGTTCCCGGCGATGAACGCCGGGATCCAGCCGCCGCTCGGCGTCATCGACACGACCCACCCATCCGCATCGGCCGCCTGGATCGACGTGGTCCCGGCACGAAACGCCTCGTCGTGGCTCATCAGCGACGCGCGCTCGTTCGGCGAGCCGCGCTCGAGCCGCGGCCGCCAGCGCTCGAGAAGCTCGGCGTACGGATTCTGCTCGCCCTGGAACGGATACGGGTCCCCCGGCCGCACGGCGGGATTGTTGCGGCGCCAATCGATCGTCTCGCGCCGCTCGCGCGCATACTCCTTCGACAAGAGCCCTCGGATCGGCTCGGCGGGCGGGACGTACGGGTCGCCGTAGTAAAAGTCCCGATCGGCGAACGCGAGATTCATCGCCTGGTAGAGCGCGTGGATGTAACGAGCGCTGTTGTAGCCCATGCCGCGCAGGTCGAGCGGCTCGAGGATGTTCAGCGCCTGGAGCATCGCCGGGCCCTGCACCCAGTGCGTCAGCTTGTAGACCTCGATGCCCTTGTAGGTGGTCATCGCGGGCTCCTCGACGTACACCTGCCAGCGGTCGAGGTCCTCCTCCGTGATCAGGCCGCCCGCGGCTTGCGTCGCGCGGGCGATCTCGCGCGCGATGTCGCCCCGATAGAAGCGGTCGTACGCCGCCATGATCGCGGCCTTCCGATCGAGGCCGCGCTCGAGTGCCTCGCGCTCGGCGGCGACGAGCTTCTCGAGCGTCGCGGCGAGCTCGGGCTGGCGGAACAGCTCGCCCGGCCGCGGTGCCGCCCAGCCCTCGGGCCGCTTCGCGTCGAAATGCGGCAGCAGCACGCGGCGCGAGTCCGGCCACGCCGCGATAACGTCCTTGTTCGCCTGGATGTTGACGCTCTGCGATTGCTCGATCGGATAGCCGTTGGCCATGTCGATCGCCGGCGCGAGCACGTCCGCGAGGCTCATCGTGCCGAACTCCGCGAGCATGACCATCAGCCCGCCGGGCGTGCCGGGCGTGACGGCCGCGAGCGGCCCGTACTCGGGCGGCTGCGCGAGGCCTCGCGAGCGGAAGAACTCCGGTGTCGCGCCGGTCGGCGCGACGCCGAGCGCGTTGATCCCCTTCACCTCGCCGGTGCGCGGATCGTGAATCAACGCCTGCGTCTCGCCGCCCCAGCCGAGCGTGTCCCACATCGTCGCGGAAGCTGCGAGCATCGCGCACGCGGCGTCGACCGCGTTGCCGCCGCGGGCGAACATCAACGCACCGGCGCTTGCCGCGAGCGGCTTGCCGGCGATCGCGACCCAATGCTTGCCGTGCAGCGAAGGCTTGCGCGTTTCCCGCACCTCCTGCGCACCGGCACCCATGGCGACCGCGTAGAGCGCGGCCGCCGCCACCGCGACCAGGGCGCGGCGCCCGATTGCGGCGATCGTCGTTCGGCGAATCATCGGCCGAGTGTAACACCGACGCTCCGTTTAAAATGCCGGCATGCGCACGGTATGGAAGGCGGGGGCGTGACCGAGGAGCTGCCGCTCTTCGACGGGGGGAGCCCGGCGCCACTGGCCGAGCGGATGCGGCCCCGGCGGCTCGAGGAGCTCGTCGGCCAGGAGCACCTGCTCGGGCCCGGAAAGCCGCTCCGCGCGGCGATCGAGCGCGGCTCGATCGGGAGTCTGGTTTTCTGGGGACCGCCCGGCTGCGGCAAGACGACGCTCGCGCGGCTGATCGCGGAGCACACGGACAAGGCGTTCGAGATCTTCAGCGCGGTCACCGAAGGCGTGCCGCGCGTGCGCGAGATCATCGCGGCGGCGCGCGAGCGGCGCGAGCGCGAAGGCCGCGGCACGATCCTGTTCTGCGACGAGATCCACCGCTTCAACAAGGCGCAACAGGACGCGTTCCTGCCGTCCGTCGAGGCGGGCGTGATCACGCTGATCGGCGCGACGACCGAGAACCCGTCGTTCGAGCTGAACTCGGCGCTCCTGTCGCGGCTGCGCGTGTTCGTGCTCGAGCCGCTCGGGGCCGCCGCGATCCGCACGATCGTCGAGCGGGCGTTCGCGCGCTTGGCCGAGGAGTCGGGGCAGGCGGTAACGCCGAGCGACGACGCGCTCGAGCTGATCGCCCGGCACGCCGACGGCGACGCGCGCCGTGCGCTGAACGCGACCGAGGCCGTCTGGGATCACGTGACCGCAGCCGCGGAGCCGGAGCACGTCGACGTCACGGCCGAGCTCGTGCAGAGCGTGCTCGAGCGGCGCGTCGCGTTCTACGACAAGAGCGGCGAGCAGCACTACAACTTGATCTCGGCGCTGCACAAGGCGGTGCGCGGCAGCGACGTCGAAGGCGCGCTCTACTGGTTCGCGCGGATGATCGACGGCGGCGAGGACCCGCTCTACATCGCGCGGCGCATCGTGCGGATGGCGGTCGAGGACATCGGGCTCGCCGATCCGCGCGCGCTGACGATTTCGCTCGCCGCGAAGGACGCTTACCACTTCTTGGGCTCGCCGGAGGGCGAGCTCGCGCTCGTCGAGGCCCTGATCTACTGCGCGACCGCGCCGAAATCGAACGCCGCGTACGCCGCCTGGGGAGAGGCGCAAGCGGCCGCCCGCGAGCACCCGGCCGAGCCCGTGCCCCTCCACATCCGCAACGCTCCTACCCGCTTGCTGAAAGGGCTCGGCTACGGCAAGGGTTACCGGTACGATCACGCCGAAGGGGGCCATGCGGCCGGGCAGGAGTATCTGCCCGAAGCGCTGCGCGGCGTCGAATGGTACCGGCCGACGGGCGCCGGCTTCGAGAAGACGCTCGCCGAGCGGCTCGATTGGTGGAAAAAGAGAAGAAGGAGCGACGCCTGAGTGCCGCTTGAGCCCCACGGGCTGGCCGCCATCCTCCTGACGGCTGGCGCGCTCTTCCTGTTCACCCGCGAGCGGATCCCGCTCGAGTACTCCGCGGTCGCCGTGCTGATCGCGATGGTGCTCGGCTTCGAGCTCTTTCCGTATCGGCGCAGGCAAGAGCCGGCGCCGGAGCCGTTCGAGCCGCTCGAGGTCGACGACGTCACGCTGACCGGGGCCGATTTCCTGCTCGGGTTCAGCAACGAGGCATTGATCACGATCTGCCTGCTGCTCGTGCTCGCGAAGGGCGTCGAGGTCAGCGGCGCGCTCCAGCCGCTCGGCCGGCTGCTCGCGCGCCTCTGGCTCTGGAGCCGGCCGTTCGCGCTCTTGTTCACGCTGCTCGTGACGGCCGCTTTGAGCGCCTTCGTGAACAACACGCCGATCGTCGTGATGCTTCTGCCGATGCTGGTCGGCGTCGCGCACCGGGTCGGCTTTTCGCCGTCGCGGGTGCTGATGCCGTTCTGCTTCGCGACGACGCTCGGCGGCATGACGACGACGATCGGCTCGTCCACGAATCTGCTCGTCGTCGGTGTCGCCGCGAGCTACGGGATCGAGCCGATCGCGATGTTCGACTTCGTCGTGCCGGCCGGGCTCGGCGCGCTCGTCGGCATCCTGTATCTGTGGGCGGTCGCTCCGCACTGGCTGCCGGACCGGCAATCGCCGCTCGCGGATGCCGCGCCTCGCATCTTCTCCGCCGTCATCGAGATCAACGACGACAGCCGCTACGCGGGCGAGCCGCTTGCCGAGCTGATGCCGCTGTTCGAGGGCCCTGCCCGGCTCGAGCGCGTGCAGCGGGGCGGGCTCGAGCTCGTGCGGCTGCCGTCGCTCACGCTGCGCCCGGGCGACAAGCTGCACGTGCGCGGGCCGGTCGACGCGATCAAGCGCATTCAGGACTCGGCCGGCGGCAACTTCGCCGGAGAGCCGCGCCGCGGGCGCGACCAGCGGCTCGTCGAAATCGTCGTCACGCGCGCATCGCCGCTCGCCGGCAAGCGGCTGAGCGAGCTTCGCGGCGAGCTCCTCGGCGACCTGCAGCCGGTCGCGCTGCAGAAGCCCGGCCCGCGCGACATGATCCCGATCGACGAGGCGGGCGACCCGGTGCTGTCCGTCGGCGACGTGCTGCTGATGGAGGGGCACGTGCGCGACGTGCAGCAGCTGAAGGACTCGCACAACGTGCTGCTCCTCGACCGCAGCATCAGCGTGCCCCGGACGGCGGCCGCACCCTACGCCGTGCTGATCCTGGCCGGCGTCGTGCTGACGGCCGCGCTCGGCATCCTGCCGATCCTCGCAAGCGCGCTCGCGGGCGTCGTGCTGATGCTCGCGACCCGGTGCCTGCACTGGGACGAGGCCTGGGGCGCGATCGACACGCGCCTCGTGCTGCTGATCGTAACGAGCCTCGCGCTCGGCACGATGCTGTCGGGGACCGGCGCGACGGAGTGGATCGCGGCGCGGTTCGTGAATGCCGCGGAGGGCTTGTCCCCGGCCGTGATCCTGGCGCTCTTTCTGCTGCTTCTCGGGCTGCTGAACGAGTTCATCAGCAACAACGCCGTCGCGGTGATCTTCACGCCGATCGGCATCGGTATCGCCGAGCAGCTCGGCGTGCCCGCCATGCCGTTCGTGCTTGCGGTGCTGTTCGGTGCGAACGTCGGATTCATCACGCCGATCGGCTATCAGACGAACCTGATCGTCTTCACCGCCGGCGGCTACAAGTTCACCGACTTCTTCCGCGTCGGCGCGCCGCTCTTGATCCTGATGTGGCTCGTGCTCTCCGCTTCGCTATCCTTCCTCTACTTCTGACGGTGGTGTGCCGACCGCATGGAGCTTGAACCGCAAGGGCTCGCGACGCTGCTAGTCACCTTCGGCGCGCTGCTGCTCTTCACGCGCGAGCGGGTGCCGATCGAGTACTCGTGCATCGCGATCCTGCTGATCCTCGTGATCGGCTTCGAGGCGTACCCGTACCGCAGCCCGACCGAGCGCGGCAGCCTGGAGCTCCGCGGCACGGACCTGATGCGTCACTTCGGCAACGAGGCGCTGATCACGATCTGCCTGCTGCTGATCGTCGCGAAAGGCATCGAGGTGAGCGGCGCGCTGCGGCCGATCGGCCGCGTGCTCGCGCGGCTCTGGCTCTTCAAGCCCGCGCTCGCGCTGCTCGCGAGCCTCCTCGCCGCCGCGTTCATCAGCGCGTTCGCGAACAACACGCCGATCGTCGTGATGCTGCTGCCGATCCTGGTCGGCGTCGCCCACCGGATCGGCATCGCGCCGTCGAGGTTGCTGATGCCGGTCGGCTTCGCGACGATCATCGGCGGGATGGCGACGACGATCGGCACGTCGACGAACCTGCTCGTCGTCTCCGTCTCCGCGCAGCGCGGCGGCCCGCGGTTCGAGATGTTCGATTTCGTCGTGCCGGCGCTGATCGCGGCCGGCGTCGGCATCCTGTTCCTGTGGGCGGTCGCGCCGCGGCTCCTGCCGGACCGTTCCTCGCCGCTCGCGGGCTCGTCCCCGCGGATCTTCCAATCCGTCGTCGAGGTCAGCGACGGCAGCCCGATCGCCGGCCAGACGCTCGCGGACGTGATGCGGCTGATGGAGCGGGAGCTGCGCATCGAGCGCGTGCAGCGCGGCGGGCTCGACCTCGTGCGGCTGCCCTCGCTCACGCTCCGGCCGAACGACAGGCTCTACATCCGCGGCACGCCGGAGGCGATCAAGCGGATCCAGGACACGTTCGGCGGCGGGTTCGAGGAATCGGATCTGCTCCGGACGCCGGATCAGCGCCTGGTCGAGATCGTCGTGACGCAGGCCTCGCCGCTGCACCGCAAGCGCCTGAGCGAGGTGCGGAGCGCAACCCTCGGGCGGCTCTTCCCGGTCGGCCTACAGCAGCACGACCGCGCCGGGATGACCGCAATCGCGGACGCGGGCGATCCGGTGCTCGAGACCGGCGACGTGCTGCTGATGCAGGGCCGCAAGCAGGACATCCAGAAGCTGCGCGACACCGAGCACCTGCTGATCCTCGATCGGACGATCCAGGTGCCGCGCACGGCGAAGGCGCCGCTCGCGATCGCGATCCTGATCGGCGTCGTCGCGGCGGCGGCGTTCGGGTGGGTGCCGATCATCGTCAGCGCGCTCTGCGGCGTCGGGCTGATGCTCGTCGGCCGCGTCGTCGCCTGGGACGAGGCGTGGAGCGCGATCGACACCCGCCTCGCCCTCGTGATCGTCACGGCGCTCGCGCTCGGCACCGCGCTCGCCTACACGGGCGCGGCCGATTTCATCGCGATCAGCTTCGTCTCGGCGACCGACACGCTGCCGCCGGCGGTGATCCTGAGCAGCCTGCTCCTCGTGACGGCGCTCCTGACGGAGGTCGTCACGAACAACGCGGTCGCCGTCATCGCGACCCCGATCGCGATCAGCGTCGCCGAGCAGCTCGGCCTGCCGGCGACCCCGTTCGTGCTCGCCGTGCTATTCGGCTCGAACATGAGCTACATGACGCCGATCGGCTACCAGACGAATCTGCTCGTCTTCACGGCCGGCGGCTACAAGTTCGCGGATTTCTTCCGCGTCGGCATACCGCTCCAGATCATCCTCTGGATCGCGCTCTCGATCGCGCTGCCGGCGCTCTATCTGTAGCTATGAGCGAGCGTCGGGGGGAATCGAACATGGCGGCTGGCAACGTGCAGCGCGGCTTCTTCTTCGCACTGCTCTTCCTCGTCACTCTGACGTTCCTCTGGCTGATTCGCGGCTTCCTCCAGCCGATCTTCTGGGCGATCGCGCTCGGCATCGTCGTCTATCCGCTGCACGAGCGGGTCGTCGACGCGCTGAAGGGGCGCGCATCGCTCGCCGCCGCCACGAGCGTGCTGCTCGTCGTCGTGATCGTGATCCTGCCGCTGATCGGCCTCGGCGCCGCCGTGACGCGGGAGGCGGCCCCGGTCGTCGAGCGGATCGGCACCGGCAATCTCGGCGTGCAGGACGTCTACCGCGCATTCGAAGCGCGGCTGCCGCTCGTCACGAACGGGCTGGAGTCGCTCGGCCTCGATCCTGCCGAGCTCGAGAGCCAGCTGTCGGCCGCGGCCGGCCAGCTGTCGCGGCTGATCGCCGCGCGCGCGCTCGCGATCGGCCAAGACACGTTACGGATCACGGTGTTCTTCTTCTTGATGCTCTATCTGCTCTTCTTCTTCCTGCGCGACGGCTCGCGGCTGCTGGACGGCCTCGTCCGCGCGCTGCCGCTCGGCGACGAGCGCGAGCGGCACCTGCTCGAGCGCTTCGCGGAGGTCTCGCGCGCCACGATCAAGGGCACGCTCGTCGTCGGCATCGCGCAGGGCACGATCGGCGGCGTCACGTTCGCGTTGCTCGGCATCGGCGGCGCCGTGCTCTGGGGCGTCGTGATGACGTTGTTGAGCATCCTGCCGGCGGTCGGCCCGGCGCTCGTCTGGGTGCCCGCCGCGATCTATCTGTTCGTGAACGGCCAGATCGTAAGCGGCATCGTGCTCGTGCTCGTCGGCGTGCTCGTGATCGGCCTCGTCGACAACCTGCTGCGGCCGATACTCGTCGGCCGCGACACGCGGATGCCGGATTATCTGATCCTGCTCTCGACGCTCGGCGGCCTCGCCGCGTTCGGCCTCGCCGGGATCGTGATCGGCCCGATCATCGCAGCGTTCTTCTTGAGCGTCTGGCAGATGGCGCAGGAGGAGTTCGCCGACGACCTCGAGCCGCCGAGCCCTCCGCCCACCGCCCCGCCCCCGCCGTAGGAGCGGCTGTCCAGCCGCGACCTCCGCCGCTTCTTCCGCCGTAGGAGCGGCTGTCCAGCCGCGATCTTCCCTCTCAAACCACCTTCAACTTCCACCGCCCGCGCCGGAACAGCACGACGCCGACGACGGCCATGACCGACTCCGCGATCGCGACCGACCAGAAGACGCCGTCCGGTCCCATCGCGGCCCACTCGGCGAGCAGGTACGCGAGCGGCAGCTGGAACAACCAGAAGCACCAGAGGTTCACCCAGGTCGGCGTATCCGTGTCGCCGGCGCCGTTGAACGCCTGGATCACGATCATCCCGACCGCGTAGAAGCCGTAGCCGTAGCTGATCACGCGGAGGCAGGTCGCCGCGTAGTCGATCACGGCCGGATCGTCGCTGAAGATCGCGACGAGGGGCCGCGCGAAGAAGATGAATACGACCGCGATCGCGATCAGCAGCAGCGCGTTGTACTTCGCCGCGTACCACACCGAGTCCTCGGCGCGCTGCGGCTGCCCGGCACCGAGGTTCTGACCGACCAGCGTCGCGGTCGCGTTGCTCAGGCCCCACGCGGGCAGGAACGTGAACATCACGATCCGGATCGCGATCGTGTAGCCCGCGACCGCCTCGCTGCCGTAAGTCGCGATGATCCGCATCAGCACGATGTAGCTCGAGGTCGCGATCACGAACTGGCAGACGCCGCCGGCCGAGACGCGCAGGAGCCTCGCCATCACGCCGAGCGCGACCGCGAGATGTCGATACGCGATCTTGAGCCGGCCGGCGCCGCCGACGAGGTAATAGAGCGCGAGCAGCACGCCGACGCCGCGCCCGATGTTGGTCGCGACCGCCGCGCCCGTCGCGCCGAGCGCGGGGAACGGCCCCCAGCCGTAGATCAGGCACGGATCGAGCACGATGTTGATGCCGTTCGCGACCCAGAGCACGCGCATCGCGAGCGCGGCGTTCCCGGCGCCGCGGAGCGCCGCGTTCAGCAGGAACAGCAGCAGGATCGTGAACGAGCCGCCGAGCATCCAGCGCGTGTACCCGGCGCCGACGGCGACGACCTCGGGCGTCGCGCCCATCATCCGCAGCAGATCCTCGGCGTACGGCACGCCGACCGCCGCGATCAGGAGGCTCGCGGCGACGCCGACCCAGATCGTCTGTCCGGCGACGGTGGCCGCCGCCTCGGGCTGGCCCTCGCCGATCCGCCGCGACACGAGCGCGGTGACGGCCATGCTCAAGCCGACCGCGACGGCGTACAGCACCGTCAGCACCGCCTCCGTGATGCCGACCGCCGCGATCGCGTCCGCGCCGAGCCCCGAGACGAAGAAGATGTCGACGATCGCGAACACCGACTCCATCGACATCTCGAGGATCATCGGAATCGCGAGCAGCAACACGGCGCGGCCGACGTTGCCGCTCGTGTAGTCGCGCTCCTCGCCGGAGAGCGACTGACGAACCAGCGCCCAGGCGCGCGTCCAGCGCCCCTTCGTCGATATCGCCGGTTGTGCGGAATAGTCTCGGCTCACCGCGCGACCTTCAATCGCCGACGCGGCGACTCGAAACCCGGTGGAAAACGTAGATGACGGCAGGGCGTCTCGCCCCGCACGAAGGCCCCCCTTCGGTGCGGGTGGTATGCTAGCCGCGTCAAACCCCGGGAGTCTACTCGCAGCGGCTCGACACGAAGCTTTGATGAGCTCGATCTACAGTGGACGCGGCCGATGCGCCGCGAGCGTTCCCGCGATACCACCGATGCACCGATGACGACACAGAGCTACGACGTGATCGCGGTCGGCTCGGGCCACAACGGCCTCGTCGCCGCCGCCTATGCCGCCGCCGGCGGCAAGAAGGTGCTCGTTCTCGAGCGCAACGCCTGGTTCGGCGGCGGCGTGGTCACCCGCGAGCTGACCGTGCCCGGCTTCCGGCACGACCAGCACTCGATGGCCCACATCTTCATCCAGGGCAACCCGCTGCTGAAGAACGACGAGCTCGGGCTCAAGGCGAAGCACGGCCTCACGTACGTGTTTCCGGAGCTGCCGATGATGTCGGTGTTCGAGGACGGCTCGACGCTCGGTCTGTACCGCGACCGCGAGCGCACGTGCGCCGACATCGCCAAGTTCTCCGTGCGCGATGCGGACGCCTACCGCTGGCTGGCCGACAAGGCGGCCGGGTACCTGCCGATGATCGAGGCGTCCCTCTACACGCAGCCGACGCCGCTCGGCGCCACCTACGCGCTGATGGACCAGAGCCGCGAAGGGCGCGAGCTTTGGCGCTACATGCAGATGAGCTCGCACGATCTCCTCTGCAGCGTCTTCGAGCACGACCGCGTGCGGATGCACTTCGCGCGGGTCGCGGGCGAGAACCTGGTCTCCCCGGACGAGAAGGCGACGGGCTTCGGCACGTTCGTCTTCGTCGGTTTCCTCGAGGCGTACGGCATCGGCGTGCCGATCGGCGGCTCGGGCAAGCTGACGGACGCGCTGATCGCGAGCATCGAAAGCCACGGCGGCGAGGTCCGGGGCGAGACGGACGTCGAGCGCATTCTGGTGAAGAACGGCCGTGCGGCCGGCGTCGTCACGAAGGACGGCCGCGAGCTCCTGGCGAAGGACGCCGTGATCGCGGCGCTTCACCCGCACGACCTCGGCAAGATGGTCGACGGGCTCGACCCGCAGGTCGTACGCGACGCCGAGGCGACGCAAATCTCGGACGTCGGCTGCATCACCGTGCACGCGGCGCTGAAGGCGCCGCTCAAGTTCCGCGCCGGCGATCACGTGCGCGCCGTGATGATCGAGCTCCTGCCGAACGACTACGACACGATGCGGAAATCGTTCGACAACCTGCGCTACCGCGAATTCTCGGGCTATCCGCTCGTCGGCTTGGGGTCGCTCACGATGTTCGACTCGTCGCGCGCGCCCGCGGGCCAGGCGACGATGCACGCGTGGGATTACGTCCCGTACGAGCGCGCGGACGGGCGCGACTGGGACGAGGCGAAGCACCGGTACGTCAAGCGGATGCTGAGCCACATGGAGAACTTCATCGACAACGTGGCGGACAACGTGATCGCCTACCACAGCGACAGCCCGGTCGACATGGAGCGCACGTCCTCGTCGTTCCGCCGCGGCGACCTGCACGGCATCGCGGCGACGACGTACCAGTACGGCGCGCACCGCCCGACGCCGGATCTCGGCTTCAACGTCGTGCCGGGCTGCGAGCGGCTCTATCTGGTCGGCCCGTTCCAGCACCCGGGCGGCGGCGTGTTCGGCGCGGGCCGCGCCGCGGCCGTGCGGATGTTCGACGACCTCGGGCTCGACTTCGAGAAGGTCGGTGCGCGCGCATGATGACGCTTTATTCGACCGATAACTCGCCGCTCATGCAGGTGAGCGCGATCGAGCGCCGCGGCAGCGATCTCGTGATCAAGGGGAAGGTATTCGGCACGATGCCGATGACGGCGCGGCTGACCCCCGCCGAGGCGCGCAAGGGGCTCAAGCTCCTGAACTTCAAGCTCGTGGTATTCTTGCTGACCTTTTTGCTGCGCTGATCGAGCGATCGCCGATGAGAGCCGGGCGTGACGAACTCGCTCGGGGCGCCGGGCCTCGGCCCGCGGCGCCCGACCTCAAGGCGCCCGCCACTCCCCGCACGGACGCATGCGACTAGAGGACACCCGCACCGGCTACGGCTGGCTCTCGATCGCTTTCCACTGGCTGACCGCGATCATCGTGCTGACGCTCTGGTTCATCGGCGGCACGATCCAGACGAAGACCGGCGTCGAGCAGGAGAGCGTCCTGCGGCTGCACACGTCGATCGCGATCCTCGCGTACGCGTTCCTCTGGGCGCGGATCATATGGCGGTTCTGGAAGGGTCATCCGGGCCCGCTGCCGAAGCAGCAAGGGGTGTTTTACCTGATCGGCAAGTACACCCACTTCGTGCTGCTCGCGGCGATCGGCGTGATGCTGATCTCGGGGCCCGTCATGGTCTGGGCGCGCGGCGCGAGCATCCACGTTTTCGACTGGTTCGCGATCCCGAGCCCGCTGCCGATGAGCCTCGCGCTCTTCGACTGGATGCACACCGTGCACGTCTGGTCGTCGCGCGTGATCATCATCGGCACGCTGCTGCACATCGCGGGCGTCTACAAGCACGCTGCGTTCAACCAGGACGGCACGTTCGCCAAGATGCTGATCCCCGCCCGGCCCGACCGCTGACCACCCGCACCCTCCGCCATCGCGAAACCGTAGGAGCGGCTGTCCAGCCGCGACTCTTCCGCACCGCCTAATCCGAAATCTCCGCCTCCACCAGCTTCGCAAGCAGCGTCAGCGACTCCTGCCAGCCGAGATAGCACGCCTCCTCGGGAATCACGTCCGGCACCCCTTCCTGCAAGACGTCGAGCTCGGTCCCGACGGACACCTGCCGCAACGTCACCGTGACCTGGATTTCTCCCGGCAAGCCCGGATCCTCGAACGTGTCCGTATAGCAGATGCGCTCGTGCGGCGTGAGCTCGAGGAACCGTCCGCCGAACGTATGGCTCTTGCCGCTCGTGAAGTTCGTGAACGACATTCGATACGTGCCGCCGACCTCGGCCTCCATGTGGTGGACCTTGCCGGTGAAGCCGTTCGGCGGCAGCCACTTCGCCATCGCATCGGGATCGATGAACGCCCGGTAGACGCGCTCGGGGGTCGCCCGGAGGACACGGTGCAATCGAATCGTCGACATGGGTTCCACTCCTGCTGAAGTTGCCGATCGGTACGTAATCGATCGGGCGGCCCCGAGATCGACACGAAGATCGGGCCCGGCCACGCGCCGACGCCCCTCGAGGAGCCCTGGGACGATGGGTCAGCGCTTCAGCTTCGGATCGACCTTGCTCCGGGCCCGCAGCGCCTTGTGGATCGTCTTCCACTTCTGCCGCTCGCGCGCGGCGGCCGCGTGGTCGCGCTTGCGCTCGGCGGCCTCGATCTCGCGCTGCAGCTTGCGGTAGCTCTCGAACCGCTCGGCCGAGAGCTCGCCGCGGGCCACGGCTTCGGCGACCGCGCAGCCCGGCTCGCCGTCGTGCCGGCAGTCCCGGAACTTGCAGTGCGCCGCGAACTGCGCGACGTCCGGGAAGCTCACGTCCAGCCCGCCGGCATCGTCGACGAGCCCGAGCTCGCGCAGACCCGGCGTGTCGACGAGGAGCCCGCCGCCCGGCAGCATCACGAGCTGCCGCGCCGTCGTCGTGTGTCGGCCCTTCTCGTCCGCGCGCAGGCCGCCGACCGCCTGAACCTCCTGGCCGAGCAGCCGGTTCGTCAGCGACGACTTGCCGACGCCGGACGAGCCGATGAATCCGACCGTTCGGCCGAACCCGGTGTAGGCCCGAAGCTCGTCGAGCCCTTCGCCGGTGACCGCGCTCGAGCGGACGACCGGCACGCCGATCGCGACGCTCTCGATCTGCTCGAGGAACGGCGCGAGGTCGGGCTCGAGGTCGACCTTGTTCAGCACGACCACGGGCTCGGCCCCGCTGTTCCAGACGGCCGTGAGATACCGCTCCAGCCGGCGAACGTTGAAGTCGCGGTTCACGGCGGTCACGACGAAGAAGACGTCGACGTTCGCGGCGAGCACCTGCACATCGGCGTCGGTCGCGGGCGCCCGGCGGACGAGCGCGGTCCGCCGCTCGAGCACGTGCTGGATCACGGCCCGATGCTCGCCGTCGGTCACCGCGACCCAGTCGCCGCAGACGGGCCGCTCCTCGGGCGCGAGGCTGCGCCGCAGCCGCCCCGCGAGCTCGCCGAGCGGCGCCCGGCAGCCCAGGAGCGCGAACGTCTTCCGCCCCTCGGACGCGACCCGCGCCGGCACCCAATCGCTCTCCCCGGCCGCAGCGAGCTGCGCGGCGAAAAACTCGTCGAAACCGATGGACTCGAGCGTGGTCAACGGCAGGGCGCGAACCGCATGGTGCGGCAAATTATGCAGGACCGGGGCCGCCCGAGCGCGAGCGCCGACCGGGGTGCTCACATCGCGCCCGATATGCCAAAATACGCGCCCTCGGGGTGTAGCTCAGCCTGGTAGAGCACTGCGTTCGGGACGCAGGGGCCGTAGGTTCAAATCCTATCACCCCGACCACTGTTCACCTTTCCCGCCAAGCACTTGCGGTCCACATGGGTCGTCGAGCCTCGAGGCCGAGTCCGCGCGAGTGTCCGCTAGGTGCATGCTCCGCCCGACTCCGCAAGGACTCCGCCGGACCGGAAGAAATCCTCCCGCCCCATCGGCGCGGCCTCACATGGCCCGCGAAGGCCGGCACCGAGACTGGCTGCCGGTGACTGCAAATGGTGAAGGCCGTATTCCAAGTGAGGCACGACGGCAGATACGACTACCTGCGCATCGCACCGCACGATTACGACGAGTGGACGGAAAAGATACTTTCCTCGGAGGAATCCGTTCGCGGCGCCTCCCTGAGGGGTCGGTGGAACGACGCTTGGGATTTCGTCGTAATGGAGGAGGACTGGGAGTACACGGACCATCCGGAAGGCCTGGGTGACTTCGCGGAGATGAACCGGCTCATAGCGGCAACCAACGAAAAGGCTTTCCACGTGTTGAGGCCTCTTCTGGGCGACGCGGCGGAAGTGCTCGAGGGCAACTTCGACGGGCGACCGATCTGGCTGTTCAACGTGATCCGACGGGTAGATCGGCGGGATATCGATCGGCTCGAGGACGGCGCCGTGTTTCGCGTCAACCCGACGAGGCTGCGTATTCTCTGCGGTCCCGGCTTCAAGGAAGCGGTCGAGCGCAGCGGGTTGACAGGGCTCGAGTTCCGAAAGGTCGATCCGGACGACGAGTTCGGCATGGTCTGAGCGTTTCGCCCGCGGACGCTTCGCGATGTTCACGAGGCCCGAAGAGTTTCTGGCGGAGCTCGTCGCGGCCGTTCGCGGTCGATGACTGACGCCGAGCTCGTCGGCTCGGTGCTAGCCGTGCTGGTCCGCGCTCCGGCGAAAGGAACCTCGGCGGGACTTACTGCCGCAGAATCTTCTCCATCGACTTGCCCTTCGCGAGCTCGTCGATCAGCTTGTCGAGATACCGGACCTTCTGCTCCAGCGGATCCGCAATCTCCTCGACGCGAACTCCGCAGACGACGCCCTTGATCAGCGAGCTCGCGGGATTCAGGGCGGGCGCCTGCGCGAAAAAAGTCTCGAAGTCGCTTTCCCGATCGATCTGCTTCTGCAAGCCGGCTTTCGTGTAGCCGGTCAACCAGCAGATGATCCGGTCCACTTCCTCGTGCGTCCGATTCTTGCGCTCGGCCTTCTGAACGTACAGCGGATACACCTTCGAGAACTTGATCGCGCCGATGGAACGCCTCGCCATGGGCCTGCCCGCAACGCTTCCGCTTACGGCAGCGCGACGGTCAGGTTTCGCTTCGGCGCCTTCCCGACCGGGAGGCGCTTCACCTCGCGCAGCGTCGCTATCTCGACGACCGAGACGTCGTCGCTGTAGCCGTTCGCGACGTAGACGTACTTGCTGTCCGGGGTGAACGTGAGCCAGTCGGGGTGGCTGCCGACCGGCACGCCGCCCAAGTACTCGAGGTCAGGCAGCGAGTAGGCGTAGACGTGCGCCTGGAGGCGGCTGCAGACCCAGAGCGTCTTGCCGTCCGGCGCGACGCCGATGCCGTGCGCGGGCGCCGCGTTGAACGGCCCCTCGTCGTGCTGCTCGGGCGGCAGCTCCGGCAGCATGATCCGCTGCACCTCGCGCTGCGTCGCGAAATCGACGACCGCGAAACCGTGCACCTCGGAGAGCTGCACGAACATGCGCTTCGTCGAGCCGTCCGGATTCCTCTCGAATGCGATCGGGCGCACGCCTTCCATCGTGTCGTCGTTGCGCGGCGGATAGAGCGCGAACACGAGCTCCTCGGTCGCCGTATCGAACACGTTCAAGTTGCGCTCGCCGCTGAAGGTGCCGGCGACGAGGTGCTTGCCGTCCGGCGTCACGTAGGTGTTGTGCACGCGCGAGCCGGTGTCGATGTGCCGCACGCGCTCGAGCTTCTCGGTGTCGACGACGTCGATGCCGCCCTCGCCTTCCATGATGCCGACGTAGACGTAGCGCCCGTCCTTGCCGATCGAGATGTTGTGGGGGCGAGCCGAGAGCGGGATCTCGGCGACGATCTCGAGCGTCTTCGCGTCGACGACGTCGAGCGTGTGCTTCGCCTCGCTGCTGAAGTACAGGCGGCTGCCGTCCGGTGCGGCGGCGACGCCGTGATTGACCGGGATGCCTTTGATCTCGCCGACGATCTCGTGCGTCGCGGGGTCGATCAGGTGGATTCGGTCGTCGCGGGAGTTCGTCTGCACGATCCGGATGTTCTCGGCGGTTGCCGCGGATGCGGCGAGCAGCGCCGCCGCGAGAGCGCCGGCGATGGCGTAACGGCGTCGGCCGTCGATCGATCGCGTCATGTCGTCCCCTCCTCGCTCGTTGTTCTTCAGCGGCTGTCTGGCCCGAAGTGCTCGACCAGGTAGTCGACGAGCTCGTCCGTGGCAGTCTCGTCCAGATCCGCGCCGTGCGCAATCATCGTCTCGACGAGGCCGCGCCAGCGGCGCTCGTCGTAGTAGCCCTTGTACGCCCAGAGGCCGCCGAGGTTGTGGCAATCGGTGCAGGCGGCACGGAGGATCGCGGCCCCACGGCCCGGCGGCAGCCCGTCGTCCTCCGCGGGCGCGACCTCGGCCGGCACGACCGAGCCCGCGTCCGGAGCGGCGCCGTTCGCCGGCGCGGCCGGGTCGCGCGCGACGGCTGCGCAGCCAGCGAGCCCCGCGGCGGCAAGCACGAGCAGGAAGCGGGCAACGGCGCCGGGCGCGTCATCTGCCGCCCTCGAGACGAGCCGATCGATCCGCAACTGCCGAGAACCCTGCGTGCTACGAGGACGCGCAGAGTAGCACGAGCGGGCGCGGCGACGCTGCGCCGAAAGCTCAGAAGAACGCGTGCAGCTCCGCGAACACCTCGTTGCGGTTCGTCGCCGGGATCGCGTCGACACCGTCGTAGCGCCGCGCGCCGACGCGCGCCTGCACGAACTGGAACGGCGAATACTCCCAGACCACGCTCACGCGCTCGCGCTCGTCGTCGTCGCCGTCGTCGTTCGGATCGTAGTAGTCGTAGCTCACCTTCAGGTTGTGGCCGCGGCCGAACCGCCAGTTCCCCTCGATCAGGCTGACGGCGCCGTCGAGCTCGCCGCCCGGCATGGCCGGTACCTCGTCACGGATCGCATCGAGCTCGAACAGCCACGCGATCTGGCCGGTGCGCACGCCCGCGAACAGCCCGAGCATCTCCCGGTCGCCGAGCGCCGCGTTGTTCGCGCTCAGGCTCGCGCCGGCGCGCCAGCGCGGGCGCACGTACTCGGCGCGCGCGGCGATCTGCTTGCCGGTGTCGTTCTCCGGGCCGCTCGCCGTGCCGTTCGTCAGCGCGACCTGCGTCGACCACTGCGCGCCGTCGAAGCCGAGCTCGACGCCGTAGTCGGGCGTCGTCATGTTGATCCCGGTCGCCTGGCGAACGAGAGCGCCGTCGTCCTCGAGCCGCCAGCCGAACGGCAGGAAGAGCTTGCCGGCCTTGATCCAGTAGCGCCCGTCGCCGGGCGTGATCAGCGCGAACGCCTGACGCGCGAGCGCGCCGCCCGGCGCGACCTGCTCGTCGACGTAGAACGACAGGAGCCCGGGCACAGCGCGGAGCTCGGCATACAGCGTCGCCCGCGATAGGCCGAGCTCGTTCCGCTCGTCCGCGCCCGGCGTGTCGTCGTAGTCGAGCCGCGCGCGCAAGTCGCCGCCGAGCCCGACCCAGCGGTTGATCTCGCCCGTCCATGCGTCGTCCGGCTCGCCGACGACACGCGCGGCGAGCTCGTTCAGCGCATATGCGGCCCCGTACGCGTTCCGCTTGCCGCCGCCGGTCGGGTCCGTATGACACTGGCGGCACTTGAAGCCGGTCTGCACCGCGAGATGGGGCTCGGCCGACGCGGCCGCCGAGAAGAGCCACGCGCCGGCCGCGAGCGCAATCAGAACGAGAGCTCGACTCATGGATTCGCACCGGCCTCGATCCACTGCCGGATCATGTCGATCGTCGCCTGATCGAGCAGCGGCGGGAGCAACGGCATCTGCGAGCCGACCGGCGGCGTCGGATCCTCGAGCTTCGTGATCAGATAGCTCGCATTCGGATCGCCGGGCGCGACGCGCAGCGATGCCGGCACCTCGATGCTCGCGACGCCGACGAGGCTCGCGTGGCTCGCGCTCGCGGAGCTCAAGTCCATGCCGGCGGGCAGCACGTTCGACGTCGGGCCGGTATGGCAGCCCGAGCACCGCGGCGTGAACACGCTCGTCTGAATCTCCTGCAGCGTGGGCGCGGGCACCGCGATCTCGAACGTCGCCTCGAAGTCGCCGCCCTCGGTGCCGTCACCGGACGGGAACGCGCCGGTGAACTCGCCGTCGAGCGCGTGACCGGAGAGATCGAGTATTCCGCCCGCGCCGCCGCCCAGCAGGCGCACGCGATATGTGTCCGCCTCGCTCGGCACGCCCGCGAGATCGAACACGGCGGTCGACGGATTCGCCGCGGGGACCGCGATCGACGCCGCCGCGATCGCGACCTCGTTGCCGTCGCCGAACGTGCCGTCGCCGCCGCTGCGCTCGACGAGGAACGTCGTCGCGTTCACCGTGCTCGCATCGGGATCGCGATCGAACACGGCGGTGATCGCCGCCGGCAGCTCGGCGAGCGTCTCGTCCGGCAACGGCGTCAGCGACGTGACGCGGATCGGCTCGTCCGTCGTGGGCGGCGGCGTGTTCTGCGCGCCGTCGACGATCCATTGACGAATCACGTCGATGTCGGCCTGCGGCAGCGGCGTGCCGCCGAGCGGCATCCGCCCGCCGACCGCGGCCGTGCCCTCGAGCTTCTGGATCAGGTAGCTGCCGGTCGGATCGCCCGGCGCGACGCGCAGCACCCCCGGTTGCTGCGCGCTCGCGATGCCGACGAGCAGCGCGTAGCTGTTCGCCTCGTCGAGGCGCAGGCCCTCGGGCGCCGAAGCGCCGACGTGGCACGCGGTGCAGATCGGCGTGAACACGTGCTGCTGGATCGACGCGAACGTCGGTTCCAGGTTCGGATTGCCCCCGCCGCTCGGCGGCGGCGGCGGAGGCTGCGTCGGCGGATTCGGCGATGCGCTCCCGCCGCCTCCCCCTCCGCCGCCGCAGCCCGCCAACATAAAACCGACGGTCGCGAGCAGAACGCTCGCGCAACGCACTACTCGCACACGCATCGTCGCAGCCTCGCAGTTCGTGACGCGCGTTGAGTTCCGCGATACGCGGCGAGAAGTTCAAGCTTTGCGAATGTGCGCGGCGAATGAACCGCGCGCCTGTCATGCGGGACTCAGACTTCTTCGCCCGCGTGCACCGCGACGCGCGGCGGCGTGTCGTGGGTGACCGCGCCGCGATACATGATCTCGGTGTTGAACACGCACGCGACGCGCCCGCGGCGGTCGACGACGATCACCCCGCCGCGGCCGCCGAGCGGCGCGAGGCGGTGCTCGATCACCTGCGCGGCTGCGGCCTGCGCGTATTCGCCGCCGTACTCGACGAGCGCGCAGATGTCGCGCGCGACGGTCGCGCGGATGAAGTGCTCGCCATGGCCCGTGCACGACACCGCGCACGACGCGTTGCTCGCATACGTGCCGGCACCGATCACCGAGGAATCGCCGACGCGGCCCGCGAGCTTGTTCGTCATCCCGCCGGTCGAGGTCGCCGCCGCGAGATTGCCCTTCGAGTCGATCGCAACCGCACCGACCGTGCCGAAGTCCTCGCCCGACCGCCGCCCGGCGTTCGGGTGAAGGCGCGCGTCCTTCAGCGCTTTCCACCGGTGCTCGGTCCAGAAGTACGCCGGCGAGACGATCTCCACGCCGCACGCGCGCGCGAACGCGATCGCACCTTCGCCCTCCAGATAGACGTGGGACGTGCGCTCCATCACGAGCCGCGCGAGCGAGATTGGATTCCGTACCCCCCGCACGTTTGCGACCGCACCGGCGCGCAGCTCGCGCCCTTCCATGATCGACGCCTCGAGCTCGTGCTCGCCGTGCGCGTTGAACACCGCGCCGCGGCCCGCGTTGAAGAGCGGCGAATCCTCGAGCTCGACGACCGCTGCCTCGACGACGTCGAGGCTCGAGCCGCCCGCGGCGAGCGTCCTCGCGCTCGCGACGAGCACGCGCGAGAGCTCTTCCCGCACCGCCTGCTCGCGGCGCGCGTCGAGCGCGTCCGTGCGCGCGCTTCCCGCGCCGCCGTGGATCGCGAGCGCCCACCGGCCGGTGCCGCCCGGCCCACGCCGCAACCCCGTCTTCTCGCGCCGTCGCTTCAGCGCCATCGAAAATGCCGTCCGCCTCGCGCTCGAGCCGATTCCGTCGAGCTTACGGGAATTCACGCCGGCAGAAAAAAGGGGGCTCCGACGCGCGCGCGCCGTTGCCGCGGCACGGAATGGTAGTATCCCGGGTTCGTCGTTTTCGCAGGCAGCAAGCCGTTCCAGGGGATACCGATGAAGACACTGCATCACCGGCTCGATCCAGAGGTCGCGCCTCCGCTGCAAGGGCTGATGGACGCGATCGGCGGCGGCTTCAACCTGCACGATCTGCCCGGCACGCGGGCGATGGTCGAAGGCATGGTCGCCGCGGTGAAGGCCGAGGCACCGAAGATCGACGGCGTCGCGACCGAGGACCGTCTCGTGCCGGGTGTGAACGGCAGCCCGGACGTCGCCGTCCGCACCTATCGCCCGGCGGCGGGCTCGGCGCCGCTGCCCGTGCTGATCTGGATGCACGCGGGCGGCTGGGTGCTCGGCAGCATCGAGATGGACGACTTGATGGTCACCGCGCTCGCGAAGGACGTCGGCTGCGCGGTGGTCTCGGTGAACTACCGCCTCGCCCCGGAGAATCCGTTCCCGGCTCCGCTCGACGACTGCTACGCCGTGCTCCGCTGGGCCGTTCGCGAGAGCGCGTCGCTCGGCTTCGATCCGGCGCGGATCGCGGTCGGCGGCGCGAGCGCCGGCGGTAACCTCGCGGCGGCGCTCGCGCTCCTCGCGCGGGACAAGGGCGAGGCGAAGCCCGCGTTGCAGCTCCTGATCTATCCGTCGCTCGACGACACGAACGTCGAGCAGGCGAGCGACACCGTGCCGGAGAATCCGTTCTGGTCCCGCGAGAACTGCCTGATCGCCTGGCAGTCGTATCTCGGCAAGCATTTCGGCGCCGCGGACGTCCCCGTGTACGCCGCGCCGTTCCGCGCAACGAGCCTCGCGGGTCTGCCGCCCGCCTACATCGCCGTCGGCGAGGTCGACATGTTCGTCGAGGAGAACATCGAATACGCGCGGCGGCTGATCCGCGCGGAGGTGCCGACGGAGCTGCACGTGTACCCGGGCGCGTTCCACGCGTTCGACGCGTTCGCGCCCGAATCGCGCATCGCACGTCAGTTCGTCGCGGATCGAAACGCCGCGCTGAAGCGCGCGTTCGGGCTCGCGTAGCGCGAAGTCCGTCGAGCGGCTCTCGCCGGGTGCGGCGCCGCCGGAGCACGCGGCGGCGCGCCGCGCTACGCTTGCTCGATGGCCGTCCGGATCGGCATCTCGGGCTGGCGATACGCACCGTGGCGCGGCGTCTTCTATCCGCCCGGCCTGCCGCAGAAAGACGAGCTCGCCTACGCGGCAGCGCGGTTCTCGACGATCGAGCTGAACGGCAGCTTCTACTCGCTCCAGCGGCCGGAAAGCTACGCGCGCTGGCGCTGCGCGACGCCGGACGGGTTCGTGTTCGCGATCAAGGGCTCGCGCTACGTGACGCACATGCTGAAGCTGCGGGACGTCGCCGTCCCGCTCGCGAACTTCTTCGCGTCCGGGCTCTTCGAGCTCGGCGAGAAGCTCGGCCCGATCCTCTGGCAGCTGCCGCCGGTCCTGCGGTTCGACGAGGAGCGCTTGCGGGCCTTCTTTGCGCTCCTGCCGCGCACCGGACGGGAGGCGGCGCGGCTCGCCCGCCGGCACGACGCGCGCGTCGCAGGAAGGGCGAGCCTCACGGCGGTTCCGTCGCTCGAGATTCGCCATGCAATCGAGGTTCGCCATCCGAGCTTCACGGTGCCGGAGTTCGTGCGGCTGCTGCGCTCGGAAGGGATCGCGCTCGTCGTCGCGGACAGCGCCGGCAAGTGGCCGCTGATGGAGGACGTCACGGCCGACTTCGTCTACGTCCGCCTGCACGGGGCCGAGAAGCTCTACGAGAGCGGCTACACGGACGAGGCGCTCCGGGCTTGGGCCGAGCGCGTCCGCGCATGGGCGCGCGGCCGCCAGATCGAGGGCGCCGCGACCTGCGCCCCGCCGCCGCGCCGCAAGCGCCGGGACGTCTACGTCTACTTCGACAACGACGTGAAAGTCCGCGCCCCGTTCGACGCCGAGCGTCTCGCCGCGATGCTGAATGAGAGCTAGTTGCGGGCGCTCCCGACCGCTCCGCCGGGGGATCGCCGCCGCGCAATGAGCGGCCGAATTCCTTATACTCTGCGCCGGCCGCAGGGGCCATTGGGGGGAGCGCCGAGAGCATGCAGGACCTGATCACAGCCCTCGAGGACAGCGCCATCGCGACGTTCGTGCGCGAATCGCCGTCGATTTTCGCCTACACGACGGTGCTGTCGCTGCACGCGATGGGCCTCGCCGTCGTCGTCGGCGTGAGCCTCGTCATCGCCCTCCGGCTCTTGGGCGGCCTGCGCGCCGTCCCGGTCGCGAACGTGCTGAAGCTCTACCCGCTGATGTATGTCGGCTTCACCGTGAACGCGATCTCGGGCCTGATGCTCTTCGCCGCAAACGCGAGCGGCATGCTGTCGAACGCGGCGTTCCTCACGAAGATGGGCTTCATCGTCCTCGCGATGATCATGATGGAGCTGCTGCGGGCGCGCGGCAGCGCCGAAGCCACCGAAGCGGCCGCCGGCGCGGCGCCGTCCGGGGCGACGCGCGCGATCGGCGTGGCCGCGCTCGGGGCTTGGGGCGCGGCGATCATCGCCGGCCGGCTGACCGCGTACCCGAACTTTGTGACCTCACTGCTCGGCCTGTAGGAGACGCCCGCCGTGCTGCAATCGCTATCCGATCTTCTCGCGAGCACCAACCTCGTCTCGTTCGTCAACGGCTACGACTGGGTCTGGCCGGTCGGCGAGATGCTCCACTTCATGGGCATGGCGGCGCTGATCGGCACCGTCGGCGTCGTCGACGCGCGGATCCTCGGCTTCGGTAAGGGGCTCTCGATCGCGCAGCTCGAGAAGCTCGTTCCGATCGGCGTCGTCGGCTTCGTCGTGAACGCGCTGACCGGCTTCGTGTTCGTTGCGGGCAACCCGGTCGGCGGACCGATCGAGTACCTGACGAACCTGTCGTTCCAGCTGAAGCTGCTGTTGATCCTGATCGCCGGAATCAACCTGTTCATCTTCTACTTCTTCGGCATCGCCCGGCAGACGGACGAAGTATCGCCGACCGGCGATGCGCCGCGCAGCGCGAAGATCGTCGCGGCAACGTCGCTCGTCGCGTGGTTCGGCGTGATCTTCTTCGGCCGTTTGATCATGTACAACGACACGCTGCTCTACGCGCTCGGCCTGTAGCGTCACGCGCCGCGGACAGCCTGCCGCACCGGCCGTCGACGGCCGCGCTCAACCTGCGAGGAAGCCGCGGCACGCCGCGAGCGCGTCCGCTTCCTCCGCGGGAATCCCGTCGCAGATCTCGGCCATGCGCGCACGGATCGCCGCGATCGCGGCGCCGCGATCGCCCGCGGCGGCCCAGTCGCGCAACGCCGCGTCGAGCGTCGCCAGACGGCCTGCGGTGCGCCGGTAGAGCCGGTCGGGCCCATCGAGCGCGCCCAAGACCGCGATCGCCGCAGCACGAATCGCCGCCTCGTCGTCCGGCCGGAGCCGGATCAGACCGCGCACGTAGTTCGTGCCCCACTGGAACCGCGTCGCCGCGCCGGCGGACTCCCGGTACGCCCGCTCGAGCCACTCGAGCGCGGCGTCGGTGCGGCCCATCCGCTCTTCCAGCAGCGCGAGATCGGCCATGTGGTAGTACGGCGTGCGCGACGTGTGCATCGCCGCTTCGGCGATCTCGTACGCCCGCTCGAGATCCTCGAGCGCGAGCAGCGCGAGGTCGGCCGCGGTCACCGCGCCCGCGCTCGCCGGCGTGCCGGCGGTCCGCGCGAGCGCGGCGTCGAGGAGCGCGGGCGCTGCGGCC
>CAYWGQ010000030.1:0-26666 GCA_964457725.1 uncultured Gammaproteobacteria bacterium
GCCGGCCGTCGACCAGGTTGTCGGTCAGGTCGAGGAGCCCGCGGACGAACGTGCGGTAGCAGTCGGCGACCTCGCGTTGGACGGCGTCGCGGTCGCCCTGCGGCAGGCGCTTGCAGACGAAACCGCCTTTCGCGCCGCTCGGCACGATCACGGTGTTCTTCACCTGCTGCGCCTTCATCAGGCCGAGCACCTCGGTGCGGAAGTCTTCGCGGCGGTCCGACCAGCGCAGCCCGCCGCGCGCGATCTTCGCCATCCTGAGGTGCACGCCCTCGACGCGCTGGGAATGGGCGAAGATCTCGAACATCGGCCGCGGCTGCGGCAGCTCCGGGATTCGGGCGGGCGCGAGCTTGAACGAGACGTAGCGCTTCGGCTCGCCGCGCTCGAGCTGGAAGTAATTCGTGCGGAGCGTCGCACCGACCGTCGCCGAGAACATCCGCAGAATCCGGTCGTCGTCGAGGCTCGAGGTGCGCTCGAGCTCGGCCGCGATCGTCGTCTCCGCGCGCTCTACGCCCGCGGCGCGCTCCCGCTCGCCGAGATCCGGGTCGAACGTGCCGTTGAAGAGGTCCACCAGCGCCCGGCAGAACCCGGGGAAGCGGCCCAGCACCTCCTGGATGTACGCCTGGCTGAAGCGCAGGTTGCTCTGCAGCGCGTAGCGGCAGTACGCGCGGAGCAGCGCGGCCTCGCGCCAGTCGAGCCCGGCGCGGACGACGAGCGCGTTGAAGCCGTCGTTGTCGGCATCGCCCGCGAGCACGCGCGCGAAGCACGCCATGAAGCGCGGCCCCGTCGCCTCCGTGTCGATCGCCTGCAGGGCTTGCGTCTCGAGCTCGAAGTCCTGCATGTAGACGACCGCATCCGGCGTCGTGACCCGGTAGATCCGCTCGCTGATCACGGCGAAGCCCATGTTCTCGAGCACCGGCAGCGCGACGTGCAGCGGGATCGGCTCGGTGCGCTTGTACGTCGTGAAACGCAGCCGTTCGGCGCGCCCGGTCGACGAGGGCTCGAGCGCCATCTCGAGCTCGCTGCCCGCGCGCAGCCGCTCGATCGCGAGCACGTCCGCGTACGCGCGCGCGGCCGGGATCTCCTCCTGGTATGCGGCGGAGAACGCGTTCTGGTAGCGATGGAAGAGGGCGAGGGCGTCGACGTCCGGTAGCCGCTCGAGGAGCGCCGCGCGGAAGCGGTCCTGCCACGTGCGCACGGCCTCGTCGATCTCGCGCTCGAGCGCGGCGAAGTCCGGCGGCTCGCTCGCGGGCTTCAGCCAGACGGTCGCGACGAGGCGCGCGAACGCGGGCTCCGAGAGGTCGATCTCGGTCTCGAGCGCCGCCGCGGCGAAGCGCTCGCGCAGGATCCGCTCGATTCGCTCCCGTGCCTGCGTGTGGTACTGGTCGCGCGGCACGTAGACGAACAGCGAGTAGAACCGGCCGAACGTCTCGAGCCGGCCGAAGAGCCGTACGCGCCTGCGCTCCTGCAGCCGCATGATCCCGGCCGCGATCTGCTCGAGCTCCTCGACGGACGCCTGGAAGAGATCGTCGCGCGGAAACGTATCGAGGATGTTCCTGAGCCTGCGGCCGCGGTGGCTCTGAGGATCGACCGCGAAGCGGCGGAGCAGCCGGTCCACCTTCTCGCGGAGCAGCGGAATCTCGCGCGGGTTCTCGTTGTACGCGTCCGCGGTGAAGAGCCCGATGAAACGCCGCTCGACGCGCGGGCGGCCTTCCGCATCGAACACCTTCACGCCGATGTGATCGAGGAGCGCGGGGCGATGCACGGTCGAGCGGCGCCCTTCCTTCGTGATCACGAGCGGACGCGTCGAGTGCGCCTCTTCGCGGACGCGGCCCGTCAGCTCGATCGGGCCGTCCGGGCTGCGGTTGCCGCGGAGGAGGCCCAAGCCCGTGCCGGGCTTCGGCTCGAGGCGATCGGCGTCCTCGCCCGGGATCAGCTCGTACTCGCGGTAGCCGAGCAGCGTGAAGTGATCGTCGGCGAGCCAGGCGAGGAACGCGCGCGCCTCGGCGACATCGCTCGGCGGGCTCACGGTGTTGGCGTCGAGCTCCGCCGCCGCGGCGCGGAGCTTCCGCAGCATCGCGGGCCAATCCGAGACCGCGGTACGCACGTCGCGGAGCGTGCGCTCGAGCCGCCGCTCGATCGCGGCGAGCACGCGCGGATCGGCTTCACGCGCGATCTCGAAATGGATGAACGACTCGCGCTTGCCGCCGCCGTTGCCAGGGCCGTGCTCGATCGTCTCGAGCGTGCCGTCCGCCGCGCGAACGACGCGGAAGATCGGGTGGATCGTCGCGTCGACGCGGAAGCCGTGGCTGGTCAGCGCCATCGTCAGCGAGTCGACGAGGAACGGCATGTCGTCGTTGACGGTTTGGATCACCGTGCGCGACGACGTCCAGCCGTGCTCGGCCGCGGTCGGGTTGAAGACGCGGACCTTCGCGCGGCCCGGCCGCCGCTCGCGCGCGAAGCGCAGATGGTCGAGCGCTGCCGCGGCGCGCTCCGCCGGATCGCCGGCGAGCTCCTCGAGCTCGGCTTGCGCGTAGTACTCCCGCACGAAGCGGGCGGCGTCGACCGGCAGCTCCTCGGCCGCCTTCGACTTCTTCGCCCGCGCGGCGATCGTCCTGAGCCGCGCCTCGAAATCGATCCCTTCCGTCCTGATCATCCCTGCGTTCTCCCCAACTGGCCGCTCGGCCCGAAAGAGCGGATGGTAGGAGCGGCTGTCCAGCCGCGATCTTTCGATCGTGGCCGGATGGTAGGAGCGGCTGTCCAGCCGCGATTTCTCGAGCGTCGACGAAGAGTTGCGGCTGGACAGCCGCTCCTACAGCGAGAGAAGGGCTCCGTTCGGCCTGCGCTCATGGCCGGTGCGCCGAGGCGAGATAGTCGTGGCTTTGCATTTCCTCGAGCCTGCTGCGCGTGCGTTCGAAATCGTGCACGAGCTTGCTGCCGCGGTAGAGGTCGCGCGGCGGCGCGGCCGCCGACAGGATCAGCTTGACCCGCCGGTCGTAGAACTCGTCGACGAGCGCGATGAACCGCCGCGCCTGGTTCTCGAGGCTCGCGTCGAACTGCGGCACGTCGGAGACGAGCACGGTCTGATACAGCCGCGACAGCTCGATGTAGTCGTCGTGGCTGCGCGGGCCGTCGCAGATCTGCTCGAAGTCGAACCAGATCACGCCGTCCGCGGCGCGCCGATAGCCGATCCGGCGGCCGAAGAGCTCGATCGCGCCGCCTTCGTCGCCCTGGTCCGGCGCGATCCCGGCGAAGAGCTCGGCGAGCTTCGCGTCGGCGGCCGCGCCGCTCGGCTGCTGGTAGACGTCCGCGCGCTCGAGCACGCGGAGCCGGTAGTCGACGTTGCCCGCGACGTGCATGACCTCCGTGTGGCGCTTCAGGAGCTCGATCGCCGGCAGGAAGCGCTGCCGCTGCAGCCCGCCGCGGTAGAGGTCGTCCGGCGCGATGTTCGACGTCGCCGCGAGCGTCACGCCGCGGGCGAAGAGGCCCGCGAACAGGCGGCCGAGGATCATCGCGTCGGCGATGTCGGTCACGACGAGCTCGTCGAAGCACAGCACGCGCGTGCGCTCGGCGAGCCGCCCGGCGAGCACGTCGAGCGGGTCTTCGCGATCGCGCAGGCTCTTCAGCTCCTCGTGCACGTCGGCCATGAAGCGGTGGAAGTGCCGGCGGAGCTTCTCCCTGAACGGCAGGCTCGCGTAGAAGAAGTCGAGCAGCAGCGTCTTGCCGCGGCCGACGCCGCCCCACAGATACAGCCCCCGGACGGGCTCGACCGGCCGTCCGGTGAGCCGCGCGAGCTTACGCTTCAGCAGCCGCTGGTGCCCGCCCCGCTGCACGAGCTCGCGGTGCAGCCGCTCGAGCGCCTGCGCCGCGCGGCGCTGCGCCTCGTCCGGCGCGAGCTCGCCGCTCGCGAGCCGGCGCTCGTATTGCGCGAGCGGGCTCGTCACGTCGCGAGCTCCGGACGGTCGCGGAACTCGTCGAGCGCCGCCGGGTTCGCGAGCGCGTCGAGATTCTTGACCGGCCGGCCATGGATCACTTCGCGCACCGCGAGCTCGACGAGCTTGCCGTTCAGCGTGCGCGGTATATCCGTGACTGGGAGGATCTTCGCCGGCACGTGCCGCGGGCTCGCGTGCCGGCGAAGCCGCTCGCGAATGCGCTCGCAGAGCGCCGCGTCGAGCGCGTGGCCCGGCTGCAGCCTTACGAACAGGATCACGCGCGTGTCGCCGTCCCATTCCTGACCGACCGCGATGCTCTCGGCGATCTCGGGCAGCTGCTCGACGATCCGGTAAATCTCGGCCGTGCCGATCCGCACGCCGCCCGGGTTCAGCACGGCGTCCGAGCGCCCGTGAATCACGAGGCCGCCGCGATCCGTCAGCTCCGCGTAGTCGCCGTGGCACCAGACGTTCGGGAAGCGCTCGAAGTACGCCGCGCGGTACTTCGCGCCGTCCGGGTCGTTCCAGAAGCCGATCGGCATCGACGGGAACGGCGCGGTGCAGACGAGCTCGCCCGGCGCGTTCCGCACCGGCGCGCCGCCGTCGTCGACCACGTCGACCCGCATGCCGAGCCCGCGGCATTGCAGCTCGCCGCGGTACACCGGGTCGAGCGGATTGCCGATGCCGAAGCAGGAAATCAGATCGGTGCCGCCCGAGATCGACGCGAGCTGCACGTCTTCCTTCACGTCGCGATAGACGTAGTCGAAGCTCGCCGGCGCGAGCGGCGAGCCGGTCGAGAGGATGCTGTCGAGCGCCGGGAGCGAGACCGCCTCGCGCGGCGTGTAGCGGCTCTTCTCGAGCGCGGCGAGATACTTCGCGCTCGTGCCGAAGATCCGGATGCGCTCGCGCTCCGCGAGCCGCCACAGCACGCCCGGATCCGGATGGAGCGGCGCGCCGTCGTAGAGCACGGCCGTCGCGCCGCACGCGAGCGTCGAGACGAGCCAGTGCCACATCATCCAGCCGCAGGTCGTGAAGTAGAACACGACGTCCCCCGGCTTCACGTCGCAGTGCAGCACGTGCTCCTTCTGGTGCTGGAGCAGCGTGCCGCCCGCGCCGTGCACGATGCACTTCGGCACGCCGGTCGTGCCGGACGAGTACAGGATGTAGCGCGGCGCCGCGAACGGCGTCGGCTCGACGACGCTCGGCGCGTCGCCGCTCGCGGCCTCGTCCCAGGCGATCGCGCCGCGCAGCGACGCCAAGTCCGGGCGAGCGTTCCGGTACGGCACGACGATCGTCGCCGCGAGCGCGGGCAGCCGCTCGACGATCGCGCGGACGACCGGCAGGGAGTCGATCGACTTGCCGTTGTAGAAGTAGCCGTCGGTCGCGAACAGCACCTTCGGCTCGATCTGCCCGAAGCGGTCGAGCACGCCGTCCGCGCCGAAATCCGGCGAGCACGACGACCAGACGGCACCCAAGCTCGCGGTCGCGAGCATCGCGGCGACGGTCTCGGGCCGGTTCGCCATGAAGGCCGCGACGCGGTCGCCGGGGCCGACGCCGAGCGCGCGGAGCGTGTGCGCGACGGCTCCGGCCTCGCGGGCAAGCTCGCGGCGGCTCACCTCGAGCCGCTCGCCGCGCTCGTTCGCGAACACGAGCGCGACGCCGTCGGCATGCTCCGGCCGGAGCAGGTTCTCCGCGAAGTTGAGCGTCGCGCCGGGAAACCAGCGTGCGCCCGGCATGCGGTCGAAATCCTCGACGACGCGCTCCGGGTCGTAGTGTCCGCGCACGCCGCAGAACTCCCAGACCTCGCGCCAGAACGCGGCCGGCTCCGCGATGCTCCAGTCGTAGAGCGCGGCATAGTCGTCGCCCGCGAGCCGCGCGCGGTTCCGCTCGATGAAGCGGCGCATGTTGCTCGCGGCCGCGCGCGTCTCGGACGGGCGCCACAACGGCTCGGTCACGGGTTCTTCGCTCGAAGTTTCGAGTGGGGACCGGATGTTACAATGCCGGCCCGTTCCCCCATACCCGCATTTCCCGCAGCGTATCGGTGTCGAGAGAGTCGCTCGAGTTCGACGTGGTTATCGTCGGCGCCGGACCGGCGGGCCTCGCGGCCGGCTGCCGGCTCGGTCAGCTCGCGCGGGAGGCCGGCGCCGCGCCGTCGATCGCGATCGTCGAGAAGGGCGCGGCCGTCGGCTCGCACATCGTCTCGGGCGCCGTGATCGAGCCGCGGGCGCTCGCGGAGCTCTTCCCCGATTGGCGCGAGCGCGGCGCGCCGTTGGGGCCCGCCGTCGCGAGCGAGGAGCTCCTGTGGCTCGGCGCTAGCGGCGCCCGCCGCGTGCCGGGGGCGCTCGTTCCGCGCGCGCTCCGCAACGACGGCAACCACGTCGCGAGCTTGGGCGAGCTCTGCGGCTGGCTCGGCGCGGAAGCCGAGTCGCTCGGCTGCGACGTTCTGCCGGGCACCGCGGCGGTCGACGTGCTGTACGACGGCGAGCGCGTCGCCGGCGTCGTCACCGGCGATCTCGGCGTCGGCCGCGACGGGAACCCGAAGGCCGGCTACACGCCGGGCTACGAGCTGCGCGCGAAGTACACGATCTTCGCCGAGGGCTGCCGCGGCCATCTCGGCCGCGCGCTCGAGCGGCGGTTCGGCCTGCGGAACGGCGCCGACCCGCAGCACTACGCGATCGGCTTCAAGGAGATCTGGCAGATCGACGCGGCGCGGCACCGCGAGGGCCACGTGCTGCACACGGCCGGCTGGCCGCTCGCCGGGCTCGACGGCGGCGGCTTCCTGTATCACGCGGCCGGCGGACGCGTGTACGCCGGTCTCGTCGTCTCGCTCGCGTACCGCAATCCGCACCTCGACCCCTACGAGGAGTTTCAGCGGTGGAAGACGCACCCGGCCATTCGCCGCGTGCTCGAGGGCGGCGAGCGCATCGCCTACGGCGCCCGCGCGGTGAACAAGGGCGGTTTGCAGTCGTTGCCGAAGCTCGCCGTGCCGGGCGGGCTCCTCGTCGGCTGCGAGGCCGGGTTTCTGAATCCCGCAAAGATCAAAGGCACGCACACCGCGATGAAGACCGGCATGCTCGCGGCCGAGAGCGTGTTCCGCGCGATCGCCGCGGGCGATGCGGGCGGCCGCGTGCTCGAGGATTACGCGGCGAGCGTGCGCGCGTCGTGGGTGTGGCAGGAGCTGCGCGCGGCCCGCAACTTCGCGGCGGGCGTCGCGCGCTTCGGTCCGCTCGTCGGCGGCGCGCTCGGGTTCCTCGAGCAGAACCTGCTCGGTGGGCGCTCGCCGGTCACGCTGCGGAATCGCGTCCGCGACCGCGAGACGCTGCTGCCGGCCGCGTCCGCGCCGCGGATCGACTATCCGCGGCACGACGGCGTCGTGTCGTTCGACCGGCCGTCGTCGGTGTATCTGTCGGGCGTCGCGCACGAGGAGGATCAGCCCGTGCATCTCAGGCTCGCGGACCCCGACCTGCCGGTGCGCGACAACCTGCCGCGCTACGACGAGCCGGCGCAGCGCTACTGCCCGGCCGGCGTCTACGAGATCGTCCGCGACGCGTCCGGCGCGCGCTTCCAGATCAACGCGGCGAACTGCGTGCACTGCAAGACGTGCGACATCAAGGATCCGGCCCAGAACATCACCTGGGTCCCGCCGGAAGGCGGCGGCGGCCCGAACTACACCTCGATGTAGCGGCTTCGAACCGGCCTCGCTCGTCATCGTGGTAGGAGCGGCTGGACAGCCGCGATCTTCGCCACCGCCGCCGACATTCGCGGCGCGGCGGTCGAGACGATCGCGGCTGGCCCGGCCCCCCCGCGATCGCCCCCCCCCCCCCCCACTTGCGCGGGGGGGGGGACGATAGAATCGCGGCTGGACCGCCGCTCCTACCGAAGAGGCGGGATCAGGCGGCGCGGTCGTCGAGCTCGAGCGGCGCGAGATCCGGCTCGCCGAGGTGCTCGAGCATCCGGAGCCGCGCCGCGCGCATCAGCTCGCGCGGCGTCGGATGATGCTCCGGCCGGAGCGGCGGCAGCACCCGCACGGCGAGCGAGCCCGGCGCCGGCAGCACGGCGCCGGACGGCAGCTTCCGGCGCGAGCCGTGGATCACGACCGGCACGACCGGCAGCGACGCGAGCGCGGCCGCGCCGAACGCGCCGATCTGAAACGGCCGAAGCCCCGGCTCCTCCCTGAACGTGCCCTCGGGGAAAAACGCGAGCGCGCCGCCGCGCTGCGCCGCTTCGACGAGCCGCCGCGTGATCCGCCGCCGGTCGAACGCATCGTCCCGGTTCACGAACGCGGAGCCGAGCCGGCGCAGCACGAAGCCCGCGAGCGGGAACGTCGCCATGTCGTGCTTGATCAGGAACGTGAAGCGGGCGGGTAACGCGGCCGTCAGCACGATGCCATCGAGATAGCTCGCATGGTTCGCGACGACGACGCACGTCTCGTGCGTCGCCGGCAGCTCGCCCTCGACGCGGACTGGGCTGCCGATCAGCGCGAAGAACAGCCGCGCGGCCGCGCGCGCCGCGCGGCGCCGCCAGTCGAGCCGCGGCGTCACCGCGAGCACGGCGGCGAGCGGCGTCACGACGACGAGCAGCGTCGTCCAGGCGTAGCAGCCGTACAGCCAGCGGAGCGGGGCGCGGAGAAGCATCGTCGGAAAAACAGCGTTTATGTCAAAGGAGCCGTCGGAGGATTGCGACACTCAGAACACATTTTTCGACGGTTTCTGTGACACGCTTCTCTTTATGTTAATGCGCTGCATCATTTGTGAACGGGGTCACGTGGCCACCAGACCCCCTCGCGCATACTCGGTCGCTGACGTGGACCGGCTGCGGCCGGGGGGTGCTCCAACAAAGCGCTGAATTGTATCGGATTTTGAAGCGAAGGAGCGCGAGATAGCGCACGTCGTCGGCGGTTCGACGCAACGGCGGCGATCGAAGTCCCTCCGCTCGGCGCACACCCGGTCACGGCACGCAGCACAGCATGGCGCATAACTTCTTGCACAAGGATCCGGCGGCACAATCGTCCACTTTGCCCCACGAGCCGAAGGCCCTGATCGATCGGTTCCTGGATGCAATCTGGATGGAGCGCGGCCTGTCCGAGAACACGCTCGGCGCGTATCGTGCTGATCTGCTCGCGTTGAGCCAACGCCTTACCGAGCGTCGCGCCGACCTGCTGCACGCGGGCCGCGCCGACATCCTCGAATACATCTCCTGGCGCGTGGACGGCGGCGCGAAGCCGCGCTCGACCGCGCGGCAGCTCTCGAGCTTCAGGCGCTTCTACCGTTACCTGCTCCGCGAAGGAATCATCGCGGAGGACCCGACCGCGCAAATCGCGATGCCGAAGATCGGCCGCTCGCTGCCGCAGTCGCTGACGGAGGAGGAGGTCGAGGCGCTGCTCGCGGCGCCGGCGGTCTCCGAGCCCCTCGGCCACCGCGATCGCGCGATGCTCGAGGTGCTGTACGCGACCGGCGTGCGGGTCTCCGAGCTGATCAACCTGAAGATGAACCAGATCAACCTGAACCAGGGCGTGCTGCGGATCGTCGGCAAGGGCGACCGCGAGCGGCTGATCCCGTTGGGAGATCAGGCCCAGGACTGGGTGCGGGAGTTCGTCGAGGGGCCGCGGATCGAGATCCTGCTCGAGCGGCAGACCGACTACCTCTTCCCGACCCGCCGGGGCGACCGGATGACCCGCCAGGCGTTCTGGCACATCATCAAGCGCTACGCGAAGAAGGCGGGCATCAAGAAGAAGCTGTCGCCGCATACCGTGCGGCACGCGTTCGCGACCCATCTGCTGAACAACGGCGCCGATCTGCGCGTCGTCCAGCTGCTCTTAGGCCACAGCGACGTCTCGACGACCCAGATCTACACCCACGTCGCCCGGGAGCGGATGAAGGAGCTTCACAGCCGCCATCACCCGCGGGGCTGACCGGCGGGCGCGGGGGACACCGCACTGCCGGCCCCATGGTTTGCTAGACTAGGCTCGCGCCACGACTCGCCCCGAAGGAGGCCCGCGTGAAGACTCGACTGCCGCTTTTCGGTTGGTTGCCCGCCGGGCTCGCGCTCGCCGCGACCGCGGCAGCGGCGGACGACGGCGCGCTCACGAAGGAGCAGATCGCCGCGAAGCTGAACGGCATCGAGGCGAGCGACATCACCGAGTCGCCGGTGCCCGGCATCTATCAGATCGCGATCGGCTCGGACGTCGCCTACGTCACCGAGGACGGTCGCTTCGTCCTGCAGGGCGAGATCTACGACATCGACTCGAATCAGAACCTGACGGAGATGACCCGGGCGAAGGCCCGCGTCGGCTATCTGTCGAGCGTCGAGCGCGACGAGATGATCGTCTTCAGCCCGAAGGACGGCGACGTCAAGCACCGCATCACGATTTTCACGGACATCGATTGCGGCTACTGCCGGCAATTCCACCGCGACATCGAGCAGGTGAACGCGCTCGGCATCGAGGTGCAGTACCTGTTCTTCCCGCGCACGGGCCCCGACACCGAGTCGTGGGCGAAGGCCGAGAAGGTCTGGTGCGCGAACGACCGCAACACCGCGCTGACCCGCGCGAAGCTCGGCGGCACGGTGCCCGACGCGACCTGCGACGAGCAGGTCGTGCGCGAGCACTTCGAGCTCGGACGCCTCGTCGGCGTCCGCGGCACGCCCGCGATCTTCGCGGAGGACGGCGAGCTCCTCGGCGGCTACCTCGCGCCGGCGACGCTCGCGAAGCTGCTCGACGAGCTCGACGCTGACTGACCTGCCGCTGACGGCCTCGCCCGCCGGCGCCGCGCGGCTACGATCGCCGCATGGATTGGCTCGCCTCGCCTGAAGCGTGGGTCGCGCTCGCGACCCTGACGATGCTCGAGATCGTTCTCGGCATCGACAACATCGTCTTCATCACGATCCTCGTCGGTAAGCTGCCGGAGCACCAGCGCCAGCGCGCCCGCATCCTCGGCCTCGGCTTCGCGATGGGCACGCGGATCCTGCTGCTTCTCGTGATCACCTGGATCATGGGGCTGCAGACGACGCTGTTCGAGGTGCTCGAGGTCGAGGTCTCGGGCCGCGATCTGATCCTGATCGGCGGCGGGCTGTTTCTGCTCGCGAAGGCGACGCTCGAGATCCACAACAGCCTCGAAGGCCGCGAGGAGCACGGCCGTCCGGTGGCCGTCAGCGGCTTCCTGAGCGTGATCGTGCAGATCGGGCTGATCGACATCGTGTTCTCGCTCGATTCCGTGATCACAGCGGTCGGCATGGCCGATCACGTGGTGGTGATGATCATCGCGATCGTGATCGCGGTCGGCGTGATGATGTTCTCGGCCGGAACGATCGGGCGGTTCGTCGACAGTCACCCGACCGTGAAGATGCTCGCGCTCTCGTTCCTCGTGCTGATCGGCGTCGCGCTGATCGGCGAGGGCGTCGACCTGCACATCCCGAAGGGGTATCTCTACTTCGCGATGGCGTTCTCGGTCGCGGTGGAGATGCTCAACCTGCGGATCCGCGGCCGCGGCGAGCCGGTGCCGTTGCGCAAGAGAACGCCGACCGCCCTCGACTGACCGCGGCACCGAGCGCGAGCAGCAGGAGCGCGAGCGCGCCGGCCGCGCCGCCGCCTCCGCCGCTCGTGCCGCTCGCGGCCTGCACCTCGACCGTCCGCGAGACCGGCACCGCGCTGTTCCCCGAGCGGTCCTCGACCTCGTAGACGACCGTGTACGTGCCGACGACGGCGGTATCGACCGTGCCGTTCGTCGCGACGCGGGCGCTCAAGTCGCCCTCGACGTCGTCGCTCGCGGTCGCGCCCGGATCGACGAAGCTCTCGCCGACTTTGAGCGCGACGTGCTCCGGCCCGACCAGCGTGATGACCGGCGCGGTCACGTCGCCGGGGCCGAAGCGTCCGAAGCCGTCGTTGCGATAGAACCCGAGGCTCGGGCGATCCGGTCCGACGAGGAGCAGATCGGGAAACGCATCGCCGTCGAGCGGCCCGAGGTAACCCGACGCCGCATTCGGTCCGAGCACGAGCTCGCCCGCGAGCGCGAGGCCGCCCTGCGGGCCGCCGAGCCAGACCTGGTGGCCGCCGCCCGCGTTCAGCGCAATCACGTCGCCGTAGCCGTCGCCGTCCACGTCGGCCGCGTGCAGCTCGAGCGTTGCGGCCTGGCCGAACGTCGCCGCGGGCTCGAACGCGCCGCCGCCCGTGTTGCGGAGCACGACGTTCGCGGGCGCGCGGAAGTCCGCACCGTCCACCGCGAGCAGCAGGTCCGGCGTGCCGTCGCCGTCGTAGTCCGCGAATGCGGCGCTCGCGACGCTGCCGTGGCCCGAGAGCGTCGTCGCCGTGAACGTGAACCCGCCGCCGGTGCTCGCGAGCACGTGCACCGCGCGCGTCGCGGCGTCGGTGATCGCGAGGTCCGCCCGGCCGTCGCCGTTCACGTCCGCGCTCGCGACGTGGCGCGCCGGCGCGGTGTGCAGCTGCCGCACGGCGAGGTTGCGGTCGATGACGCGCGTGCCGCCCCCGCCCGCGAGCACGAGATCCGCCGCGCCGTCGCCGTCGAGGTCGGCCGCGAGCGCGCGCTCGACGCTGCCGACCGGCAGCTCCGGTCCCGTCGTGAAGCCGCGCGCGCCGTCGTTCAAGTACACGCGGCCGCGCTGCGCGCGGCTCGCCGCGGCGATGTCGAGACGCCCGTCGCCGTTCCAGTCGAGGAGCGCGACCGCGTCGGCGGCGGAGCCGAGGGTCGGTCCGGCCTCGAGCGCGCGCTCGGCCGTGCCGAAGTAGACGCGCACGCCGCCGCCGGCGGCGACCGCGTCCGCGAGCCCGTCGCCGTCGAGATCGCCGGCGGTCACGCTCGCGGCCGCGCCGTCGAGCGATTGCGCCGCGTCCTTGCCGAGGCTGCTCCCGAAGCTCAGGCTCGCGGCCGCGGCGTTGTTCCTCGGGTTCGAGTCCTCGACCTCGAGCGACGCGATCAGCGCGACGTCGCCGGGCGAGTCGACGCGTGTCTGCACCTCGATTCGATCGACGGCGCCTGCCTGGATCGGCTCGACGGCGCAGTCGAGCGCGACCTCCGCCGTGCCGTTGCCGGCGACGGCGCAACGCGCCGGAGCGGTCACGCTGACGGGCGCAGGCGCCGCGAGGAAGCGCGCGGTCAGGCGTCCGCCGGGCGAGCTCCGCAGGCCGCCGTTCTCGATCGCGAGCGTGAACGTCGGCGCTCCGTCCGTCGTCGTCGGGCTCGGTGCGACGCTCGCGCTCGGCACGAGGTCGACGAGGCCGGGCAGGATTCTGAGCGGAAACGACGACGACGCGCTCGCGCCGGCGGAATCCGTCGCCGTGATCGTCACGGTATAGGGCTCGGGCCGAACGTCGGCCGGCAACGGCGTGCCGGTCAGCCGCCCGGACGTCGGATCGACTCGCAGCGACGCGGTGGGCGGCAATCCCGCGGCAGTGAACGTCAGACGATCGCCCGCGTCGACGTCGGTGAACGGCGCCGCGACGTCGAGGTCGACCGCGGTGCCTTCGGTCGCCTCCTGCGCGCCGAGCGGATCGCCGGCGACGGGGGCGTCGTTGACCGGCAGCACTTGCACCGCGAGCGCGAACGTCGGGCTGTCGGTCTCGCCGTCGTTCACGCGCGCGGGGATCGACAACGTGCCGTTGAAGTTCGGCGCCGGAGTCACCGATGCGCCGGAGAGCGTGTAGTTGTCGCCCGGCGATAGCGTGAACGAGAACTCCTGCGGGAAGCGGCTGTCCGGGTCGCTGACGATGAAGTCGGTGATCGCGATCGCGAGCGTGCCTTCCTCCGCGACCGAGAGCGGCCGCTGTCCTACGATTTGGGGCGGCGTTCCAGGTCCTGTGATCGAGACGAAAACCTCGGTCATGCGCGAGTAGCCCGTGCCGTCCCAGGCGCGATAGCGGAAGCGGTCGTTGTCGGGCGGCGAGCCGTTGTGCACATAGAGAAAGGTGCCGTCCGGGTTCAGCGTGACGCTGCCGTGCTGCGGCGCTTGCACGAGCTCGGCCGTCAGCGGGTCGCCTTCGAGATCGAAGTCGTTCGCGAGCAGACTCGTCTGCCCGGTCGAAAGCACGGAAGCGCTGCTGCCGCGAACGACCGACAACGTGTCGTCGACCGTGAACGGCGCCCAGCCGCTCGCGTGCGCGGCGCTCGCGGCGGCGCAGAGTGCTGCGGCGGCGAGCGTCGAGACGAGAACGTGCTTGCGGTGCCGTGCCCAAGCGGCCAGCCGCGGTTTCGTCATCGTATCCGTTGCGATTCTTGTAACGCTTCAAGCCGAAGCAATCTTCATGCCACGAAGCGTCGGGCACACGCGTGCAACGACATCCGGCAAACCGGTAGGAGCGGCTGTCCAGCCGCGATCTTCAACGACGCCCGACAACAGGGTAGGAGCGGCTGTCCAGCCGCGATCTTCAGCGACGTCTGACAACGGGGTAGGAGCGGCTGTCCAGCCGCGATCTTCAACGACATCCGACAACGGGGTAGGAGCGGCTGTCCAGCCGCGATCTTCAGCGCTTCACCGATTCGTGCGGAAGGAAGAATCGCGGCTCGACAGCCGCTCCTACCCCGCAGCGACGCTCGCGGCGAACGCCTGAACGAGCCGCCCGTAATCTTCCATCGGCGGAAACCCTTCGTAGCCGTGCACCGCCGGCGTCGTCGCCCACGGCAGCTTCTCGCGCGTCATCGTCTCGACGAACGGCACGAACCAGCTCGGGTCGTCGAGCAGCGTCGCGCGCACGTTCACGAAGGTGTCGATGCCGTGCGGCCGCGTGAACATCCAGCTCATGCAGTAGCCGCAGAAGAGGTGCTCGTGCTCGCCGTGCAATCCGCCGATCACGGTCTCGCCTTGCGTGACCGCGAAGCCTGCGGACGGCACCGCGACGCTCAGCGAGTACGCGCTTCCGGTCATCTGCTGGCAGCCCTTGCAGTGGCAAGCCATCGTCAGGAGCGGCGGCGCGGTGATCTCGAACCGGACGCGGTTGCATCGGCAGCCGCCGTGCTGCGGAAGGTCGATCGCGCTCATCGTCGCTCCGGTCGAGGGGCTGGTGCCGGGAGAGGGGATCGAACCCACACGGTGTCACCACCACCGGATTTTGAGTCCGGCGCGTCTACCAGTTCCGCCATCCCGGCCGCGATACGGCACGTCGGCGAATTCTAAGGGCTCCGGGGGCGGTGCGGCCAGCGGCGCCTGCGACCCTCTGCGCGCCCGCCGCATCTATGCTGTACGCCTAGGACGATCATGGATGCGTAAGCCCCTCCCACAGGTCGAGCCCGAGGTGCTCGAGCGCGCCCGGCGCGGGGAGCGCGCCGCGCACGCGGAGCTTTATACGGTCTTCGCGCCGATGGTCTATACGCTCGCGTACCGGATGCTCCTGTCGCGCGCGCTCGCGGAGGACATCCTGCAGGAGACCTTCGTCGAGGTGCTGACGAAAATCTCGACGTACCGCGGCGAGGCGGAGCTCGGCTTCTGGGTGCGGCGGATCGCGGTGAACAAATGCCTGATGCACCTGCGCTCGAGCTGGACCTCGCGGCGGAGCGCGGCCGACGATTTCGACCTGATCGAGGGCGAGGCCGCGCCGGTCGAGCGGCACGACGCGCTCGAGCGCGCGCTCGCGTCGCTGTCCGACACCGCGCGCGCGGTCGTCTGGCTGCACGACGTCGAAGGGTATACGCATCAGGAGATTGCGCGGCTGATGCGGCGCACGCCGAGCTTCTCGAAGTCGCAGCTCGCGCGCGCGCACGAGCGGCTGCGCAAGGCATTGCATGGAGCGCTCGATGAGAGCGGGGACGTATGCACGCCCGTACTGAAGACTTGCTGAGCATCCGGGACGGCGAGCCGATCGATGCAGCCGCGCGCGCCCGCGTGCTCGAGGATCCCGAGAGCGCCGCCGAGATCGAGCGGCTGCGCGCGGTGCAGCGGCAGCTGCGCGGGCTTCCCGAGCTCGCCCCGCCGCCCGGCGCGTGGGAGGCGATCGCGGCACGGACCGCGGTCGGGCCGCGACGCGGGCGCCGGTTCGCGAGGCTCGCGGCGGGCGGCGCGATCGCGGCGACCGTCGCCGTCGCGGCGCTGCTCGTTTTGTCTCGGCCGCAGGGCGGCGGCGAACCGCCGCCCGCCGAGATCGCGGGACCGGTGCAGCGCGCGGTGCAGCCGTTCGTGCCGCCGCAGCTGCCGCCGCCATCGGTCGTGTCGCTCGAGCAGCGCTCCGCCGAGCTCGAGCGGCTGCTCGCGCAGCTGCCGCGGCGCAGCGTGATGCGGGCGAGCACCGCCGGCACGATCGCCGGCTTGGAAGATCGCATCACGTTCATCGACACGCAGCTCACGCTCGGTGCCGCGCGCGGGATGCCGCCGCCGCAGAAGGAGGCGCTCTGGCAGGCGCGCGTCGACTTGATGAGCGCGCTCGTGTACGTGCGGTACGCGCAAGCGGAGGGCGGTGGGTTTTGAGGACGTCGTGCGGCCGCGGGAAAGCGGCCGGAGGATAAGCGCATGTCGTGCAGGTTCACCGTGGCGGCGTTGGCCGCCGGAGCGATCGCGGGATTCGCGGGCCCCGCGGGGGCCCAGCAGAAGCCGGCCGACCCGGGGGCGCCGGCGCAGATCGAGCAGGAGGAGCTGCGGGCGGAGCTCGAGCGCGCGCGCCGGGAGCTCGAAGCGGCGGCGCGCGAGGTCGCGAGGCTGTCGGCCGCGATGACGGCGCCGGTGATACGGTCGGCCGCGACGGCCGCGCGTTCCGCGCGGCAACGGGCGCTGCTCGGTCTCGGCACGGAGGACGACGCGCGCGGTGTGCGCGTCACGGGCGTCAGCCCGAACGGACCGGCGGAGCAGGCGGGCTTGCGGCCGGGCGACGTGATCGTCGCGGTCGACGGCACCGCGCTCGCTCCGGCCGAGGGTCAGTCGCAGACCGCGGCGTTCCTCGAGCTCTTGGATCGGGCCCGGCCCGGCACCAACGTGATGCTCGAGGTCGTCGCCCCGGACGGGACGACGCGCACGGTCGGCGTGCAGGCCCGCGCGTTCGCCGACTGGTGGCCGGAGCAGTTCGACTTCGATTTCGACTTCGACTTCGACTGGCGGGACGGCACCGGTCCGGGCCCGTTCGGCTTCGGTCGCGCGAACGCGTGGCGCTCGATGGAACTCGCCGAGCTGACGCCCGAGCTCGGCTCGTATTTCGGCGTGGAGCGCGGCGTGCTCGTCGTGCGTGCGCCGCAGCGCGACGGGCTCGGGCTTCGCGACGGCGACGTGATCCTCGACATCGGCGGGCGCGAGCCGACCTCGCCCGAGCACGCGATGCGGATCCTCGCGAGCTTCGAGCCGGGCGAGACGCTGCGGATGACGATCATGCGCCGGCAGCGGCGCGAGACGATCGAGATCGAGATGCCGCGGCCGGAGCGATAGCGCGGCCGCCGGGCGCCGACCGCCATTGGCCGTGTAGGAGCGGCTGTCCAGCCGCGATCTTCCGCGCCGTGCCGGCGTTCGCGGCGCGGCGGTCGCGGCTGGACAGCCGCTCCCACCGGGGAAGATCGCGGCTGGACAGCCGCTCCTACCAGAGGGCGGAAGATCGCGGCTGGACAGCCGCTCCTACCGGAGGGGGGAGATCGCGGCTGGACAGCCGCTCCCACTAGAATGCCGCTGCGATGCGCCGGAGCGACTTTCACTACGACCTGCCGCAGGAGCTGATCGCGCAGGCGCCGCTGCCGGAGCGCCGCGCGAGCCGCTTGCTCGTGCTCGACGGTGAGACCGGCCGAATCGAGGACAGGCTGTTCGCCGACCTTCCGACGCTCGTCGCGCCGGGCGATCTCCTCGTCTTGAACGACACGGCCGTCGTGCCCGCGCGCCTCTTTGGCCGCAAGCCGACCGGCGGCCGGGTCGAGCTCCTGCTCGAGCGCGTGATCGCGCCGCGCCGCGCGTTGATGCACGCGCGCGCGAGCCACGGGCCGCGCGCCGGCGAGCGGATCGAGCTGCCTGGCGGCGCGACCGCGACGGTCGCGGCGCGCCGCGGCGAGCTCTTCGAGATCGAGCTCGACCGCGACGTCGAGCCGCTGCTCCGCGAGCACGGCGAGGTGCCGCTGCCGCCGTACATCGGCCGTGCGCCGTCGCCGGAGGATGCGGAGCGCTACCAGACGGTGTTCGCGCGCGCACCGGGCGCGGTCGCGGCGCCGACCGCGGGGCTGCACTTCGACGGCGACCTCCTCGCGGAGCTCGGCGCGCGCGGCGTCGCGAGCGCGTTCGTCACGCTGCACGTCGGCGCGGGCACGTTCGCGCCGGTCCGGGCCGACGAGGTCGAGACGCACGTCCTGCACGCGGAGCGCGTCGAGGTCTCCGCGGACGTCTGCGAGGCGATCGCCGCGTGCCGCGAGCGCGGCGGACGCGTCGTCGCGGTCGGCACGACGAGCGTCCGCGCGCTCGAGACCGCCGCCCTCGCCGCGGCGGAGCGCGGCCAGCCGCTCGAGCCGTACTCGGGGGAAACCCGACTCTTCATCTATCCGGGCTTCCGCTTCCGCGTCGTCGATGCGTTGCTCACGAACTTGCACTTGCCGGAGTCGTCACTGCTGATGCTGGTCGCGGCGTTCGCCGGCCGCGACGCGACGCTCGCCGCGTACCGCCATGCGGTCGCCCAGCGGTACCGCTTTTTCAGCTATGGTGACGCGATGTGGATAACGCCCGCGCGGGCAGCCCGCGCCGACACGCATGCAGTTTGAGGTCCTCGCGCGGGACGGCGCTGCGCGCCGCGGCCGCATCTCGTTCCGGCGTGGCGTCGTGGATACGCCCGCGTTCATGCCGGTCGGCACCTACGGCAGCGTCAAGGCGCTGACGCCGGAGGAGCTCGTCTCGATCGGCAGCCAGATCGTGCTCGGCAACACGTTCCACCTGCTGCTCCGGCCCGGTATCGAGGTGATCCGCGCGCACGGCGGGCTGCACGGCTTCATGCATTGGGACGGGCCGATCCTGACGGACTCCGGCGGTTTTCAGGTCTGGAGCCTGCAGGACCTCCGAAAAATCACGGAGCAGGGCGCGGAGTTTCGCTCGCCGGTCGACGGCAGCCTCGTGCTGCTCACGCCCGAGCGCTCGATCGAGATGCAGCACGCGCTCGCGAGCGACATCGTGATGGTGTTCGACGAGTGCACGCCGTATCCCGCCGATCACCGGACCGCGCGCGAGTCGATGGAGCTTTCGCTCCGCTGGGCCGCGCGCAGCCGCAAGGCCTTCGACGCGCTCCGCGAGCCCGACGGCGACTCGGCGCTCTTCGGCATCGTGCAGGGCGGCGTGCACGCGGATCTTCGCCGCGCGTCGCTCGCCGGCCTTCGGGCGATCGGCTTCGAAGGCTACGCGGTCGGCGGGCTCGCGGTCGGCGAGCCCGAAGAGGAGCGGCTTGCGATGCTCGAGGTGCTCGAGCCGGAGCTGCCCGCGGACCGGCCGCGGTATCTGATGGGCGTCGGCACGCCGGCCGATCTCGTCAAGGCCGTCGCCCGCGGGATCGACATGTTCGATTGCGTGATACCGACCCGCCACGCGCGGAACGGCCAGCTCTTCACGAGCGAAGGCGCGCTGAACATCCGCAACAGCCGCTTCCGCACCGACACGGGGCCGATCGATCCGGCCTGCCCGTGCTACACGTGCCGGCACTACTCCCGCGCCTACGTGCGCCATCTGCAGCAGTGCAACGAGATCCTCGGCGCCCGGCTCGCGACGCTGCATAACGTCCATTACTACCAGCAGCTGATGGCGCGGATGCGCGAGGCGATCGAGGCCGGGCGGTTCGCGGAGCTCGCCCGGGACGCGCTCGAGCGCTCCCCCTCGCCGGCGGCAGCTATGTCATAATCCCCGGCCTCTCGGCGCCTTGCGGGCGCCGCAGCCGCTTGGATCGGGCCTAAACATGGACTACCTCTTCAGCTTCTTCGTGGCCGACGCTTGGGCGCAGAACGGCGCCGCGGGGCAGAACCAGCTGCTCGGCTTCTTGCCGCTGATCGTGATCTTCGTGCTGTTCTACTTCATGCTGATCCGCCCGCAGGCGAAGAAGCAGAAGGAGCACCGCCAGATGGTCGAGGCGCTCGCGGTCGGCGACGAGGTCGTCACGGCCGGCGGCGTCCTCGGCAAGATCACCGAGCTCGGCGAGCAGTTCGTGACGATCGAGGTCGCGGACGGCGTGCGGCTGAAGGTCCAGCGCCACACGATCGGCGCGGTGCTGCCGAAGGGCACGATGAAGGCGGCCTGATCCGCCCCGGCACGCGAGCACCATGAACCGCTACCCGCTCTGGAAAAATCTGCTGGTCGTCGGGAGCCTGATCGTCGGCCTCGTGCTCGCGCTGCCCACGTTCTTCGGCGACGATCCGGCCGTGTTCGTCACGCGCTCGGACGGCGTTGCCGCCGACGAGCAGATGCTGACCCAGGTCCGGACCGCGTTGACCGACGCGGGCGTCGGCTTCATGACGGCCGAGATCGACGGCAACGCGGTGCTCGTCCGCTTCGCGACGGTCGGCGAGCAGCTGCGCGCGAACGAGGTGCTCGCGGACGCGCTGCCGAACTCGGTCGCCGCGCTCACGCTCGCGCCGCGGACGCCGCGCTGGATGGCGGCGATCGGGTTGCGGCCGATGGCGCTCGGGCTCGACCTGCGCGGCGGCGTCCATTTCCTTTATCAAGTTGACCTCGATACCGCGATCGACCAGTACCTCGGCACGCTCGAGGCGGACCTGCGCAACCAGTTCCGCCAATCGAACGTGCGGGCGGTCCCGCGGATCGACGGCGACTCGATCGTGATCGAGCTCACCGAAGGAGCGGATTTCGCGGCGGTCGAGCGCGCCGTGCGGGCGCTGGACGACCCGACTCAGCTCGCGAGCCGCTTCATCCAGGAGCGGACGCAATCCGCCGGCCGGCCAGCGCTCCGCGTGCGGTTAACCGAGACCGCGCTCCGCGAGCGGCAGGACTTCGCGATCCAGCAGAACATCACGACGCTGCGGAACCGCGTGAACGAGCTCGGCGTCGCCGAGGCGGTCGTGCAGCGGCAAGGGTTGAACCGGATTCTCGTTCAGCTTCCCGGCGTGCAGGACCCGGCGCAGGCGAAGCGTGTGCTCGGTGCGACGGCGACCCTCGAGTTCCGGCTCGTGAACTACGAGGCGGATCCGATCGAGGCCGAGCGACGCGGCCGAGCCCCGCTCGGCTCCGAGCTCTTCTACACGCGAGAAGGCGCACCCTACGTGCTGCGGCGCGAGGTGATTGCGTCCGGCGATCAGCTGACGGACGCGACGTCCGGCTACTCGCAGGGGCAACCGGCCGTGTTCGTGAACCTGAACGCGCAAGGCGCGCGCCGGATGCTCGATACGACCACGCAGAACCTCGGCCGCCCGATGGCGGTGCTCTACATCGAGGAGCGGCCCGAGATCGTCGTCCGCAACGGCGAGGAGGTCGTCGAGACGAAGACCGAGCGCACGATCATCAACGTCGCCACGATCCAGGGCGTCTTCTCGAGCAGATTCCAGATCACCGGCCTCACGCCGTTCGAGGCGCAGAACCTCGCGCTGCTCCTGCGCGCCGGCTCGCTCGCGGCGCCGCTCGTCGCCGTCGAGGAGCGTACGATCGGCCCGAGCCTCGGCCAGGACAACATCGACATGGGGCGACGCGCGGTCATCGTGAGCTTCCTGCTCGTGATCGTCTTCATGGCGCTCTACTACCGCGTGTTCGGCCTGATCGCCGACCTCGCGCTGTTCGCGAACCTGATCCTGATCATCGCGATCATGTCGCTTCTGCCGACCGCGCTGACGCTGCCCGGCATCGCCGGCATCGTGCTGACGATCGGCATGGCGGTCGACGCGAACGTGCTGATCTACGAACGAATACGGGAGGAGCTCCGGAACGGCAACTCGCCGCAGGCTGCGATTCGGGCGGGCTACGACCGCGCGTTCCTGACGATCGCGGACGCGAACATCACGACGTTGATCGCCGCGGTCGTGCTGTTCGCGTTCGGCACCGGGCCGATCAAGGGGTTCGCGGTGACGCTGACGATCGGTCTCGTCACGTCGATGTTCACCGCGGTCGTCGGCACCCGAGCAGTCGTGAACTGGCTCTACGGCGGCCGTCAGCAAATCGAGCGGCTGCCGATCGGCGGGAACGTTTCCAATGCAGTGGCTTAGCCGCACGCCGAACTTCAATTTCATGGGCCACAAGTGGGTGGCCCTCGCGATCTCCGGCACGCTCGTGCTCGTGTCGTTGGTCGCGTTCGCGGTACGGGGCCTGAATCTCGGCCTCGACTTCACCGGCGGCATCCTGCTCGAGGTCGAGTACGGCGCGCCGGTCGAGCTCGAGGACGTGCGCCGCCGGCTTGCGGCGGAAGGGTATGAGGACGCGATCGTCCAGACGTATGGGACGACGCAGAACGTGATGATCAGGCTGCCGCCGCCCCCGGAAGCCGCAGAGAGCGCGGAGGCCGGCGCCGCGGTCGGCAACGCCGTGCTCGAGTCGCTGCAGGCCGACGGCTCGGACGTGCGGCTGCTGCGCACCGAGGTCGTAGGTTCCCAGGTCGGCGACGACCTGACGGAGCAGGGCGGGCTCGCGATGCTGTTCGCGATGCTGCTGACGACCGTCTACATCATGCTGCGGTTCCGCTGGAAGTTCGCGGTCGGCGCCGGCGTCGCGACGGTCCACGACGTGATCGTCACGGTCGGCTTCTTCGCGGTCACCGGCATCACGTTCGACCTGACGGTGCTCGCGTCCGTGCTCGCGGTGATCGGTTATTCGCTGAACGACACGATCGTCGTCTACGACCGTATCCGCGAGAACTTCCGGCTGCTCCGGCGCGGCTCGACCGAGGAGATCATCAACAAGTCGGTAAACCAGACGCTCGCGCGAACGTTGATGACCGGCGTCACGACGCTGCTCGTGCTCGCGGGCTTGATCTTCCTCGGCGGTGAGACGATGTTCGGGTTCTCGATCGCGCTGATCGTCGGCATCGTCGTCGGCACGCTGTCGTCGATCTACGTCGCCAGCATCATCGCGCTGCTGCTCGACGTCTCGCCGGTCGACCTCGTTCCGCCGAAACGCGAAGCGATCGACGAGCTCCCCTGACGGGGCGGCCTCGGCCGCCCCGCACGCTTCATCCCGCGCGCGGCGCCTCGCATTCCCGTAGGAGCGGCTGTCTAGCCGACTGCGGTCATGCCGAACGAAGCCGCGGTCGCGGCTGGACAGCCGCTCCTACCAGGAATCTGAGGCGTCACCGCGGTCGCGGCTGGACAGCCGCTCCTACGAGGAATCCGAGGCGCCGCGGCGGTCGCGGCTGGACAGCCGCTCCTACCGAGGGCCGGAACGCCGGTCAGAGGTCGCGGGCGTAGGGGGCGAGGAGCTTCGACAGCGCCGCGTAGACCTTCGGGTTGCCGGCGACGATGTTGCCGGTCTCGAGGAAGCCGTCGGTGCCGCGAAAATCGCTGATGCGCCCGCCCGCCTCGCGGATGATCAGCGCGCCGGCCGCGACGTCCCACTTGCTCAAGCCGAGCTCCCAGAAGCCGTCGACGCGGCCGGCCGCGACGTAGCAGAGGTCGAGCGCCGCGGAGCCGGGCCGGCGGACGCCGGCGGTCTCGAGCATCACCGCGCGCAGCATCTGCAGGTAGCGGTCGATGTGCTTCAGGTTCATCCGGTACGGGAAGCCGGTCCCGATCAGCGCGTGCTGGAGGCTCGGCCGCTTGCTCACGCGGATCCTGCGGCCGTCGAGGAGCGCGCCCGAGCCCCGGCTCGCCGCGAAGATCTCCTGGCGCATCGGGTCGTAGACGACGCCGTGCTGCAGCTCGCCGCGCTGCGCGACCGCGATCGAGACCGCGAACACCGGGAAGCCGTGCAGGTAGTTCGTCGTGCCGTCGAGCGGATCGATGATCCACTGATACTCGTGCTCGCCCGCGGCGCCGCTCTCCTCGGCGAGGATCGCGTGATCGGGGTAGTGATCGCGAATCACCTCGATGATCGCGGCTTCCGCCGCGCGATCGATCTGGGTGACGAATTCGTTGCGTCCCTTCTCGGTGACCTCGAGCTGGTCGAGCTGATTCAGCTGGCGAATCATCAGCTCGCCCGCGCGCCTCGCGGCGCGGACCGCGATGTTGACCATTCCGTGCATCGGGCCAGCGTAGAATAGTCGCCCGTCGCTCTGCAAACCGGCCCGCCGTGCAGATCCCCGTTCGCATCGTGCTCGTCTCGACTTCGCACCCCGGCAACATCGGCGCGACCGCGCGTGCGATGCGGACGATGGGACTGCGCGAGCTCGTGCTCGTCGCGCCGAAGCACTTCCCGCACGAGGACGCGGCCGCGCGCGCGGCCGGCGCCGACGACGTGCTCGCGGCGGCGCGCGTCGTCGCGACGCTGCCCGAGGCGATCGCCGATTGCGGTCTCGTCGTCGGCGCGAGCGCGAGGCTGCGCAGCGTCCACGTGCCGACGGTCGACCCGCGCGAGGGCGCGGCCGTGGTCTGGCGCGAGCTCGAGCGCGCGCCGGTCGCGGTCGTGTTCGGTCCCGAGCAATCCGGCCTCACGAACGAGGATCTCGCGCGCTGCCGCCTGCTGGTCCACATCCCGTCGGCGCCCGATTTCGGCTCGCTGAACGTCGCGATGGCGGTGCAGGTGATCTGCTACGAGCTGCGGATGCGGGCGCTCGCGGCGCAGGCGGAGGCCGCGGCCGCCGAGGGCGTCGGCGGCGACGCCGGGGCCGCCGGCGCGACGCCCGACCAGGCGGAGTTCCCGCCAGCGACCGCGGGCGAGATGGAGAGCTTCCACGAGCACCTCGAGCGGGTGCTGACGGCGACGGGCTTCCTGCACCGCGAGCATCAGGCGCAGATCAAGCTGAAGCTCAGGCGAATCTTTCACCGCGCGGCGCCGGACCGTAACGAGCTGAACATCCTGCGCGGCGCGCTGACCGCGCTCGACCCGACCCGTCCCCGCCACCGCGGCGACGCGCCGTCCGACGAGCGATGATGCGCGAGATCTATCTCGACTGCGCGGCGACGACGCCCGTCGATCCGCGCGTGCTCGCCGCGATGACCGAGTGCCTCGAGCGCGAGCACGCGAACCCGTCTTCGTCGCACTCGGCCGGCCGGCGGGCGCGCGCGCTCGTCGAGCGGGCGCGGGCCGCGGTCGCCGAGCGGCTCGGCGTGCCGCCCGCCACGCTCGTCTTCACCTCCGGCGCGACCGAGTCGAACAACCTCGCGCTCGCGGGCATGCTCGCGGAGCGCGGCGGCGAGCGGGCGCACCTCGTGACGTCGCGCATCGAGCACAAGTCGGTGCTCGACACCGCGAAAGCCCTCGAGCGGCGCGGGGTCGAGGTGACTTATGTCGCATCGGATCCGAACGGCCGGGTACCGCCCGACGCGATCGCGGCCGCGATCGGACCGCGCACCGCGCTCGTCTCGATCATGCACGTGAACAACGAGACCGGCGTGATCCAGGACATCGAGCGGATCGCCGAGCTCTGCCGCGAGCGCGGCGTGCCGCTCCACGTCGACGCCGCGCAGAGCGCGGGCAAGCTCGAGCTGCCGCTCGCGCGCTGGGGCGTCGCGCTCTGCTCGCTGACCGCGCACAAGCTGCACGGCCCGAAGGGCATCGGCGCGCTCTACGTCCGCGACGGCGTGCCGATCGCGCCGCTCTTCCACGGCGGCGAGCAGGAGCGCTCGCTCCGGCCTGGCACCCTCGCGACGCACCAGATCGTCGGCATGGGCCGGGCGTTCGAGCTCGCGGACCCGGCCGCGGAGGCGCCGCGGCTCGCGGCGCTCCGCGACCGGCTCGCGGAGCGGCTGCTCGCGCTGCCGGGGGTGCGGCTGAACGGCGCGGCGGCGCCGCGGGCCCCGCACATCGCGAGCGTGAGCTTTCCGGGCGCCGAGGGCGAGAGCCTGCTGCTCGCGCTCGACGGGGTCGCCGTCTCGCAAGGCTCCGCCTGCATGGCGGACAGCCCCGAGGCATCGCACGTGCTGACCGCGATGGGGCTCGGGGATGCCCTCGCGCAGAGCACGCTCCGGTTCAGCGTCGGTCGCTTCACGACCGAGGACGACGTCGACGAGGCCGCGGCAAGAGTCGCCGCGGCGCTCGCGCGCGTGCGCTCGCTCGCAGCCGGCGCGCCGGCTTGGTGCTCGGCGTGAGCGTTTTCGGCTAAACTGTTGAGCGCCTTATGGAATATGGCTCGGAGGTGCAGCGCCTCTTCGCCGCGCCGTTGCACTGCGGCGAATTGCCCCCCAACGTGCCGGGGCTCGCGTCGGGCGAGGCGGAGGATCGCACCCAACCCGTGTGGGTGCGGTTCCAGCTCGAGGTGGCGGAAGGTGTCGTGCGCCGGGCGCGTTACCGCGTGTTCGGCTGCCCGCATACGATCGCCGCGGCGGAGCGTGCGGCGGAGTGGCTCGAGGGCCGGCCGGCCACTGCGCTCGCCGCCCTCGATCTGCGAGAGATCGGCCGGGCGCTCGGCGTTCCGGCGGAGAAACTCGGCAAGCTGCTCAGGATCGAAGATGCATTGGCGGCCTGCCGCCGATCGCTCGAGACAAGGACGGAGTTGAACGATGGCGATACGACTGACTGACAACGCCGCGGCGCGCGTGCGATCGTTTCTCGAGCAGCGCGGGCGCGGCGTCGGGCTGCGCATCGGCGTGAAGCGCACCGGCTGCTCGGGCTACGCATACGTGATCGATTATGCGGACTCGATCGCCGAGGACGACGTCGTCTTCGATCAGGCGGGCGTCAAGGTCGTCGTCGATCCGAAGAGCCTCGGGCTGATCGACGGCACCGAGGTCGACTTCGTCAAGGAAGGTTTGAACGAGGCGTTCAAGTTCCGCAACC
>CAYWGQ010000031.1:0-25807 GCA_964457725.1 uncultured Gammaproteobacteria bacterium
TTGCAGCTTCTGGATGCGCAGCTCGTCCTCGAGGCGCTCGACCCGCGCCGCGAGCCGCGCGACGATCTCGTCGCCGGCTCCGCTGCCGGTGCAGCCGGCGCCAAGGAGCGCCGCCGCGATCATCACAGCCCGTCGTCTCATCGTCCTAATCCTCCCCGTCAGCGAATCGCGATCGGATTGCCCGGCGAGCCCGTCGCGCCCTTCAGCGGCAGCGGCGCGAAGAAGAACGCGAACTCGTATACGCGGTCGCGCGCGAGCGCGTCGGTCACGAGGTTCTCGAACTGGTAGATGCCGTTCCGCGTGACGAGAGTCTGATGGACCGGCGCCGCTTGCGACGGATCCGCGCCCGGCGAGACGTCGATACCCCAGTTGTCCGCGCCGACCATCACGACCTTGCGCTCGACGAAGAACTCTGCGCCCGCGACGCCGAGCCCCGGCGAGCTGCCGAGATAGCGGGCGTTGTCCCGCATCCACAGCGAGCCCCAACCCGTATGGAGCAGCACGACGTCGCCCTCGCGAATCTCGACGTTCTGCCGGCGGAGCGCCCCCTCGAGATCCGCGACCGTGATCTCGTAGCCGCCTTCGAGCTGCTCGACGCCCTTGTAGCCCGCGACGTCGATCAGCACGCCGCGCGTGACGATCGGGCCGACGTTCTCGATGCCGAGGCGCGCGAGCCCCTCCGCGCGCACGAAGTCCTGAGCACGGTTGCCGTTGTAGAACGTGTCGCCGATGCCGACGTGGCCGAGCCCGTCGAACTGCGTCCCGATCTGGCCGAGCTCGCCGCTGACGATCTCGTCGAGATACAGGAACTGGTTCGCCCCGGATGGTCCGAACGCCTGCGGAATGCGGAGCGAGAAGTGCCGCGTCCCGAACATCGGCATGCCGGGCTCGTACGTGCGCCCGAGCGGGTACACGACGCCGTCGCGGATCAGTGCCGCCGCCTCGAGCACCTTCGCGGGCGTGAGCCGGTTAGCCGCGCCGCGCTGATCGTCCGGGCCCCACTCGGACGGATACCAGCGGTCTTGCTGCGCGCGAGCGCCGCCGGCGGCGAGCGTCGCGGCGGCGGTCAACAGAACGGTCCCGATCGAGAGCGTACGACGCATCGCTACCTCCGGTGACGAGCTCGGGTGGAGAAGCCGGAGCGCTGCGGCGCGCCCCTTCGGCGGGATTCTACTCCGGCCCCGTCGGCTCGAATCGAGCCGGCGTATACTTCGAACGGTCACCGTTGCGGCGCGAGAGGAGGGGGATATGTCGACTCGCCGGGACTTCTTGGCAGGATGCGGCGCGCTCGCCGCGGCACTCGGGCTCGCGCCGCGCGCGTCGGCGCAAGGGGAGCCGACCGCGGGCTTGATCTTCCCGCCGCTCGATTATCCGATCCCGCCCGACGCGAAACGGCTCTTCCCGAGCGGCGTGCGCTTCATCGGCAACGGCGTCGGGTTGCCGGGCGGAATGACGATCGAGGGCTACGAGGAAGCGATCCCGCGCGTGATTCCGCGCGCGGAGGAGCTCGCGGAGCGGGGCGCCGATCTGATCTCCGTCTTCGGCTCCTCGATCACGTTCTACAAAGGCGCGGCGTTCAACCAGGAGCTGACGGACAAGGTCACCGCGGCGACGGGGTTGCCGGCGACGACGCAGAGCAACGGCCTCGTCGACGGGTTGCGGCACGTGAACGCGCGCCGCGTGGCGGTCGCGACGGCGTACACGGACGAGGTCACCGAGCGGCTGAAGATCTTCCTCGAGGAGCACGGCTTCACGGTCGTCGCCGCACGCGGGCTCGGCTACGTTCGGATACCGGAAGGCGCCGCGACCGAGCCGATCCTGCACGAGCTCGGCGTCGCCGCGTACGAGCGCTCGAACAAGGCCGACGCGCTCGTGATGTCGTGCGGTGCACTGCGCACGCTCGACGTGATCGTGCCGCTCGAGACCGCGATCCGCGCGCCGGTCGTCTCCTCGACGCCGCACGGTCTGTGGCACTGCGCGCGGCTGCTCGGCGTCGACGCGCGCGTCGAAGGGTTCGGCATGGTCATGGCCGCCTGATCAGCGTGAAATTCCCGGGCGCGCGTCATGCGCGCCCGCCGCGAGCCTCAATCGGCTTGCGAAAAGAAATCAGAATTCGTATTCTCATCTAGTGTTCGCCCCGCGCGAGCCGGCGGCGAAAGCGCATGCGTCAGCCGCTGCCGTTCTGGCGATCGCGGCGACCACCTTCGAAGGGGAACAATTGCGACAAGGGAGATTTCCCGTGATCGACTACACCCTGCCGTCCGCGATCGCCCGAGCGCCGCGACGCAAGACCCGTATTTCCCTCGCGATCGCCGCCGCTCTCGGCGCCGCGCCGAGCGTGCTGCTCGCGCAGAGCGCGATCGAGGAGGTGATCGTCACCGGCACCCGCATCCAGCAGACGGGTATGCAGACGCCGACGCCTGTCACCGTCGTGAACGCGGGCGAGCTCGACTCGATGGCCGCCGGCACGATGATCGAGGCCGTCAGCCAGTTGCCCCAGTTCTACGGCAACGAGACTCCGAACTCGAACGAGGGGTGGTTCACCCGCGGCGGGTACGGCAACCTGAACCTGCGCGGCCTCGGCATCAACCGGACGCTGACGCTCTTGAGCGGTCGGCGGATGATCTCCTCGACGGCGTTCGGCGGCGTCGACATCAACGTCTTCCCGGAGGCGATGATCGAGCGCGTCGAAACCGTCACCGGCGGCGCCTCGGCGGCTTACGGCACCGATGCGGTCGCGGGTGTCGTGAACTTCATTCTCGACACCGATTTCACGGGCTTCAGGACGCATCTGCAGGGCGGCGCGACGTCGGAGGGGGACGGGGACAACTACGAGGTGTCGATCGCCTTCGGCACCGAGATCGGCGAGCGCGGCCACGTGCTCGTCTCGGCCGAGACGTTCGACCAGGACGGCATCTTCAGCTACGAGGGCCGCGACTGGTACAAGGCTTGGGGCACGGTGCCCGACGCGAACGGCGTGCTGCGGATCCGCCCGAACGTCGTCTCGCGCAACTCCACGTTCGACGGCATGATCATCGCGCCGGGCTCGTCCCTGCACGGGCTCGCATTCCGGCCGGACGGCTCCTACGCGCCGTACCAGACGAGCGACACATCCTTCGGTCCGCTCGGCGCGCCGCCGGCACGGCAGTCGGTCGCGAGCGGCGGCAGCGGGGACGACCTCGGCGGCGAGGTCGCCACGTTGATGCCGGACGTCGAGCGCGACAGCGTGTTCGCGTATTTCGACTGGGACTTCTCGGACAACCTGACCGTCTTCGCCCAGGCGATCCGCGGCACGAACTCGACGAACCGCTTCAACGCGCCGCGAGGGTCGCTGCAAGGCACGCCGACCGCGATCACGATCTTCCAGGACAACGCGTTCCTGCCCGAGGAGATCCGGCAAACGATGATTGCCGAGAACCTCGAGTCGTTCACGTTCAGGCGGATGGGCAGCCGCGAGGATATCGGCGGCGACATCCGCTTGTGGGACGACAGCGAGATGACGTCGTTGACCGCCGGCTTCAGGCTGGCGTTGAACGGAGGCGGCGCATTCGACGGCTGGACGGTCGACGGCTACTTCCAGCGCGGCGAGAACGAGCGCAAGTGGTACCAGAAGGGCTTGCGCGTCGATCGGATCCATGCCGCCGTCGACGCCGTGCAGTCCGGTAACGACGTCGTCTGCCGGACGACGCTCTTCTCCGACCATTTCGGCGACTGCCGGCCGTTGAACCTGTTCGGCCGCGGCAACGCGTCGGCGGACGCGATCGACTGGGTCGTCGGCAACGATCCGGGCGAGGCCATCACGACGCCGCTGTTCTTCGCCGATACCGGCTTCGCGCTCGGGATGACGGACTCCTATATCGCGGACGAGGCGAAGGTCAACATCACGACCATGGACCAGAACCTGTTCGAGCTGACCGCGAATGGGCAGATCGCCGAGGGCTGGGCCGGTCCGATCTCGCTCGCGCTCGGCGTCTCGTATCGCGAGGAGGAGATCCTCCAGATCGTCCGCGACTCGACGAACCGCTCCTCCGACCACGAGACGGGACACCCGGTGCTCTGCAACGCGGATCCGCTCGCCGTGCAGATCGGGCTCCGCGGCGTGAGCGGGCCGGACTGCGCGAACACGGTCGGCGTGCAGTATTCGAAGGTATCGAACATCAAAGGCGAAGGCGACGTGAAGGAGGTCTTTGCGGAGACGTACATTCCGGTCGTCGCGGACCGGCCGGCGATGCAGCTGATGACGCTCGGGCTCTCGTCGCGCTGGGCGGACTACTCGGGCGCCGGCGACGTCACCGCCTGGAAGGCGGGCATCGACATGCAGATTGTCGAGCCGTTCCGGTTCCGGGCGACGAAATCGCGCGACGTCCGCGCCGCGAACCTGTCGGAGCGCTTCGACAAGACGGGCGGCATCGCCACGATCACGGATCCCCGCTACGGCGAGACCTACAATGTCACGCGGTTCTCCGGCGGCAACCCGGACGTCCTCCCGGAGGAGGCCGACACGCTGACGGCCGGCTTCATCTATCAGCCGAGCGCGGTCGACGGCTTGTCGCTGTCGTTCGACTGGTACGAGGTCGATATCGCCGGCGCGATCGGCCAGCTCGGCCCGGATGCGGTCATCCAACGGTGCGAGGAAGGCGCGGTCGAGCTCTGTCAGCGCGTCACGCGTAACCCCGCGGACGATCGAATCATTCTCGTCGGCGACGTGTTCATCAACATCGATCAGGCGCGGGTCCGCGGCCGCGATCTCGAGGTCGCGTATCTCCGCGACGTCTCGTGGTTCGGCAGCGGCAGCCAATCGCTCGGCGTCCGGCTCTTCGCTTCCTGGCTCGACGAGAACTCGCAGACGCTCGCCGGCACCCGCAAGATCGACCGGGCGGGGCAGACCGGCATCGAGCAGTCGACCGGCATGGCGTACGAGCTGCCGGATTTCAAGGCGACCGTGAACGCGACGCTGACGACGGGGCCGTTCTCGGTGTTTCTCCAGGGTCGCTACATCGGCAGCGGCGTGATGGAGAACGCGCTCGTCGAAGGCGTGAACATCGAAGACAACTCGGTCGACTCCGCGTTCTACACGGATCTCAGGGTCTCCTGGACGCGGGAGATGCAAGGCGGGACGACGCTCGAGATCTTCGGCAACGTCACGAACCTGTTCGACGAGGATCCACCGGTCACGCCGTACTGGGACGCCTTCCTCGGCTATTCCCGACAGGCGAATCCGGGTCTGTTCGACGTGCTCGGCAGGAATTACGTCGCGGGTGTGCGCGTCAGTTTCTAGCCCGGGCCGCGCGACGGCCTCGTCCGCTCGTCTTCGCGGCGCCGCCGCGGACGAGGTCGTCGTAACCGGACACGAGCCGGAAAGCTCTGGCCAGATTCTCGACGAACAGCGCCTGGCCCATGAAGATCGGGCCGGGCCTGTTGATGATCGTGTTGTTGATCGTGCTCAGGAACACTTGCGTCGCGAACCGCACGTTCATCTCTTCCTGCTCCGTCAGCGGCCGGCGTGCCTCTTTCGACATCCGCTTGACGAACGACGTCGCGAAATCCCGTCCGAGGTCGCGCAGCGGCTGCCAGAAGTCCGGGTCCTGAATGCTGCGGATCAGCGCCGCGCGCCAGAAGCGGCGCCGGCGCCAGTAGTAGTTCACCGCGTCCTCGATCACGTCGTGGATCCAGGTCTCCTCGGGCAGCGTCTCGAACAGCTTGTCGCGGACACGCTTGCGCTCCTCGACGTGCTGGGCGATCAGCGCGTCGAAAAACTCGTCCTTGCTCTTGAAGCGGGCATAGAACGCTCCGACGGAGTAGCCCGCGGCCTGGGCGAGCTCGGCTACCGTGATCGAGTCGAACTCGCGGTCGTTCAGCAGCTTGAACGCCGTGGAGACCAGCGATTCGTACGTCCTTCGCGCCCGCTTCTGCTTGATGCGCTGACTCGCAGCGGGCGTCCCGTTCGGCTGACTCATGATTCCGTTCTCGAGATGCGCGTCGGGCGAGGCCGCCCGAGCGTGCGGCGATTGTATACCGGATGGCGGCGGCGGCAGCGGCGGCGCGGACCGCGAACGGAGGTGGCACCGTGAGAATGACGCTCGCGCTCGGGCTCGCGATCGTGTGGACACTCTCCGGTTGCGGAGGCGGGGAGAACGGTGCCGCGAGCGCCGTCGGCGAGGACAAGCGGGGAGACGAGCCGTCCGCCGCACGGCGTCCGAACATCGTGCTGATCGTCGCCGACGACCTCGGCTATTCGGATCTCGGCGTGTTCGGCAGCGAGATCCCGACGCCGAACATCGACGCGCTCGCGCGCGGGGGCACGATGCTGACGCAGTTCTACACGAGCATGACGTGCTCGCCGACGCGCTCGATGCTCTTCTCCGGCACCGACAACCACGTCGCCGGTCTCGGCGTGATGGGCCGGGCGACGAACCCGGCCCAGCGCGGCCAGCCGGGTTACGAGGGCTACCTGAACGAGCGGGTCGTCAGCCTCGCCGAGCTACTCCGCGACGCGGGCTACCGCACGTACATGACGGGCAAGTGGCACCTCGGCGCCGAGGTCGAGAACGGCCCGGCCGCCCGCGGGTTCGATCGCTCGTTCGTCTCGATCGACGGGGCCGCGCATCTCGGGGGACTGTCGTGGAACGGGCCCGGCCTCGCGCCGTACAGGGACGGCGAAGCGCTCGTGACGGTCGGCGACGATTTCTACTCGACGCGGTTCTACACCGAGCGGATGATCGACTACATCGAGGAGGGCCGCGCGAGCGACGGAGACGCGCCGTTCTTCGCGTACCTCGCCTATACGGCGCCGCACTGGCCGTTGCAGGCGCCGCCCGAGTCGATCGCGAGGTTCTCCGGCTGGTACGACGACGGCTGGGAAGCGCTCTACCGGCGACGGCTCGAGCGCGCGAAAGAGCTCGGTCTCGCTCCGAACGACTTCGCGGGCATCCCGCCGATCGAAGGGGAGCCGGCGTGGGAGGAGCTCACCGAGGACGAGCGGCGCACCGAGGCGCGCAAGATGGAGATCTACGCCGCGATGGTCAGCGACCTCGACGAGTACGTCGGCCGCTTCGTCGCGTACCTCGAGTCGATCGGCGAGCTCGACGACACGTTCGTCTTCTTCATGTCGGACAACGGCCCCGAAGGCTTGCGCCGCGACTTGCTGCCGCCGCTGAGCCGCTGGGTCGAGACCTGCTGCGACAACTCCTACGAGAACCTCGGCGCCGGCGACTCCTACGTGATGTACGGGCCGAGCTGGGCGCGGGCGGGCTCGGTCCCGTTCCGCGGCGCGAAGCAGACCGCGTGGGAGGCCGGCATTCGCGTGCCGGCGTTTGCGCGCTGGCCGAGCGGCGTGCGCGACGGCGCGCGGAGCGACGCGCTCACAACGGTGATGGACGTGCTGCCGACGCTCGTCGAGCTCGCGGGCGGCGAGCTGCCGCAGGGCGCCTATCGGGGCCGGTCCGTGGCGCCGCTGCTCGGCGCTTCGCTGCTGCCGCTCCTCGCGGGCACCACCGACCGCGTGCACCCGCCCGATCACTACGTTGGCTGGGAGCTCTTCGGCCACCGGGCCGTGCGCCAGGGCGACTGGAAGATCGTCTGGGACGCGCGCGACGGTCCCAATGCCCGCTGGCAGCTGTTCGATCTCGCGAGCGATCCGGGCGAGCAGCGCGACTCGAGCGCGGCCGAGCCCGAGCGCTTCGCCGCGATGCTCGCGCTCTGGGACCGCTACGTGCAGGAAAACGGCGTGATTCTCGCTGCGCCCTCGAGCGACTGAGCCTGCGCTCAGTCGGCAGGCTCGATCCGCAGCACCGCGCCGTCCTCGGCGTGGTCGATCACGAGGTACAAAAGCTCGTCCGGGCCTTGCCGCACGTCGCGGACGCGCTGCCGCAGGTCCGTCAGCAGCGGCTCGCGGCGCAGCTCCTCCATGTTCTCGTTGAACAGGATGCGCTGGAGCTGCCCGGTGCCCGGAATCTCGCCGTAGCGCATGCCGCCGACGAACACGTCGCCCTTCCATTTCGCGAGCCGGTTGCCGGTATAGAACGCGAGGCCGGACGTCGAGATCGACGGCACCCAGAACACGCGCGGCGGCTCGAAGCCGTCGTGCGTCGGGACGTTGCGTTCGTGCTGCCACGGCCCCGGATACGTCCGGCCGAAGCTCACGATCGGCCAGCCGTAGTTCGCGCCGGGCCGGAGCACGTTGAGCTCGTCGCCGCCGTTCGGGCCCATCTCGAGCTCCCAGAGCTCGCCCGTGGCCGGATGAACGGCGAGCCCGAGCGGGCTGCGGTGGCCGAGCGTATAGATCTCCGGACGGTAGCCCGCGCGGCCCGCGAACGGGTTGTCGTCCGGCACGCTGCCGTCGTCGCGCAGCCGGAGCACCTTGCCGGCGAGGCTGCCGGGATCCTGAGCGCCTTCGCCCATGCTGCCGTGCGTCGTGACGTAGAGCATGCCGTCCGGGCCGAACGCGAGGCGCGAGATGCTGGCCGTGTCCTCGGTCACGAAGACGTCCTCCGTGCCGACGAGCGCGCGGCCGTCGAAGCGCGCCCGTGCGACCGCCAGACCGGCGAGCTCCTCGTCGAGCGGCTTCGTGTAGCTCAGATAGACGAGGCGGTTCTCGGCGAAGCGCGGATGCAGCGCGACGTCGAGTAGCCCCGACAAGCCGACCGCGCGGATCTCCGGCACGCCGGGCACCGGCGCCGGGACGAGCTTGCCGTCGCGGATCAGCCGCAGGCGACCGGCGTTGCGCTCCGTCACGAGCATCCCGCCGTCCGGCAGGAACGCGAGGCTCCACGGATTCTCGAGCCCGCGCGCGACGACGACGACGCGGATGTTCTGGCCTTCCGCGGTGCGGTACTCGACCGGCTCGGACGGCAGCGGCGGCACCTCGATGCCTTGCGGCGCGACCGGAATGCCGTTGCGCATCGGCACGCTCCGCTGCGCGGCGAGCGGCGCGGCCGCGAGCCCGAGCGCGACGAGCGCGGCCGTTCGGCTGATCCGTATCATCGCGAACCCTCCTTCAGCTTTGCATGCCCCAGCGCCGCACGGTGCGGGACTCGATCGCCTTGAAGACCACGTTCTCGACGAACAGCCCGAACAGGATCACGGTCAGAAGGCCCGCGAACACGTCCGGGATCAGGAGCTGATTCTTGCGCTCGAAGATATACCAGCCGAGGCCGCCGGAGCCCGAGCTGACCCCGAACACGAGCTCGGCGGCGATCAGCGTGCGCCAGGCGAACGCCCAGCCGACTTTGAGGCCGGTCAGGATGCTCGGGAACGCGCCGGGGATCAGGATCTTCAGCACGTAGCCGGCGGGCGAGAGGCCGTAGTTCTGCCCGACCATCCGCAGCGTCGGCGAGAGTGCCCGGAAGCCCGCGAACGTGTTCAGCGCGACGGCCCAGAGCACCGCGTGGACGAGCACGAAGATCACGCTGTCGTCGCCGAGCCCGAACCAGATCATCGCGAGCGGCAAGAGCGCGATCGACGGCAGCGGATTGAACATCGCCGTCAGCGTCTCGAGCAGATCCGCGCCGATGCGCGTCGCGCTCGCGAACGCGGTCAGGAGCGCCGCGATCGCGAGGCCGGCGGCATAACCCTGGAACAGCAGCGACAGCGTGTAGGCGGCCGCGCGCGGCAGCTCGCCGGATACGAGCGACGACCCCCAGGCCGCGAGCGTCGCGCCGAACGTCGGGAAGAGCAGCGGGTTGTCGAGCGCGCGAGCGTAGATCTCCCACGCGAGCGCGAGCACGGCGAGCAGCACGGCTTTCCTGAGCGCGCCGCTCGCGTAGAGCCGGCTCGCGAGCGACAACGGCTGCGGCCGCACGTCGATCGTCGCGGCGGGCACGGGGTGCCGCACCTCGGGGCGCCGGGGCACGCCGGCGGCGGAGGTCGCTTCAGCCATGGTTTTCCCCCTCGTCGTCCGCCTGCTCGACCACGCGGTCGAACAGGATTCGCTGGATCCGCGCGGAGAGGAGCTCGCCGTCTGCGCCGCGCTCGTCGGTGCCCGCGCTGTTCAGCTCCGCCTTCGCGCGGCCCGGATGCGCCGACAGGAGCAGGATGCGGCTGCCGACGCGAATCGCCTCCGGGATCGAATGCGTGATGAACAGCAGCGTGAAGCGCGCATCCTCCCAGAGCGACAGGAGCTCTTCCTGCATCCGCTCGCGCGTCAGCGCGTCGAGCGCCGCGAACGGCTCGTCCATTAGCAGGATCGCGGGCTCCATCGCGAGCGCGCGGGCGATCGCTACGCGTTGCTTCATGCCGCCCGAGAGCGTGTGCGGATAGGCGTCCGCGAACTGCGTGAGGCCGACCTTGCCGATGAAGTGCATCGCGCGCTCGATCGCCTCGTTGCGCGGCAGCTTGCCGCTCGCCGTCAACGCGAACACGATGTTGTCGCGGACGGTCTTCCACGGCAACAGCTGATCGAATTCCTGGAACACGAGCGCGCGGTCCGGTCCGGGCTTCCGGATGACCGCGCCGTCGAGCAGGATCTCGCCCTCGACCGGTTGCAGGTAGCCGCCGACGGCCTTCAACAGGGTCGACTTGCCGCACCCGGACGGTCCGAGCACGACGAAGCGCTCGGAACGGAGCACGTCGAAGCTCACGCGGTACGTCGCGGTGACGAGCTGCTCCGCGGTACGGTATTGCAGCGTGACGCCGCGGACGGACAACAGAGGTGCGGCGGCCGCGGCGTCGTTCATCGGCAGGCCCTGCGACGGCCGGCTCCGTCAGGAGCCGGGCGCCTCGTGAATCTCGGGGAAGAAGAGCTCGCGCCAGTCGCCCGGCCGGTTCGTGATCGAGCCGATGTCGTGCATGAATTGCGCGTAGCGAAGCACGTTCTCGGGCGTCGTCGTGAACTTGATCGCCGGATCCTCGAGCATCGCGACGAGCTCGTCGACGGTGAATCCGCCGCCTTCCGTCTCGAGCAGCAGCTCGGCGGCTGCGCGGGTGTCGCGGCGGATCAGCTCGTGCGCTTCCTCGAGCGCGGCGAGCACGGCGCCGTAAAGCGTCGGGTTGCGCTCGCGGAAGCGCGCGGTCGTCGACAGCATCGTGAACGTCGTCGAGCCGCCGAGCACGTCGTCCGTCGTCATGATCGTACGGACGCGGGGATCGGCGATCTCGCGCTGATGGAACGGCGGCGACGTGAAATGGGCGTTGATGTCCCCGGAGCCCGACAAGAGCGCGATCGCGCCGTCGGGGTGGCTGCGGGTCACTGTGTAACGATCGAAGCGGAACACTTCGTCCGGGCCGTAGCGCTCGCGCGCGTACATCTGCATCACGATCGCCGGGATCGACACCTTCGGCGCGGTGACGGCGATCTTGTCCGTCTCGGTCAGGTCTTCGAGCGACCGCAAGTGCTCGGCGCGCGTGTTCAGGTACATCGGCAGCGATGTCATCGCCGCGGCGCCGCGCACGTCGACCGACTGTCGGGTTCGATCCCACAGCGTGATGAACGCGGGCGGACCGGCCGCGATGAAATCGACGGAGCCGGCGAGCAGGGCGTCGTTCACGACGGCCGGGCCGCCGATCTCGATCCAGCGCACGGTCGCATCCTCGAGCCCCGCGGCTCGGGCGTGCTTCTCGATCAAGCCGTGCTCCCGCATTACCAGGAGAGGCAGGAAGCCGACCCCGCCCGCGCCGAGCGGGATGCGTACCTGATTCTCGGGCGCGCTGCCGCCGCACGAGACGAGCGCGGCGAGGAGCGTTACGAGGAGCAGCTTGGCGGCGGCGCGGGGCACGGCCGTCTACCTGCTCGCGGCGGTACGAGCGGACGGCGGCGGAGTCGTCGCCCGAGCGAGCTCGCCCGCGTCCGCGAGCTCGTCGATCCGCCAGGACTGCTCGATCAACGCTTCCACTTGCTCGGCCGGAAGCGCGAGCACCGCTTGATCGCGGAACTTCTCCTCGAGGTCGGCGTTCGTCAACGGCCGATGCACGTTGCCGAGCGATTGCTCGACGAACTTCTCGAGCACGGTGCCGTCAGCGAGCTCCACTTCGATCCGCACCTGGTCCTCGGTGACCGACGGGTCCGCGGTCGCGGTCGTCCGCTCGCGGACGTGCGCGATCGCGGGATCGCGCACGGCCTCGTCCGTGAACTCCTGCAAGCCGCCCTTGCCGCGAACGAGCCCGATCGCCGCGGCATGGTAGATCGAGTACTTGCTCTCGAGCGCGCGGCGGAGGTCGCGCTTGTTGCAGAGGTCGAGCACGAGCGGCGCGACCCGCAGCCGCACGGCCACGATCGAGCGCGGATCCGGCGCGTGCTCGCGCTTCAGCTGGCTGCAGCCGTCGATCGTCGGATGGACGACGAGCCCGCACGCATACGGCTTGTAGGCGTTCGCGCGCAGGTCGAAGTCGCGGCCGAGACCGTCGGTGATCTTCGCGAGGTCGTAGCTGGCCGCGGTCACCGCGGCGAAACCGCGCGGGCCTTCGAGCGCCCGCTCGCCGGCGGTGAAGTCGTTCCGTGCGAGGAGCGCGGCCGTGTAGCCGTTCTGCGCTGCCCGGCCGGGCTGGAAGGATTTCGCCATCGAGCCGAACATCTCGCGAATGCCCGCGGCCTGGGTCGCGGCGAGGCCGAACGACCAGACCGTTTGCCGCACCGAGAGGCCGAGGAGCCTGGCGATCGCGGCCGCGGCGCCGAACACGCCGGCCGTCGACGTGATGTGCCAGCCCGCCTCGTAGTGGGCGGGGTAGACCGCGTTGCCGACGCGGGACTCGACCTCGAAGCCGAGCACGAAGGCGTGTAGGAAGTCCTCGCCGGACACGCGGTTCGCGCTCGCATAGGCGAACAGCGCCGACGCGACCGGCACGGACGGATGGATGTAGTTCTTCGGCGTCGTGTCGTCGTACTCGTGGACGTGCGAGCCGATGCCGTTCAGTAACGCCGCGTGCAGCGCGTCGAACCGCTCGCTGCGCCCGAGCACGCAGGCGTCCGGACGGCCGGAGTAGGGCGCGAGGGTCTCGATCGCGATGTCGAGCGCGGGCTCGATGCTGCCGCCGAGCGCGCAGCCGAGGTAGTTTAGGAGCGCCCGCTTCGCTTCGGCGCGAACATCCTCCGGTATGGCGTCCGGCCGGGTTTCTACAACGTACGCTGCGAGGGTCTCAGTGACGGACATGGCGCTCCCGATGTTGTGGCGTGGTCGGCGCGATCACACGGAAACCTCGTGCGGTCGATCGCGAAGCCGGGTAGCGCCGCTACCAGCGCGGATCCCGGCTGCTGCCGGGTCCGGAGGTTGCCCGCGTGCTGCCGAACGCGAGCGTAGTGCGGTGCTCGTCGTTGTCAAGCACCGAGCGGTCGGCGCCGAAGCTATGTGTGTTCTCAAGAACAGCATCTATGCGGCTGTTCGTGCGAGGATTTGATAGGGCGACAACTCCGGGAAGCGGCAGTTCTCGAGCGGCACGAGCACGGTCGTCACGAGCGCATACTGGCCGGTCAGCACGGAATGGCTGATGCCGTCGGTGAACACCATCCACGCGGAGAGCGGCGGGAAGTGGATTTCCCGATAGCCGTCCCGGCTCGAGCGGAACGCCTCGTTCTCCTTCATATAGTTGTGGATTCGGCGCATGCTGCGGTCGTACGGGCTCGAGTCGATGACCTTCAGCAGCGGGTAGAGCTTCCCGGCGGCCCCGACGATGCCGCTGAACAGCCGATCGAGCGCCGATTTCTCGATCTTCACGCGGGGGCGGCCCGCGAGCGCGGCCGCACGCAGCTCCGGATGCCGCTCGAGCAGCGCGGCGAAGCTGCCCTTCGTGCCCCAGATCCGCTCGCGCTCCGGATGCACGTTCACGAAGAAGCGCAGGATGCGCGCACCGTTCGTCGCCCCGTACGCGCCGGCGTCGACGTGGACGAGCTCGTTGCTCGAGCGCGGCTTGAGCTTCCGTCCCTTCTCCTCGACCGCCCTGAAGCTCGTCGTGCCGACGGTCCAGCCGCGCACGTAGCTCGGCACCGCGCGCCGCAGGAACTCCTCGACGCGTTGGCCGTGCGTGCGCAGGATCCGTTCGACGCGCTCTTTCACCTCGGGCGCGGCGTCGAAGCGCGGGATCGAGTCGGACTCGGGGTGATAGCTCACGTTCTTCGCCCGGAACTCCCGCGGCAAGCCCTCGCGCAGGAACGCGAGGTCGTCCTCGTTCGGCAGCTCCACCGGGCAACGCTCGAAGAACACGACCTCGGCGCGCTCGAGGGCCTCTTCGATCTCCTCGGGGCGCGCCCGGTCGAAGGCGTGCAGCTCGTATCGTTCGGTCACATCGCTCTCCTCAACGGCCCGATGCCTCGCTCGGCGAAGGCGGCGTCGAGTTTTTCGATCACGTCCGGCAGTGTAATCAAATTCATCGCCTCCGGGTGCCGGACCCGGGTGCCCCAGCGCAGCTCCTCGACGCGCTTGCCGAGCATTCGGGCGGCGGCCTCCGGATACTTGTCGACGACGAGGTGCCGGCTCAGATACGGCGCCGCGCGGGACGGGTTCGTCGTCGCGTAGAGGCCGACGACCGGCGTGCGGACGGCCGTCGACATGTGGGCGGGCCCCGAGTCCGGGCACAGCACGACGCTCGCGCGCTCGAGCACGGCGAGGAGCTGCTTCAGCGTCGTCTTGCCCACGAGGTCGCGAACCGCGGCCCGGCTCTGCGCGATGATCCCGTCCGCGTAGCTGCGCTCGACCTCGGACGGCCCGCCGGTGACCAGCACCTGCGCCCCGTAGCGCTCGGCGGCGTAGCCGGCGGCCTCGGCGTAGCCCCGGACGTGCCAGTTGCGGTAGTTGCGAAAGCGGGGCGCCGCGCACGGGCTGATCACGAGCGAGGGCCTGTCCGCCTCGATCTGCGCGGCCGCGAATGCGCGGTCTGCCTCGGGGATCGGGATCCGCCACTCGAGTTCCCCCGCGGGCACGCCGAGCGCGGCGGCGAAACCGAAGAAGCTTTCCATCACGTGCTGGCGCTCGAGCGGTGCGATGTGCCGATTGCAGAAGAGCCACTGGTGCTCCCGCGCTCGGGCGCGGTCGAAGCCGATCCGTATGTCGGCGGATACGGCCAGGCTCGCGAGGTTGCCGCGCATGGACGGATGCATGTGCAGCAGCACCGGAAAGCGACGGCCCGCGAGCGTGCGCCGCAGCTCGAAGTAGCCGGCGAACCCCTTGCTCTTGTCGAGGACCGCGAACTCGACCCCTTCGAGCCCCCGAAGCAGCGCGTGCTCCGTCTTGCCGATGACCCAGGTGATCCTCGTCTGCGGCGCCGCCCGCTGGATCGCGCGCACGACGGGCACGGTGTGGCACGTGTCGCCGAGAGCGGAAAGACGGATCAGGCAAAGCTCGGGAGGAGGCGGTACGATGATCGGCGACACGCGGGATGCGGGCACGCTGCGTAGTCCAAGGGGCCGTATGGTACACGATCCTCGCGCGCGTCCGGTCCGCGCTTCCGCGACATCGAGGTGAGCGCATGACCACGGACGACGAGCTCGCAGAGATCCGCGATGCGGTCGAGAAGCTTTGTGCGAATTTCCCGGGCGAGTATTGGCGGGACCTCGACCGCCGTAGGGCTTACCCGAAGGAATTCGTCGCGGCCCTCGGCGAGGCCGGCTGGCTCTCGATCCTGATTCCCGAGGAGCACGGCGGCAGCGGGCTCGGCGTGACGCACGCGGCGGCCGTGCTCGAGACCGTGCACGCGAGCGGTTGCAACGGCGCGAGCTGTCACGCGCAGATGTACACGATGGGCACGCTGCTCCGTCACGGCAACGCCGCGCAGAAGGCGCGCTATCTCCCCGAGATCGCGGCCGGCAAGCTCAGGCTGCAAGCCTTTGCGGTCACCGAGCCCGGGAGCGGGACGGACACGACGCGGATCCGGACGCGGGCCGTGCGCCGCGGGGATCGCTACGTGGTCTCCGGACAGAAGGTCTTCATCTCCCGTGCGGAGCACTCGGACCTGATGCTGCTGCTTGCTCGCACGACGCCCCGCGAGGAGGCCGCGCGGCCGACCGAAGGGCTCTCGGTGCTGATCGTCGACTTGCGCGAGGCCGTCGGCAACGGCCTCACGATCAAGCCGATCGCGACGATGATGAACCACGCGACGACCGAGCTCTTCTTCGACGGGCTGGAGGTGCCCGCCGAGAACCTGATCGGCGAGGAGGGCAGAGGCTTCGGCTACATCCTGGACGGCATGAACGCCGAGCGGATCCTGATCGCGGCCGAGTGCATCGGCAATGCGCGGTGGTTCCTGCGCAAGGCCGCGGGCTACGCGGCCGAGCGTCACGTGTTCGGCCGGCCGATCGGCAGCAATCAGGGTGTGCAGTTTCCGCTCGCGCGCGCGCATGCGTCGACGGAGGCCGCGGCGTTGATGGTGCGGAAGGCGGCCGAGCTGTTCGACGCAGGCGAGAAGTGCGGGGCGGAGGCGAACATGGCGAAGCTCCTCGCCTCGGAAGCGTCGTGGGCGGCGGCCGAGGCGTGCGTGCAGACGTTCGGCGGCTACGCGTTCGCGGAGGAGTACGACGTCGAGCGGAAGTTCCGCGAAACGCGGCTGTACCAGGTCGCGCCGGTATCGACGAACCTGATCCTCTCCTACATCGCGACGCACGTCCTCGGCCTGCCGAAATCGTTCTGAGCGGCGGTCCGGCCGCGATCTTCCGCATAGTGCCGGTCGACCGCGCGCGTCCTGCGCGCGGAACGCCCTGGAAGGGGCGATGTAGGCCGATGCCGCGCTGCGCGCGCCAGCGCTCGGGCGCCGCAGGACCAGCCGCGCAGACGGTGGTGCTTACGTGGAGGAGAGGCTCTTGTAGACGGCTTCGACGAACATCGCGGTCGTCCAGTACTCGGTCGCGTACCGCGCGTCGTAGTCGAGCGTCGGCCGCGCCGCCTGCACCTGCTCGAGCGTCAGCCCGCGGCCGATCATGTCCGCGATCCGGTCGCGCACGATCTGCACCATGTCTCGATACTCGACCACGTCGGCCTCGTCCGCGATCCGGCCGTGCCCGGGAATCACCATCGTCCCGGCCTCCTGCAGCTGCCGCGGGACGGTCCACTCGATGATCCTGTTCAACGCGTCGAGCACGGCATCGATGTCTCCGCCGGCGTCCGGATCGAAGATCGGGTAATGCGTCGTCACGAACAGATCGCCGGTCGCGATCACGTCGGAGCGGCGAAACATCACGATGCTGTCGCCGTCGGTGTGCCCGCCGGGGACGTGCTCGATCCGAAGCGGCTCGCCGTTGAAGAACAGATCCTCGAAGGGCGTGAAGAACGTATCGGTCGGCCACGCGTCGGTTTGCACCGCGCGGTCCGCCGCGACCGTATGCAGCACGTTCTCGTGCGCGACGATCGCGGCACCTTCGGTCGCGTCCGGGATGAATATGTTGCCCCCGGCGAGCGTCTCGCCCGCGGCGCGGATCACCGCGTTGCCGCCGATGTGATCCGGATGCGCGTGCGTGTTGACGATATAGCGGATCGGCGCGTCGGTCTGCCCGCGGATCGCGGCGAGAATGTCCTCGGCACGCTCGGCGGAGCCCGAATCGACCAGCAGCACGCCCTCTGCCCCGATCTGCACGACGACGTTCGCGACGTCGCCCGCGAGCAGATAGACGTTTCCCTGCACGTGGATCAGCTCGAGCGGCTCGTGCGCCGGCGCGCGTCCGAGCTGCGCGGCCGCCGGCAGCATCGCGGCGAGCGCCGCGGCAGGGAGCGCCGCGAGCGGTCGTCTCATCGGCTGCTTCCCGCGGGCCGGGACCCGGCGCGGTCCGCCGCGCGCAGCTCCTCGAGCCGGCGCATGTACTCGGGATACATCGTCTCGGCGCCGCCGAGCGCCGTCGCGAGCGGCAAGCCGACGGTCGCCGCGAATTCGCCGAGGTACGGGTTCTGCCCCGGCAGGTGATGCGGAATCGTCTTGGTCGTGCGGAGGACCTCGACCACCGGCTTGCACGGGTACGGCCGGATCTGCTGGCGCGGGTTCAACCGGTAGTCCCGCGAGTGGATGAACGGCTCGGTCAGATAGACGGGATCGCGCAGCGTGCTGATGAAGGTCAGCACGTCGCCGTGCCGGACGACGTGCTCGACCAGCGTCGCCGCGTCGCTGTGATCGATGCCGTTGCGGCGAATTCGGGCGGCCTTCATGTGAGTGGTCGTGACGACCAGCACGTCGCCCTCCCAGCGGCCGGTGGAGAAGCCTTGCCAGGTGTGCGGGTGGTACTTCGACGGATGCGGCCTGCCGTCCATCCAGACCGTGCGGAAGCGGTTGTACGACTCGAACAGCATGTGCCATGCGATGACGGTTTGTGTCCGCGGGTCCACCTCCTTCCAAATGCGGAGGTTGCCGTGCATCGCCGAGTAGTTCGCCGGATGGGGGATGCACTGATGCTCGGGGACGGTCAGCAGCGAAGCGTCCCAGCGCTCGCCGCGGAGCCGGCCGGCCTCGTTGATCGGCAGGCCGAGGTAATCGCCGATCATCGGTCCCGGCCCGCGCTCGATCTGGTCCTCGTGGCGCAGGCTCGACCACTCGCCGGTCAAGTCGATCTCGGCCTTCGCGAAGCCCGCGGCGAGGAGCATGCCGCAGGCCGCGGCGAACCGCACGGATCGCATCGCGTGCATTGCTGATCCTCGCGCCGTCCTGGCGCAGCGGTGTGTTTGTTCGGATTCTGGTCGGCGGCGATAATTTGTTCAACCGATCGCCCGCCGAGAGGAGGGAAGGTGGCGAGAAGCATCGTCGTCGCGGTCGCGGCGCTCTCGAGTCTCGCGGCTGCCGCGGCGGCGCAGACGTCCGCGCGCGGCACCGCGCCGATCGATCTCACCGGCTACTGGGTCAGCGTCGTGACGGAGGACTGGCTCTGGCGGATGCAGACGCCGCCCCGGGGCGATTACGCGAGCGTGCCGCTGAATCCGGCGGGACGCGCGCGCGCCGACGAGTGGGATCCGGTCGCGGACGAAGGCACGTGCCGGCCGTTCGGCGCGCCCGCGCTGCTGCGGATGCCCACGCGCGTCCGCATCGCGTGGGAAGACGATGCGACGCTCGTGCTCGAGACCGACAACGGCCTGCAGACCCGACGGTTGCATTTCGGCGAGCCGCCCGAGTCGACGGGACCGAGCCGGCAGGGAATCTCCCGCGCCGAATGGTCGGGCACGACGCTCAAGGTTACGACGACGAACCTGCTACCGGGCTATCTGCGCCGGAACGGCGTCCCGTACAGCGCCGACACCGTCGTCACCGAGCACTTCGTGCGGCACTCGGCATTCGGCGAGGAGTGGTTCACGGTCACGACCGTCGTGCACGACCCCGCGTATCTCACCCAAGATTTCGTCACGAGCTCGAGCTTCAAGCGCTTGCCGGGGGCGAGCGGCTGGTCGCCGGCGCCGTGCGAGGAACGTTGAACGCGGCCGCGCGCGGCTGACGGCGAGCGTCAAGTCGCCGAGCAGGGCTGCGGATTGCGCTTCGAGCCGTCGGGCTCGCGCTTGAACTGCACCGTGCGCACGAAGTGCCGCGCGAGATAAACCGGATCCTCGACGAAGATCTGCACGACGAGATACTCGGCGCCGTCGTCCTCGCGGATCAGGTTGTAGTACTCGGTCATGAAGGTGCGGTCGCTGAACGGGACGCCGTTCTTGCGGAGGTAGCCGGGCCGCAGATTCGTCGTGTCGACCTTCAGCGAGCCGATCTGCGGCACCTGTCCGAGCGACGTGCGCGCGTTCGCGAACACGATCTGCCGGCCGGTATTGCCCGAGACCTCCCATCGGGCCGACGACCACCCTTGCCAGCTCGGCGCCCCTTGCGGCTCCGGCTGACCGAAGCGGAAGAGCCGCGTCTGCATGCCGTTGTCGATGTCGAGCTTCAGCGTCGAGTCGTCCTGCCACGTGATGTGGATGCGGCTCGGCAGCCGCATGATCGCCGGCGCCGCGTAGCCCTTGCACTCCTCGCCGGCAGCCGCGTCGCGCGCGGGATCCCACGTGTCGGCCATGCGCCGCCCTTCGGCGTTCAGCGGGACATAGGAGTAATCGCCCTTTGCGGGCGTGATCATCCGATACACCCAGTCGTCCGTGATCAACGAGACCCAGTGTCCGGTCAGGTCGATCGGCGCGGCGGCGCGGGGCGATTCCGCCTGCGGGGGAGGGGCCGCAGGGCGCTGCGCGGCCGCAGGCGCCGCGGCGAGCGCGGCGCCCGCGCTGAGCAGCAGACCGGCAAGCCGGGACGCGGTAGTCGAGTGCATCGTCGGTGGATCCGTCCTTCGGTCGCGCTCAGTCGAACGTCTCGCCCTGGAAGCCCCAGCCGAAGCCGTCGGACGGCCTGAGCAGGCTGCGCATCCGGATGCGATGGTCGATCGGATTGCGTCCCGGGTTACCGCGGATGATCACGTGATCGCCGGGCTTCAACGATTCGCGCGTGACGCCCTGGCCGGACAGCTGGCCCGCGCCGCCCCATTCCACGCCCCAGCGCTGCATCTCGCCGTTCTCGTCCGGCGCCATCACGTGCACCCACGCGTGGGGGTTACGGAACATGAACTGCACGAGCTCGCCTTCGATCTCGATTTCCTTGCTCTCGTCGTAGGTCGCCGTGAACGAATGGTGCGCATACGCTCCGGCACCCGTGAGCAACGCCGCCAGCGCTGCCGCAATCGACGCCTTGAAGATTTTCATGGCTCTGTCTCCTCTTCGAGAGATTTCGTCCCTGTGACTAACGGCCGGAGTCCGCGAGGCTGCGATACACGGCCTCGATGAACATCTCCGTCGTCCATGGCCCGGTCTCCGATCCGAATCTGCCTTCGTAGCCGAACGTAGGTCGTGCTTCCTTGACCTCTTCCAGCGTCGCGCCCTTGTCGATCAACGCCTTCACCTGGTCGCGGATGATCGTGAGCATGTCCCGGTAGTAGCCGACGTCGGCCGAATCCGCCAGGCGGCCCTTGCCGGGCACGACCATCGTTCCGCCCTCGGTCCTGAATTCTGGAATTGCGAGCTGCAGAATGTAATTCAAGCCCTTCAGCACGCCGTCGATCGACCCGCCGCGGTCGACGTCGATCACCGGGAACGAGTCCATGTTCAGCAGGTCGCCGGCGGCGATCACGTCGGAGCCGCGGAAATAGACGATGCTGTCGCCGTCGGTCGTCGCCGCAGGAATGTGGACGATCCGAATCCCCTCATCGTTGAAGAACGTCGAGAGCTTGTACTCGGCGGTGAAGTACGTCTCGGTCGGCAGCGCGCCGAACGGCATGTCCGCCTCGACCATGCGATTCAGCACGTTCTCGTGCGCGAGCACCGCCGCGCCTTCCGACGAATCCGCGATCGTGCCGGCGACGTTGCCGCCGGTATACGTGACGCCGGCCGCCGCGAGCCGCTCGTTGCCGCCGACGTTGTGGGGCAGGACGCTGGTGTTGATGATGTAGCGGATCGGCTTCGGCGGCGCGTGCGTGTTCACCGGGAACCGCGAGCGCGTCTCGGCGCCGCCGCGCTCGGGCACCTTCACGTCGAGGAAGCCGAACGCGGAGAGCTGCGACTGCAGCTCCGCGATCGCGGCGAGCACGCGTTCGCTCGCGGCCGCCTCGCCGGCGTTCACGAGGAACACGCCGTCCGGGCCGACCGAAGCCGTGATGTTCGCGCCGGCGCCGACCAGCATCCAGACGTTGCCGCGGACCGGCCACCAGTGCAGCTCGGCGGGGGGTGCTTCGGCGCGCGCCCGGTTGCGCTGGGCATCCGCGGGCTCGGGTCCCGCGACCGCAAGCATCGCCGCCGCGGCGGCGAGCAGCCACGCGCGAGGCCGTGTGCCGATCCGCGGCGATCCGTTGCTCGTCGCTGCGCTCACTGCTCGCCCGCCCGTCGTCCGGCGTTGCTGGCGCGCGCCGCGTCGGTCTGCGCCGCCGCGAGCTTGGCCCTATACTCCGGGTACATCGTCTCGGCCCCGTCGAAGTACAGCGTCCGCGGCAGGCCGTAGGCGTCCGCGAAGCTGTAGATCTGGTCGTTCGTGCCGGGCAGCCAGTGCGGCACGTAGCCGTCCGGCAGCAACACCTCCGTCACGATCGTGCAGGGGTAGGGCGGAATCCGCTGGTGCAGGTCGAGCTGGTACTCGGTGCTGCGGATCAGCGGCTCCGTCAGATAGACGTCGTCGTAAGCGATGACGACCCAGGTCAAGTAATCCTCGTCCCGGAAACGACGCCGGATCAGGTACTCGCTGAGCGTCGCCCGGTCGCTCTGCGGCACGCCGTTGCGCCGATAGTAGTCTTCTTTTAAATGAGTGGTCCTGACCTTGAGACGGTCGCCCTGCCACTCACCGGTGGAGAACCCGCCCCAGGTGTGGCCCGCGTACGGCGGCGGATGCTCGCGCCCGTCCATGTAGATCGGCACGTTGGTCGAGCGGAGCCATTCGGCGTGGAACGCGATGATCTCGCGCGACGCGGGATCGACGTCCTTCCATATTCTCAGGTTCGACGGACCGCGCTTGATGTAGGCGCCGGAGTGCGGGCGGCACTGCCACTCGGGCAGCGACTGGATCGCGGCGTCCCAGATCTCGGCGCGGCGTATCGCTTCACGGCTCAACGGGATGCCGACGTACTCGCCGAGATGCGGGTTGTCCGTGTTGTCCTGCGAGCGGACGACCGCCCACTCGCCCGTGAAGTCCATTTGTGCGTCGGCCGTGCCGGCGCTGCATAGAGCCGCCAGGGCCGCGAGCGGCATTGCGACTCGAGAAAAACTCATCGACCCCCTCCTGAGAAGCACGCTCAGGCGTGCCAGCATGGTAGCCACAACGCCGAGATAGCGGCAAGGGAACCCGCGGAATGTGGCTTTAGAATTCTGGAGGGGTCGCGTCCGTCGCGCCGCTCGCGCGCAGTCGTCCCGAGCGCAAGAGCGACCTCGTGCGATCGTCGGGTCATCGGTCGATCGATCGTCCTCGCTTCATCGTGATGTCGCATCCCTTCTCCCGACGCGAGCCGCCGCGCGTCCGTACAACTCTCCGATTACCGGCCGAGCGGTGATCGCTCGATCGCGTGCGCCCTCATCGAGAGCACTCGCTGTCGACGACGTTCGATCCCGAGCGCAACGCCGCCTGCTACCCACGTCCGCCCTCCGAGCACACGTTCGAGGGAGCGCTCGTAGCGTGGTTCGTGCGTCGCGGCAGCGCACTGCGGGGCTCGCCGCCGGACTGGATGGTTCGGTGCGACGACGGAACGTCTCGGCGACTCGTTCTCGTCGCATCGCCCGGCCGCCTCGTCCGTGCGAGAGGCAGACTAGGGCAACCGGACCGGCCGGGCAATCACGCCAGGTTGTTCGTCTCATTGCTCTCAATACCGCGAGCGTTTGTTGCCGCAGTTCGGGCTATACTGCCGGCCCCAACCGGCCGGCCCATCGCGATGCGCCAGCGCCTAACGGCGTCGAAACGGCACTCGTCTCCGGCGGTTTTAGACACACGACAATCCTTATGGAAGGGAGGTATGAGCAGCTATGGGTCACCAGAGCCTGGAAGACTTGTTGCGTGCCGTCGGTAACCCGGTCCAGCTGCTGCGCAACTCGCAGATCGGGCCGTACGCGTTTCCGGTGGTCCCGTCCGAGTTTTCGAACTGGCGCGACGAGCAGCGCTCCTGGCGCGAGACGTGCGCTTTGTTCGATCAGTCGCATCACATGACCGACATGTACGTGGAGGGACCGGACGCTTTGCGGCTGCTCTCCGACACGGCGATCAACAGCTTCAAGGGCTTCACGGTCGACAAGGCGAAGCAGCTCGTCGCGTGCAACTACGACGGCTTCGTCATCGGCGACGCGATCTTGTTCTATCTCGCGGAGAACCGCTTCAACCTCGTGGGCCGTCCGCCTGCGGCGAACTGGTTGCAGTTCCACGCGGAGACCGGCGGCTACGACGTGAAGATCGAGCGCGACGAGCGGTCGTTCGTCAATCGCGGCGGGCGCAAGGTTTACCGGTTCCAGGTGCAGGGCCCCGCGGCGCTGTCCGTCATGGAGAAGGTTACCGGCAAGCCCGTGCCGGAGATCAAGTTCTTCAACATGGGCGTGTTCGAGATCGCCGGGCGCAAGGTCCGCGCGCTGCGCCACGGCATGGTCGGCCAGCCCGGGTGGGAGCTGTTCGGGCCGTGGGAAGAGGGCGACGAGGTGCGCGCCGCGATCGTCGAGGCGGGCCGGGATTTCGGCTTGCGCCAAGTCGGCTCGCGCACGTATCCGACGAGCACGCTCGAGTCGGGCTGGATCCCGTCGCCGCTGCCGGCGGTGTACAGCGGGGAGAAGATGCGGCCGTACCGCGAGTGGCTCTCCGCGAAGAGCTACGAGGGCACGGCGTCGCTCGGCGGCAGCTTCTACTCCGATAGGATCGAGGACTACTACCTGCTGCCTTCCGATCTCGGCTACGGCTCGATCGTGAAGTTCGACCACGACTTCATCGGCCGCGAGGCGCTCGAGAAGGCCGGTGAGCCGAGGCGGCAGAAAGTCACGCTCGCGTGGAACGGCGACGACGTCACGAAGGCGTTCGGCTCGCTGTTCGGGCGCAAGGGCGATGCCGCGAAGTACATCGACCTGCCGCTCGCGAACTACTCGACCCTGCCGTACGACAAGGTGCTGAAGGACGGCAAGGTCGTCGGCCTGTCGACGTACACCGGCTACTCGTACAACGAGCGTTCGATGCTCTCGCTCGCGATCGTCGACGTGGAGCACGCGAAGCCCGGCACCGAGGTGACGGTGGTGTGGGGCGAGGAGGGCGGCGGCTCGCCGAAGCCGACCGTGGAACGCCACGCCCAGGTCGAGGTCCGGGCGATCGTCGGTCCCGCGCCGTACGCGGATGTCGCGCGCGAGGCGTATCGTCCGCGCTGACGTCCGACGCCGCGCCGTCCCGAGGCGGCGCGGCTCCCTTTCTGCGATTGCCGGGGCCGGCAAGGCCCCGGCAATCGCGGCGAGGAGCCCCCCTCCGGAAGCGGCTATCGCCGCGAGAATCGGCCGCTGACGGCCTCTTACGCCTCCGTCGCCGCCCGCACCGGCACCTCGCCGGCCGCGCTACGGCTCGCTTCGTCGGCGAGGATCAGCCGCCGGCCAATCGGCACGAACGCGAGCGCGGTCGCGGGCATGATCGCCGCGTAGAGCAGGGCCGCGACCGCCAGATCGGGCCGCTGCAGGATCGCGAACGTAATCGCGAACGACAGCGCGAGGTTCTGCACGCCGACCTCGAACGTGATCGTCACGACCTGCGGGACGGGCAGCTTGAACAGCTTGCCGAGGCCGAAACCGAACCCCATCGTCAGCAGGTTCATGGACAGCACGAGCAGGCCCGCCGTCGCGAAGTGCGCGAAGATCTCCTCGTAGCTCGAGACGACGCCCAGGATCAGCACGCCGATCATCAGGTACAGCACGCTCTTCCTGATCGGCTCGACGAGCCGCTGGGAAAAATCCGGGAACAGCGCGCGTACGACCATGCCGAGCACGAGCGGCACGAGCGTGTAGCCGATCAGATCGCGCAGCATGTTGAAGACGGGCAGCGCGACGAGCGCGCCCTGATCGCCGAACGCGTCCATCGCGAGGTTGATCAGGAACGGAATCGTGAACACCGTGATGACGCTGGTGATCGCCGACAGCGTGACGCAGAGCGGCACGTCCGCGCGCGCGGCGAACGTATAGGCGTTCGACGTCACACCGCTCGGGCAGGCGGCGAGGATGACGAGACCGATCGCGATCGCGGGCGGCGCGCCGAACAGCCATGCGAGCCCGAATGCGGCGAGCGGCAGGCCGAGCAGCTGCGCGACGAGGCCGATCCCGGCCGCCTTCGGGAACACGATCACTCGCTTGAAGTCGCCGACCGTGAGCGACAGGCCCATGCCGATCATGACGAGTCGAAGGACCCAGGGGATCACTTCCGAGTTGATGAAGGCGGCTTGAGCGCTGAGCGCCTCGAGCAATTCCAT
>CAYWGQ010000032.1:0-7262 GCA_964457725.1 uncultured Gammaproteobacteria bacterium
TCCGCGGCTTCAAGGCGATCGTCAACGGCGAGTACGACCACCTGCCGGAGCAGGCCTTCTACATGATCGGCGCCATCGAGGAAGCCGAGGAGCGCGCGAAGCGGCTCTGAGCCGCCGCGAGGAGAACACGTGGCTGCCATACACGTCGAGATCGTCAGCGCCGAGGGCGAGATCTTCTCCGGCGACGCCGAGATGGTGTTCGCGCCGGCGATGATGGGCGAGGTCGGCATCGCACCGCGCCACGCGCCGCTGCTGACCAATCTGCGGCCGGGCCCGGTGCGGGTGCAGACCTCGTCGGGCGAGAAGTTCTTCTACGTGACCGGCGGCGTGCTCGAGGTGCAGCCGCACCTCGTGATCGTGCTCGCCGACAGCGCGTTGCGCGAGGAGCAGCTCGACGAGGCCGCCGCGCTCGAGGCCCGCGAGCGGGCGCGCGCCGCGCTCGAGGGCCGGACCGGCGAGGTCGATCTCGCGCAGGCGCAGGCCGAGCTCGTCGAGGCCGAGGCACGCTACCGCGCCGCGCAGCGGCTGAAGGGCCGGCGCCAGTAGCGTCGACGCTCGTCCGCGAGCACGTCCGACCCCGAAGCCGCCGCGGCGCGCGACGTCGCTGCGTGCATCGTGATGCTGCCGGCCGAGTCGCAGCCCGGGCGGGGCGCTGAGCGCGCCCGGCTGCTTCTGCTACGCTTCGGCCCAAATCGTCGACAAAGCGGGGGACACGACGACATGGCCATCGAACGACTCGCGCGAACCGGACTCACGCGGCGCCGTCTGCTCGGCTCGGCCGCGGCGGCGATCGGCACCGCGATCGCGCCGCGCTTCGTGCGGGCGCAAGGCGGCACCGGGCGCATCATCGTCTCGGGTGCCTCAGGACGGCTCGGCGGGCTCACGGTCGCGGAGCTGATCGAGCGCGGCGTGGAGGCGAGCCGCCTGATTCTCGTCAGCCGCACGCCGGAAACGCTCGAGCGGTATGCCGCGATGGGCGCGAGCGTCCGTTTCGGCGATTTCACGAAGCCCGAGTCGCTGCCTGCGGCGTATGCCGGCGGCACGCGGATGCTCTTGATCAGCATCGGCGGCAGCCCGGAGGATCCGGCGCCGGCCGCGCACAAGCGCGCGATCGACGCGGCGAAGGCCGCGGGCGTTCGCCTGATCGCCTACACCTCTTACGTCGGCATACCGGGCGGCGATACCGCCGGCCGCGCGGCCGATCATCTGGAGACCGAGGAGGTCCTGAAGGCGAGCGGCGTCGCGTGGACGATGCTGCGGAACTCGATCTACATGGACCGGCTCGTCGGCGAGGCGGCGCAGATGATCGCGGCCGGCCGCGCGATCGTGCCGAGGAACGAGCACAAGATCGGCTATATCACGCGCGCCGACTGCGGCGCCGCGGCAGCCGCGGTGCTCTCGACGCCCGGGCATGAGAACACGGCCTACGAGATTACCGGGCCCGAGCTCGTCGGCGTCCGCGAGACCGCGGCCGCGGCGAGCGCGGTGACCGGCCGGCCGATCGAGGTGCTCGATGAGACGCCGGAGAACCCGACGCGTCCGGGCTTCGGCCGCCCGGCGATGACGCTCGTCACCGATCACTTCGAGCGGTTGACCGGCCGTGCGCCGACGAGCGTCCGCGCGCTCTTCGAGGCGAATCGCGCGGCGTTGCTCGGCGGCTCGGCCTGACCGCGCGCGGCGCGTCCGAAGCCTCTTAATCCTCGATATCCGTCGAGAATCCCGCGCTGCGAATGCCGTGCAGCACCGCCTCTTCGTCCTCGGCTCCGGCCGCGCCGCTCGCGCCGGCCGCGCCGAGCACGCGGCCGTCGGCGTTCAAGATCAGCACCGCCCCCGTCTGCGGGAGGAACTTGCCGTCCGCGGTCGCCGCGAGCGCGACGAAGAAGTTCGGGTTCTCGCGCGCACGCTCGGCGAGATACCGGCTCGATGCGCCCATGCCGACCGCCGCGTATGCCTTACCGACGGCGATGTCGAACCGGAACATGCTTGCGCCGTCCTCGCGCTGCATCGCCTTGAGCTCGCCGCTCGCGTCGAGCACGACGACGGTCAGCGGGCGGAAGTTGCGCTCCCGCGCCCGCGCGATCGCCCCGGCGACGATCGCGTTCGCCTGCTCGAGCGTCAGCTCCGCAGCTTGCGTTGCGGGTTCCTGCGCGCCCGCTGCGCCGAGCGCGAGCAGCGCGGCGGCGAGCACGGCGCGGCCGGCGGCCGGCAGTGTCGTTCTCATTCGTCTCGGTCTCCGGAAGAAGAAAAGCGCCCGCGTCAGCCTCGCCGCCGCGCGGCGCGCGGGGCCGCGAGCGAGCCGTCCGCGAGCTCCTCGGCCGTCTGCCCGAGCACGATGTCGAACTGCGCCTCGAGCTCGCCCGCAGTATCCGCGAGCGGCCGGTACTCCACCATCAACGTCTCGAGCGCGGCGGGATCGCGGATCCGCGCGACGATCAGATCGCGCTCGTTCGCCTCGTGACCCTTCACGAGCGCCTGCGTCGCCATCAGCCGGTGACCGCTCTTGCTGACCGCGAAGTGGATGTGCGGCGCCCTGAACTGGCCGTTCAGCGTATAGGACACGGGCTTGATCGTCCGGAAGTAGTAGCGCCCTTCCGAATCCGTCAGGAACCGTCCATAGCCCTGGAAGTTGCCGTCGAGCTTCCCTTCGTGCCGGCCTTGCGTGTGGATGTACGAGCCGTTCACGTCCGACTGCCAGATCTCGATCACGGCGTTGCGGACCGGCGCGCCCGAGCGCTCGAGGAGCCGGCCCGTCACGTGGGCGATCTCGCCGACTGCGGCCGTTGCCGAATCGTTGATCAGCAGCAGATCGTTGTCGGTATCGAGCGGCAGGCGGTCCGGATAGAACGGACCGTCGCCGGTCGTCGCGGTCGGCCGCAGCGCTTCTGCGAGCGCACCTCGTGCGGCGAGCGCTGCGGCACCGAGCACCATGCTTCCGAGAACCCGGCGGCGATCGTGCATGTCTCCCCTCCTCCGGCGCGAGTGAAACGGGGCGTGCACGTCGAGCCTACGCCGCGGCAGGAACGGGCGCAAACCCGCGCGCGCTAGCGCGGCCAGCGGGCGGCCAGCACGCGGCGGCGTGCGCCAACCGCGGCCGTGACCGCCGCCCAGAGCGCGAGCAGCGCCGGCCAGGCGACCGCGCCGCCGCCCCCGCCCCTGCTCTCGGCCGCGGGCTCGACGTGCACCGTCCGCACCGCCTCGGACGTGTTCCCCGCGCTGTCCGTCACGCGGTAGACAATTTCGTAGGTGCCGACGACCTGCGTGTCGATTGCGCCGGCAACGACGATCGCGTCGGTCAAGTCTCCGTCGACGTCGTCGGACGCGAGCGCCCCCGGGTCGTCGTACGTGCCGTTCACCGTCACCGTGATCGTCGGCGCGCCGAGCAGCTCGAGCCGCGGCGCGACGGCATCCGGATTCGGTGCGCCGACGCCGAAATAGAGCTCGATCACGCCCGCCTCCTCGCGCGCGAGCGCGAGGTCGAGCGCGCGGTCGCCCGTCAGGTCCGCGAGCAACGCGTCGCTGACGCCGAGCGCGCGGATTTCCTCCGGACGCGTGCGGAACGTATCGCGCTCGGCCACGTGCAGGCGATGGATCCCGTTGCCGTTCAGCACGATCGCATCGGTGCGGCGATCTGCATTCAAATCTCCGGTCAAGATCATCACCGTGCGGTCGCCGGCCAGCGCGCCCGCGGGCTCGAACGTCGCGGCGCCGACGTTGCGCAGGATCGGGTTCGCGCTGCCGCCGCGCGCGGTCTCGGCCGCCGCGAGCAGATCGAAGTCGCCGTCGCCGTCGGCGTCGGCCGAGGCGACGCCGGTCGCGCCGATCGCGGGCAGCACCGTCGCCGTGGCGTTCGTCCCGTCGTTCAGCACGGCCGCAAGGCTGCCGTCGGCGAGCACCGCGATCACGTCCGTGAACCCGTTCTGGTCGACATCCGCCGCTGCGGCGTGCACGGCCGGGAAATCGAGCAGCGTGCGCTCGGTCGCCGTGCCGGCGCCGTCGTTCTCGAGGGCGACGACCCCCCTGTCGGTCGCGAGCACGAGCGACTCGGTGCCGTTGCCGCGCAGGTCGGCCGCGAGCAGCGATTGGGCGCCGGCGACTGTCAGCGCGAGCGGAGCGAACGTGCCGTCGGCGGCGTTCACGAGCAGCGTCCCCGCCGCGCCGTCGGCGCCTGCCACGGCGAGGTCCGGCACGCCGTCGCGATTCCAATCGGTCGCGGCGACGGCATCACCGCCGACCTCCGCGATCGGCGTTCCCGCCTCGTCGAAGCGCGCGCCGCGGTTGAAGAAGATCAGCGTGCGGTTGACGGTGACCGCCGCGAGGTCGATGCGGCCGTCGCCGTCGAAGTCGTCCGCGGTGATCCCCCTCGCCGGGACCGCGAGGGTCTGGGAAGCGGGCAGGCGGCCGCCCGGAGCGGCCGCGGTTGGGGTGCGGATCTCGATCGTGACGGCGGCCGACTCCGAGTACAGCGCGCCGTCGAACGCGAAGTACTCGAACCGATCCGTCGTCGCGGTCCCGCCGCCGTGCCGGTAGACGAACGTGCCGTCCGGCCGGAGCGTGACGGTGCCGTGGCTCGGCGGCAGAGCGAGCTTGTCGTCGCGGCGGTTGCCTCGGCCGGGTCCCGGACGGTCGTCGTCGCGCCCGCGACCGGGTCCCGGACGGTCGTCGCGCCCGGGCCCGGGCCCCGGACGGTCGTCGCCGCCGGGGCCGCCGCCTCGGCCGCGGGGCCGGCGGCCGTCATCACCGTCGTCGTCTCCGCCGCCGGCGCCCGGGCCGCCGCCGTCGTCGTCGCGGCTCGGCCCGTCGTCGCCGCTCCCGCCGTCCCCGCCGCCCGCGTCCGGGCGCTCGAGCCGCGCGGTCAGCCGATCGCCGTCCGCGTCCGAGTCGTTCGCAAGCACGCTGCGCTCGCCCGTATCGAGCACCGTCACCTCGCCGCCGCGCTCGACCGTCGCCCGGTCCGCTCGTGCGACCGGCGGCGAGCCTTGTGCGTTCAAGGAAGCTGCCGGCAATAGGGAAAGGACGACTGCCGGCACAATCCGGGCGACACGCGGAATGCGGGACGCTTCCAGCCCGGGAAGCGCAGCCGTTCGTGCGCCGCTTGAGGGAGATCGTCTCACCGGCGCGAGAAGTGCAAGACTCGTGCCGAAGCGTCTCGCGCGACGGCAGTTGGCGACGGATCGCAGTTCGCGCGCGGCTCGCGAATAATGCGCGCCTATGCAGCGCGTTCTCGATCGCTTCGCGAAGCTCGCCGGGCGGGTGCCGTGGCTCCTGCCCGCCGTGAGCTTTGCGGCGGGCTGGGCCGGCTTCGTGATGGTCCAGCGCGGCGAGGAGCTCGCGCGCCTGATGGCGCTGCTCGCGCTGGTCGGCTGGCCGTGGCTCCTCGTCGAGCCGTGGATCCGGCGCGCGCTCGAGAAGCGCAGGCCCCGGCTCGGCAAGGTGACGGCGAACTTCGTCAGCCAGTCGATCCAGCAGGAGCTGCTGTTCTTCAGCCTGCCGTTTTTGATCGGCGCGAGCGAGCGCGACACCGGGCAAGTGATCTTCACGTCGCTCGCTGCAGCGGCCGCGGTCGTCACGACGATCGATCCGCTCTACGAGCGCTGGATCGCGCGGCGCGCGGCGCGGCGGCTCGCGTTCCACGCGTACTGCAGCTGGATCGCGGCCCTCGTCGTGCTGCCGATGGTGCTGCGCTTGCCGGTCGAGCGCGCGCTGCCGCTGTCGCTGATCGCCGTGAGCGCGTCGCTCGTCGCGAGCCTGCCGCTGTCGTTGCCGTCGCTGAAATCCGTGCGCGCGAAGATCGCATGGGTAGCGGCGCTGCTCGCCGCGCCGCTCGTCGTCTGGGCGGCGCGCACGCAGGTGCCGGCCGCGGGTCTTGCCGTCACCGAAGCGCGGATCACGCAGTCGATCGATTCGCTCGCGCCAGGCCCTGCGGCCGCGACACTGTCGCGCGAGGATCTGGCGAGAGGCGTCGTCGCGTTCGCGGCGATCCGCGCGCCGTCCGGCCTCGCGCAGCAAGTCGTCTTCGAGTGGCGGCACAACGGCGAGCGCGAGCGCATCGTGTCTCAGATACACGGCGGGCGCGCGCAAGGATTTCGCACGTACTCGCGTAAGCAAGTGTTTCCGGCGGATCCGACCGGCCGCTGGACGGTCGACGTTCTGACGCCGCAAGGGCAACTGCTCGAGCGTCTCGCCTTCGTCGTCGTCGACGAGGTCGCCCCCTACTCGAAGCAGCAGCCCGCGCAGTATGCTCTCGACTACGAGAGCGACGTCCCGGCGCCGGCGATCGCGCCCGAGTGAACGAGGAGCAACGATGGCCGAGCAAAACATTCGAGGTCGATTCGTCTGGCACGACCTGATGACGCCGAACCGCGACGGCGCGGTCGAGTTCTACTCGGCGGCGCTCGGTTGGCGCGCGTCGCCGTGGGAAGAGGAGCCCTCGTACGTGCTGTTCGCGGCGCCGGGCGGCGCGGTCGGCGGTGCGCTCGAGCAGCCGGCGGGCACGCCGCACTGGTTACCGTTCATCGGCACCGACGACCTCGACGCGACGGCGCGCGAGGCCGAACGCCTCGGCGGCAGCGTGCGCACCGGGCCGACGGATCTGCCGAACACGGGCCGCTTCGCGATTTTGGCGGACCCGCACGGCGCCTCGTTCGGCCTCTACTGGTCCGCATCGCCGAGCGAGCCCGGAGCGGGCATCGGCCAGTTCTCGTGGCACGAGCTCGCGACGGCCGACTGCCGCGAGGCGTTCGAGTTCTATCGCGCGCTCTTCGGGTGGGAGCAGGTCGCCGAGCACGACATGGGACCGGAGGGCATCTACCTGATCTTCGGCCGCGACGGCTCGCAGTGGGGCGGCATGTACAACAAGCGCGATCAGGGGAAGCCGGGCCCGGCTTACTGGCTCGGCTACGTCGAGGTCGACGATCTCGACGCTGCCGTCGAGCGAATCACTCGCGCGCGCGGCTCCGTTCTCGTCGGGCCGATGGAGGTGCCCGGCGGCGACCGCATCGCGCAGCTCTCGGATCCGCACGGCGCGCTCTTCGCCGTTCACGAGCGCCGGATGGCCACGGCGACCGAGCCTGCCGCACGGGATCGCTCCGTCAGGGCTGCCGCCGATGGCGACGAGCGGCAAGCCGCGACGACGAAGGGCCGAGCGAAGAGGAAGACGGCGAAGAAGAAGGCGACAAGGACAAAGACCGCCAAGAAGAAGACTGCGAGGAAAGCGGTGGGGAAAAAGGCGGCAAAGAAAGCCGCAAAGAAGAGCGCGAAGAAGA
>CAYWGQ010000032.1:7362-25389 GCA_964457725.1 uncultured Gammaproteobacteria bacterium
AAAGCGGTGGGGAAAAAGGCGGCAAAGAAAGCCGCAAAGAAGAGCGCGAAGAAGACCGCCCGCAAAAAGCCCGCAGCGAAAAGGGGGAAGGAGAGCACGAAGGCTCGAGGAAAACGGACCGCGAAAAAGCCGACGAAGAAGCCCTCGACGAAAAAGCCCGCGAAGACCAGGGGAAAGCCGGCTGCGGCCAGGAAAAGCGGGGGCACCTCGAGAAAGGCGCGGACGAAGAAAGCAAACCGGCGTCCGCGCGCCTAGGTCATTCGAGCGGCGGCAGGAGCGGCGACGGCTTGCGCATCTGCGCGGCCTGCTCGTAGGCGTAGGCGTATGCCAGGATCGTGCCCTCGGCGTATGGACGCCCCATGATCGCGATGCCGGCCGGGAGCCCCGCGCTGCCGAAGCCCATCGGCACGACGATCATCGGAAAGCCGACCGAGCCGTAGCCCGCGAGGTTCGACGGATTCGGCACGCCGTCGGCAGCGACGAAGGACGGATCCTCTACCGTCTCGTTCGGGTTGCTGATCGGGGCCGCGAACGTCGCGTGATACGGAAACACGAGCGCGTCCACGCCGTTGCGCTCGAAGAACGCGAGCTTCGCCATCGTCAGGCTCGGGAGCACGTTTCGTATCACGTTCTGATATGCGGGCTCATCGGCCGAATGCGCGAGCGATTCCCTCAAGATCGTCAACGCCGCGAACCGGCCGCTCGCGGGCGGGAGCGGCGTCGCGGCGAGATCGGTCTCGTACAGCCTCACCCACTCCGCGACCGTCGAAGGGACCGTCTGCCCGAAGCTGCTGCGCAAGTAGGCCTCCCAGTTCTCCCGGAAGGCGTACATCAGCACCGTCGTGAGGTTCTCGATACCGTTCACGACGTAGCGGTCGAGAAACTCGGGATCGAGCCGCACGTCGATCGTCTCCGCTCCGAGCCGTTCCATCTGACGCACGGCCGCCTCGGCAAGCGCGTCGATCTCCGGATCTCCGCCGAAGAAATCTCGCACGATGCCGATTCGCGCCCCGCGTAGCGCTTCGGCGCGCAGGTGCTCCGTGAAATCGGCATAGCGGTCGCCGGCCTTGCCGGCCGGCGGGTACTGCTCGAAGACCTCGACGGACAGCGGGTCGGCCGGATTCGGTCCGGCCAGCACGTTCAGCAGCAGTGCAGCGTCCTCGACGGTCCGCGTCATCGGTCCCGCGGTATCGACGTTCCATTTCCGCGGCGCGATCCCGTTGCGGCTGATCAATCCCGTGGTCGGCCTCAAGCCGACGATGCCGGTGAAGCCGGCCGGCGCGCGCACCGACGTATAGGTATCGGTGCCCACCGCGACCGCAGTGAGGTTCGCGGCGACGGCAGCCGCGGAGCCGCTGCTCGAGCCGCCGGTGTTGCGCTTGAAGTTGTAGGGGTTCAGCTGCTGGCCGTCGATCGTGTTGTAGCTGCCGGCGGCGAGCTCGCCGAGCGCCGCTTTGCCGAAGACGATTGCCCCTGCCTCCCGGAGGGCCGCGACGAGCGTTGCGTCGGCTGCAGGCACCGCGTCCTTCAAAAGGGCGGAGCCGCTGCTGGTCGGCATGTCGGCGGTGTTGATGTTGTCCTTCAACAGCACCGGAACGCAGTGCAGCTCGCGAAGCTCGCCGGTCCGCTCGAGCTCTCCGTCGAGGGAGGCGGCGAGCTCGAGCGCGCGCGGGTTGACCGTCGTGATGGAGTTCAGGCGCGGCCCGCCGTCCTCGTACGCGCGAATCCGTGCGAGGTACCGCTCGACCAGCTCGCGGCAGGTCAGTGTTCTCGAGCGCAAGGCGGCATGGATTTGCCGGATCGTCGTTTCCTCGACCTCGAACGTCTCCGGCGGCTGCTGCGCAAGCCCAACGAGCGACGAGGACAGCAGGCCGATACCGGCGAGCAGGCGGACGGCGAATCGTCTCACGTCCATCGGAACAACCCCCCTCGAAGGCACGGATTCGACGCGAACCACGCCACTGCCGTGCCCTCGGTTAGCCGCTTCGACATCGGCACGACGCCGCCGAGTTTTCGAAGGTTGTCTTGCCCTAGCCGACGCACTCGAAGCGGATGCTAGCGCGTTATCCGGATGTGACGAAGAAACGGCGAATCTCCCCCATTTCCGCCCCGAGACCATCGGCCCGTGGGGGAAACGGATCGATCCGTCGTCTACGCATCCGAGGCTAGGTTCGCGGTGGTTGCGGGCGGAAGGCCGTTGCGCCTCGAGCGCGCGCAGCCGCACCAGGAGGGGTTTGAATGGCATCGAAACTCGAGTGGCTGGCGGCTGTCGGGCTGTCGGCGTTCGCTTTGTCGGCCGCTGCGCATCATTCGTTCACGGCCACTTACGACGAGAGCAAGGAAGTCACGATCGAAGGCCAGCTCGTGCAGTTCATGTTCCGCAACCCGCATGCCTGGGTCCACGTGATGGCCCCGGACGAGAACGGCGAGATGCAGCGTTGGGGCGTGGAATGGGGCGGTGCCGGACAGCTGAGCGGGCAGGGCGTGACCCGGGAGTCGCTGAAGCCCGGGGACCATGTCGTCATCACCGGCAATCCCGGCCGCAATCCGCTCGATCACCGAATCCGCATGCGGAGCCTCTATCGGCCGTCCGACGGGTTCGGCTGGGGCTTCTCGGGCGAAACTTTCGACTGATCGCGCGTGAGCCGACTAGGCGGCGTGGCTTTTCGCTCCCGCCCCACTGAGCTTCGGTGATTCAATGACGTACGTATTCGATCCGGGCGAGCCGCCGTCCGTGGAGATCAAAGGCGAACAGAAGCGCTTCGCCGTCCGCAGGATCTACTGTGTCGGCCGAAACTACGCCGCCCATGTAAAGGAAATGGGGTTCGACGCGGAGCGCGAGCCGCCCTTCTTCTTCACGAAGCCGGCCGACGCGGTCGTCGCGAACGGCGCCCCCGTCCCGTACCCGCAGCGGACCGACAATCTGCACCACGAGATCGAGCTCGTGGTCGCAATCGGCCGCGCCGGCCGCGACGTTTCGCCGTCCGGGGCGCGCGAGCTGATATACGGCTACGCGGTCGGCAACGACCTCACGCGCAGGGACTTGCAGCTCGCGGCGCGTGACAAGGGCCGCCCGTGGGACGTCGGCAAGGCTTTCGATCACTCTGCCCCGGTTACGGCGATACACCCGGTCGAGAGCGTCGGGCATATCGAGCGCGGCCGCATCTGGCTGAGCGTCAACGGCGAGCTTCGCCAGGAGGCCGACGTCGCCGACATGATTTGGAACGTGCCGGAGATCGTCGCCGAGTTGTCGTCGCTGTTCGCGCTCGCACCAGGGGACCTGATTTTCACCGGCACGCCGGCCGGCGTCGGGCGCTTGCAGCGCGGCGACCGGATCGAAGGCGGCGTCGGGGACATGGATCGCCTGGTCACGACCATCGTATGAGGACAGGCGGGCGCCGAGATCGTGGCGAAGCAGCCAAGCGGCCGCCGCAGCGGCAGGTGACGGGATGAGCTTCACGCTGTACACCTATTTTCGCAGCTCCGCGTCGTACCGCGTACGGATAGCCCTGGCCATCAAAGGCATCGGCTACCAGGCGGTCGGCCGGCATCTGCGGCGCGCCGAGCATCGTACGCCGGAGTTCTTGCAGATGAATCCGCAAGGCCTGGTGCCCGTGCTGGAGCACGACGGCCGGCACTTCAGCCAGTCCCTCGCGATCATCGAGTATCTCGAGGAGCTTCAGCCGGAGCCGCCGCTCTTGCCGGAATCGCCGGAGGACCGCGCGACGGTTCGCGCGATGGCGGCGGTCGTCGCGTGCGAGATCCATCCGCTGTGCAATCTGCGCGTGCTGCAATATCTCCGTGAGGAGCTCGGTCAGGACGAGGACACGGTCAAAGCATGGTACCGGCATTGGGTCGCCGAAGGGCTTGCGGCGCTCGAGGCGACTGTCGCGAAGCACGAGACCGCCGAGCGCCGCTACTGCTTCGGGGACCGCGTAACGCTCGCCGATGTGTGTCTCGTCCCGCAGATGCACAACGCGCGGCGTTTCGACTGCGACCTCGCGCCCTATCCGCGATTGCGGGATATCGACGAAAGGCTGCGATCGCTGCCGGCGTTCGTGGAGGCGCAGCCGGACCGGCAGCCGGATGCGGAGTGAGCGGACGTGGCAGCGCCGATGGGGACTTTCTTACCGCTTGGCGTCTTCCAAGCATGACGAGGGGTGACCGCGCTGCCGGCGGCCCGCGAAGGCCGACTGGAGCCGGTCGCTCTAGCGAGATGGCGATCATCAGGAGGGTCCGAAGAATGGGTTTGACTCCCCCCTGTCCGACCGATCGGACGCCTTGGGCACGCTTCGTGGGCACGGGGTTGCTGCTCGCGGCTGCCTGCGTCGCCAGCGGGCCGGCGGTCGCGCAGATGGACCTTGCCGGCGACTGGCAAGCCCTGATGCACGAAGACCAGCACGAGCGAGTTCCCGGGCCCGAGCTCGGCGAGTTCTTCGGTATCCCGATCAACGACTCGGCGCGCTGGCGCGCCGAGCTATGGGACGCTTCGATTCAGAGCTTGCCGGAATGGCAGTGCCGTCCGCACGGCGCGGACTACATCACGCGCGGTCCGTCCCCCCCGCGGATTTGGAAGGAAGTGGATCCGGTGTCGCGCGAGATCACGGCCTACCATGCGGAATGGCTGCGCTCGGTCGACCGGCCGATCTACATGGACGGCCGCCCGCACCCGTCGGCGAACGCGCCGCACACATGGGCGGGCTTCTCTACCGCGCACTGGGTCGGCGACGTGCTGAAGGTCCACACGACGCACCTGAAAGAGGACTACGTCCGCCGCAACGGCCTCCCGCGCAGCGACAACGCGACAATGACGGAGTTCCTGATCCGCAACGGCAACTACCTGACGTGGGTGACGATCACCCACGATCCGGTCTACCTCGAGGAGCCGCTGATCCGGACGACCGACCATATCTTGCGGTTGCAGCAACAGATTCCTCCCTATCCGTGTCAGGTCGTCACCGAGGTGATTAGGCCGCGAGGATTCGTTCCGCATCACTTCCCCGGCGAGAACCCGTACTTGAGCGAGGCGTCTCGGGTCTACGGCATCCCGCTCGAGGCGACGATGGGCGGCGCGCGCACGATGTATCCGGAATATCAGCAGCGGCTGCGGGTGCTAATGGGACAGGGTAGCGAGTGAGCGAAACATGTCCGTGAGGCGAATACTGGTCGAGCCGTTCCGAATCCTGTCTGCCGCTCTCGCGCTCGGTGCGATGGCGGGAGGCGGCGTCTGCGCGCGTGCGCAATCCCCGATCGACATCGTTCACGTGAACGGGCCGATCTATGCGCTGATTGGAGCAGGCGGAAACGTCACGGCCTCCGTCGGCCGTGACGGCGTTTTGCTCGTCGACGCGGGCGAGGAGCGTATGAGCGACGCGCTCCTCGCCGCAATCGATTCGCTGAGGGAGAGAGCAGCGGAGGCGAGCAAGCCGGAGCCGAAGGACTGGGGCGCGGAAGGCCATTCGACGGTGCTCGACATCCGCAATCCGCCCCCGCCGCCGAAGCCGATCCGCTACATCATCAATACCTCGGCGGAGCCGAAGCGCACGGGGGGCAACGCGAAGCTTTCGCAGAGCGGCCGCACTTATACCGGCGGCAACGTTGCCGGCACGATCGGCGACGCCGGCGAGGGTGCCGCGATCTGGGCACACGAGGACGTGCTGTTCCGTCTCGTCGAGGAAGGTGCGCCGTTCGAGCAGTTGCCGACGGACACCTACGTCGGTGACGGCGCGAAGCTCGGTCACTTCGTCAACGGCAACGGGGTCCGCTTGATCCACGTGCCGCGAGCGCAATCGGCAGGCGCGACGATGGTGTACTTCACCCGCGCCGATGTGCTCGTGACCGGCGGGTTCTTCTCCCAAGCGGGCTACCCCGTGATCGACGTGGCGCACGGCGGCTCGATCGACGGCGTCATCGACGCGTTGAACTTGGTGCTCGATATCGCGGTGCCGGAGTTCCGGACGGAGGGCGGCACGATGATCGTGCCGGGTGACGGCCGGGTCAGCGATTCCGCCGACGTCGGCTATTACCGCGACATGCTGACCATCATCCGCAACAACATCCAGGAAATGATCAATCGAGGCATGAGCCTGGCGCAGATCAAGGCGGAACGGCCGACCAAGGCCTACGACGCGCGCTTCGGCTCCGATTCCGGAGACTGGACGACGGATATGTTCGTCGAAGCGGTCTATCAAAGCCTGATCGAGGGACGATAGCGTGCGCGAGAGACAATCGATGACGCTTTGCCGCCTTGCCTGTCTCGTCGTCGTCCTGCTCTGCGTTGCGCCGGCGTCGTACGCGCAACGGGGCGCACAGGTCCAGACTCCGCGCCAAGCCGCGCCGATCGATATGACCGGCTACTGGGTCGCCGTCGTGACGGAGGACTGGCGGTTTCGGATGGTGACGCCGCCGAAAGGCGACTACAACAGCGTGCCGCTGAACGACGAAGGCAGGCGCGTGGCCGACACCTGGGATCCGGAGCGCGACCGGGCGGCGGGCGAAGAGTGCCGCTGGTACGGCGCCGCGTCGATCATGAGCGTGCCTGGACGGCTCCGGATCAGCTGGGAGGACGACGAGACGTTGCGCGTCGAGACCGATGCGGGCACGCAGACGCGCCTGTTCCACTTCGGCGACGCTGCACCGCCGAGCAGCGCCGTCGGCTGGCAGGGCCATTCGACGGCGACATGGCGAATCCGAGCGGGCGGCATGGAGCCGGGTTCGCTGCCGGGCGGCTCGCTCGAGGTCACGACGACGCACATGCGGCCGGGCTATCTGCGCCGGAACGGCGTCCCCTACAGCGCCGACGCGCGCCTGACCGAGTGGTACTACGTGCTCGAAGATGCCGGCACCACGTGGCTGATCGTGATCAGCGTCGTCGAGGATCCGGCATACCTTCTGGAGCCGTTCGTGACGAGCCGGCAGTTCAAGAAGGAACGTAACGGCAACGGCTGGAACCCGACGCCGTGCATGGCGGGGTAGCGGCCGCCGCGGCGTTGCCGATCCACCGACTTTCGGAAGCGACGGACTCGCTCGTCCGTTAGGCCCGCTGCTTTCACATGCGTCTCGCGGCTGCTTCTCGTGCAGTGTCGTCATCGCTCGGCCGTTCCGATCGCCTTTGCGCCGACCGGCGTTCGCGCTGGGGGAATTCGCGCTGGCGAGCGTCTTAGTTCGGGACCGTTACGAGCTGCGTGCTCGCAAGACCGTAGATGATTCGAGTCATCAACATTTTTTCGGGGGGAGTCTGGACGTGACCAGCAAGCGAAAAGCATTCAACTATGCCGTGCTCAGCATGACTGGGCTCGCAGCGAGCCTGCCAGTTGCCGCCCTCGCTCAAGCCGTGCTCGAGGAAGTGGTGGTGACGGCGCGCCGATACGAGGAGTCGTTGCAGGATCTGCCGATCGCGGCGCAGAGCTTCAGTGAGGAGGAGATGCGCATGCGCGGCATCGACTCCGGCCGGGACCTGAACGTGCTGGTGCCGAACGTCGTCGTCGCCGGCGGCGGCAACGGCCAAGCGGACTCCGTGGCGATCATGCGCGGCATTCCGGGCGTCGGCATCTATCTCGACGGCGTCTGGCAGGGTGGCCGCGGTCTACTGCAGACGAACTTCGTCGAAATGGAACGTATCGAGGTGCTCCGCGGCCCGCAAGGCACGCTGTTCGGGCGCAATACGAACGGCGGCGCCATCCAGTACGTCAGCAGGAAGCCCGGCGAGGAGTTCGCCGCGACGTTCGATGTCGCCATGGGCACTTATTCGCGACGCGACATCAAAGGGTCGATCGACCTGCCTCTGAGCGACACGTTTCTCACGAAATTCTCGGCGGCGCGTCTCGAGCGGGACGGCTACATCAAGAGCCTCGCGACGACGCGCCCGGACACCGCCTACGGTGCGCAGGACGACACGCTGCTGCGCGGCGACTTTCTGTGGCGGCCTACGGACCGACTCGAGGCTCGGCTCACGGCGAACAGCATCGATCAGTTCAGCACCGACGCGCGCCAGGTGCGGGTCTCGAACCCGATGCACCGTCATCTGCAGGCCTACAATGCGCTGATCACGAACCCGGACTTCCGGATTCCCGGCGGGCCGTTCACCCGCGAGCAGTACGAGCCGGAGTATCCCGGCGGCGTGGTCGGCAAATGGGAGTCCCGATCGAACATGCCGGACGACGGCATCCTGCACAAGGTCGAGGACTACACCCTGACGGTCGAGTGGGACATCAACGACACGCTGCACCTACGCGCGATCACGGCCGATCGTAACCGTGTGAGCCGGCAGCTGACCGATTGGGACTCGATGGAAATCGTGATCCTGACGGACGATCGCAACTACGACGACTCGCTGTTCTCGCAGGAGTTCCATCTGACCGGATCGGCGCTCGACGGACGACTGACGTTCCTGGCCGGAGCCTACTACTCCGACGAGAACAACAAGTTCCGACACTACCGCTGGGCGAACAACGAGTTCCACGAGCTGGACGAGAACGGCGTCGTCGTCGTGAATCAGGAACGCCTGAACTACGTGAGGAACATCGGTCTCGCGACGAACAACCCTGCGCTCGCCAACTACTCGCCGTTGACCAGCGTCTATGCGGCCACGAATTACCGCTGGACCGAGGATTCCGTGCAGGACAAGGCGATCTTCGGCGAGGTCACCTTCGACATCACCGAGCGGCTGATCGCGACGGTCGGTATGCGGTGGAGCGAGAGGGACGACAAGACGACGACGTACGACGCCGATCCGAACAGCGGGGCGTTCCTGATCGACCCGCCGGAGTTCGGCGGCGGCCACGGTCCCGGGAACATCTTCACGGGCACCGTGAGCGAGGTGCAGGTGCTCCCCGACTTCGGCACGCATTTCACGCCGAAGGTATCGCTGTCGTATCACCTGAACGAGGAGATCATGATCTACGGCAGCTATGCCGAAGGCTTCACGCAGGGCGACATCAGCTTCAGTACGTTCAACAACTTCTTCGTGGAGCTCGAGCCGGAGGTCGTGTCCACCTATGAGATCGGCCTGCGCTCCGACTGGCTCGGCAATCGCCTGCGGTTCAACGCCAACGTGTTCACCAGCGACTGGGACGGACTGCGCGTGCCGATCCTACCGGTGGATCCGGTCACCGGCGAGTCGCTGCCCTTCCCGTACAACACCGACGAGGGCGCGGCGGAAGCCTGGGGCATCGAAGCGGAGCTCGTCTGGCAGGCGACGAACAACCTCCTGGTGAACGCGAACCTCGGCAAGCTTCGCACCAAGTACCTGGCTGTCGGCGACCCGCAGACGTCGCCGTTACGGGTCGGCGCGCCGTTTCAGTACGCGCCGGAGTACAGCGGGTCTGTCGGCATCCAGTACGATCGAAGCCTCGCGAGCGGCGCCGAGCTGACGCTGCGAGCCGACTACGGCTGGATAGACGAGTACCAGCGCGATGCGGCCGTGCAGCGTCAGCCGATCGCTGCCGACGGCAGCAACAAGCCGGAGCCGGCGTACGGCCTGCTGAACGTTCGCCTGCGTTACACCGCTCCCGACGGGCGCTGGAGCGCCTCGGTGTTCGGCACCAACCTGACCGACGAGCGGTACGTCAACGGCGGCTTCGACGCGAGGGATCCGTTCGGCTTGGACTACGTGCTGGTCGGCCGGCCGCGGGAAGCCGGCGCGAGCTTGCAGTTCCACTTCGATTGAGCAAAGTGCGACGGGGCTGTCGTGTGTACCTAGCGCCGCGTTCCGCCGTAGCGAATCGAGAGCAGTCGTGCTCTCGAGCCCGCTGCTCTGCGCACTAGCGCATCTATCGGGTAGGAGATGACGTGATGACGAAACCAGCGAAGCTATCGGCGGAGCGACGGCAGTTCTACGACCGCGCGAGCAGCTACCATCTCGAGCCGCTGTGGGAGTTCTTCAAGGACTGGTTCACGCCCGTCCCCCGCGTCCGGGCCGTGCCGCACTCGTGGAGCTACACGGAGCTACGGCCGTTGATCCTCGAGTCCGGCGAGATAGTTCATCACGACGAGGCGGAGCGCCGCGTGCTCGTGCTCGAGAACCCCGGCCTCGACGGGCGGCGGCTGATCACCGAGTCGCTTTACGCGGGGCTACAGCTGATCATGCCGGGTGAACGCGCGGTCTGTCATCGGCATTCGCCGGCGGCGCTGCGCTTCGTCATGGAAGGCAAGGGCGCGTACACGTCGGTCAACGGCGAGCGCGCGTACATGGAGCCGGGCGACTTCATCGTGACCCCTTCCTGGGCCTGGCACGAGCACGCCCACGAGGGACACGGTCCGACGGTCTGGCTGGACGTGCTGGACGTCGCCGTCATTCATCTCTTCAACGCAACGTTCACCGAACGTCTACCGCAGGACAGCTACCCGGTGGACGTGCCGCCGCTCGACTCGTTGTACCGCTACGGCATGAACCTGTTGCCGGTCGGCTATCGCCGCCGCGACGAAGCTTCGCCGATCTTCAGCTATCCGTACTCGCGCTCGCGCGAGGTGCTCGAGCGGCTGAAGAAGCAAGGCGCGCCCGATGCGTGTCACGGCATCAAGATGGCGTACATAGATCCGACGACGGGCGGCGCGGCGATTCCGACGATCTCGACCTTCATTCAGCTGCTGCCCGCGGGTTTCGTGACGGATCCCTACAGAACCACGTCCGGAACGATCTACTGCGTCGTCGAAGGCCGAGGCACGTTCCGTATCCGCACCGACCAAGGCGAGCGCGCGATCGACTTTGCGCCGTGGGACATCGTCGTGGTCCCAAGCTGGCACGTTCACACGATCGCGGCGACGGAGGAGACGGTGCTGTTCAGCGCTTCCGACCAGGTGATGCAGCAGAAGCTCGGCATCTGGCGCGAGCAGCGGGGCGCCGAGGAGTAAGCCTGACGCAAAGCGGCCGTAGCGGCTCTCCGGCAGGGCATCGGGCCGCCAGCGATGCGGCACGGCGGCGCTCGTGTCGAGCGGGAAGGCGCCGAACACCGGGGTGCAGCTTTACCCCGCAATGTCGAGCGTACATACTCGCGCCTTTTCTTGGGTACGGGATAAATGGTATCACCAGTCAAACCGCGGGCCGGTTCGACGAAAAAGAAGGGTAAGCGCAGCGCCAAGGCCCGACCGCAGCTCCGCCTGGAGCGATTCCTACCGCACCGGCTCTCGGTCCTTTCGAACACCGTGTCACGGGCAATCGCTGGCGTCTATGCCCAGCGCTACGGCTTGTCAGTGCACGAATGGCGCGTCATCGCCGTGCTCGAGTACTTCCCCAGCGCTTCGTCCAGCGACCTGAGCGAGAAGACGGGTATGGACAGCGTCGCCGTCAGTCGCGCTGTCAGTCAGCTCGTTCGTGCGGGATTGATTACGCGGCGAGCATCGGGCGCAGATAGACGCCGGACGATTCTCGATCTGTCGGAGCGCGGGCAGCAGGTCTACGACGAGATCACGCCGGTGGCTCTGCGCTACGAAGAGATGCTGTTGCAAGGTCTCGATCCAGACGAGCGAGAGCGGTTCAACGAGCTGATAACGAAGCTTCAACGACAAGCCGCGATGCTCGGATCGGCCGCCGAGCTCCTGGAATAGGCCGCCAGGTTCTCTGCTCACGTGCGGCGCTCGCCGCTGTTGCTCCCCCGTTCGAGCGTGCTACACTCGAAATGGTTTCGTTTCATATGAAACGATTTTAATTAGCCAAAAGCCGTCGTCGGGCGCAGGTAGGGGGCCATTGGTGCGCCTGCCCGAAGACGGCGGTGATCGGGGGCCGGCGATGGAACAGCCGTCGCAGCAGGGCTGCCTGCTGTCGAGTCTTTATCAGCGCTACTCCGGTGAGCTTCGCGCTTACCTACGACGAAAAGTCTCCGTGGGGCATGAGGCGGAAGACCTCGTCCAAGAAGTCTTTCTCCGGGTGCATCGCAGCCTGGCGGCCGAGCAGATCGAGCATCCGAGAGCCTACCTCCATCAGGTCGCCAACAGCGTCGTGACGGACCACTTCCGGCGGAATCAGCGGCGGGGGCTGTCGATGGTCGAGGTCGAGCCCGTCGACGAGAGCCGAACGGCGTCGACCGGCCCGACGCCCGAGGAGAGCGCAATCGGCGACGAGGCGCTCGACCGCGTTTCCCGAGCGATCGCAAACCTCCCGCAGCGGGTGCGCGAGGCCATGTTGCTTCGGACGTTCGAAGGCTTGTCGTATCGTCAGGTCGCGGCGACGATGGGCATCTCGGAACGGACGGTCGAAAAGCATCTTGCCCGCGCCTCGAACGATCTCGTAAAGGGCCTCGCGATAGAGGCGATGCGAGCGTCGTCGGGATCTGCTCCGGCCGCGCCTTCGACGACGGAACCGCGGCGATCCGCAAGGCGGGCACCGCGCGTTGCGGTGGCGCCGCAAGCGCGCGAGGCGAAGGCGGCGATCGCTGCCTGCGCTTGACGCGCGCAGGCTCCATCGCACTCTGAGGCGAGAGGAGCGCGCCGCGCTGCAGCCGATCGGCCGCGGGAGCCGACCGCCGAGGTAAACTGGTGCGCAGTCGCTCCTGTCTCGACGATGGAGGAGACCGCCGATGGCCAAAGCCGAGCACACCCGCGACCCCGTCCCGGCGAGCGAGCGCGCGGTCACCGTGCGCGAGGCCGTCATGGAGCTTTTCCGCTCGCTCGGCCTGACGACCGTGTTCGGCAACCCGGGCTCGACCGAGCTGCCGATGTTCAAGGACTTCCCGCCCGACTTCCGCTACGTGCTCGGGCTACAGGAATCGATCGTCGTCGGCATGGCCGACGGCTTCGCGCAAGCGACGCGCAATGCCGCGCTCGTGAATCTCCATTCCGCGGCCGGCGTCGGGCACGCGATGGGCAACATCTTCACCGCCTACAAGAACCGCACGCCGCTCGTGATCACGGCTGGGCAGCAGGCGCGCTCGATCCTGCCGTACGAGCCGTTCCTGTTCTCCGCGCAGGCGACCGAGCTGCCGCGGCCGTACGTGAAATGGGCGTGCGAGCCCGCGCGCGCGGAGGACGTGCCCGCGGCGCTCGCGCGCGCGTATCACGTCGCGATGCAGCCGCCGCGCGGCCCGACGCTCGTGTCGATTCCGGTGGACGACTGGGACCGAGCGGCCGAGCCGTTGAGCGCGCATACGGTCACGCAGCACGTGAGACCCGACCCCGTCGCGATCGCGGAAGCGGGCGATGCGCTCGATCGCGCGGCGCGGCCCGTGTTCGTCGTCGGCGCCGCCGTCGATCGCGACGGCGCGTGGGACGAGATGGTCGCGCTCGCGGAGCGCCATCAGGCGCTCGTCTGGGTGAGCCCGATGTCCTCGCGCTGCAGCTTCCCGGAGACGCATCCCCTGTTCGCGGGATTCCTGCCGGCGAGCCGCGAGAAGCTCGTCGCCTGCCTCGAGCCGCACGACGTGATCTTCGTCGTCGGCGCACCGGTGTTCACGTATCACGTCGAGGGTTTCGGCCCGCACGCGCCGCCGGGTGCGGCGCTCTTCCAGCTGACGGACGACCCGGACATGGCGGCCTGGACCCCGGTCGGGAGCTCGATCGTCTGCAGCGTGAAGCTCGGGCTACAGGACCTGCTCGCGCGCTCGGCGCCCGGGCGCCGCTCGGCCCCGCGCGGCCGCGCCGCTCCGCCGCGCGTCGAGCGCGGCGAGCGGCTCACGGTGCCGTATCTGATGCAGACGCTGGCGGAGATGCGGCCGCCGGATTCGATCCTCGTCGAAGAGTCGCCGTCGAGCCGCGCGACGATGCAGGCATATCTACCGATCGACAAGCCCGAGAGCTTCTTCACGTGCGCGAGCGGCGGCCTCGGGCACAGCCTGCCGGCGGCCGTCGGGATCGCGCTCGCGGTCGGCCGCACGCGCCCGGTGATCGGGCTCTTCGGCGACGGCGCGAGCATGTACGCGATCCAGGCGCTCTGGTCCGCGGCCGATCTGCGCTTGCCGCTGACCGTCGTGATCGTGAACAACAGCGGCTACGCGGCGCTCGATCAGTTCGCCGGACATTTCGGCATCGACAAGGCGGTCGGCACCGCGGTGCCGAACATCGACTTCGTCGGGCTCGCCGAATCCCTCGGGTGCCGCGGCGTGCGGGTCGAGCGCGGCGATGAGCTCGCCGGCGCCTTGCGCGATGCATTCGCTGCGGACGGGCCGGTCGTCGTCGACGCCCGCGTCGCGTCGTCCGCCCTGAAGCTGCACATCTGACGCCGACGCGCGCCGCGCTGCGTCAGCCGAGGCGGTTCAGGAAATCGCGGACCCATGGCGGGTTCGCGAGCAGCACGTAGGCCACGAACAGCGCCGTCAGCGGCAGGAAGAACACGGCCCAGTCCACCACGACGATCGCGAGCGCGAGCACCAGCCGTTCGCCGAATCCCATCGACCTCTCCCTCTCTTCGGCCGCGCACCGCTCGAAAGCCCGTTGCCGTCGATCCGCGGCGCCGCACCCCCGAGCATAGCCCAGGGACGCGGCGGGCGGGGCCGGACCAGGTTGCGGGAGTTCCGGGCCGGCGCGCGCTATCATCGTTGCCGTACCAGGGAGGTTTTTGCGAGGTCGACCCGTGCCCGTCACGGTCATCGTCTTGGCCGCCGGCCAGGGCAGGCGAATGCATTCCGAGCTGCCGAAGGTGCTGCAACCGCTCGCCGGCCGGCCGCTGCTCACGCACGTCCTCGCGGCGGCGCGGGCGCTCGAGCCCGCGGCCGTGCACGTCGTCTACGGCCACGGCGGCGAGCAGGTCCGGAGCACGTTCACGGACGGCGATCTCACCTGGTGCCTTCAGGCCGAGCAGCTCGGCACCGGCCACGCGGTGGCCGAAGGCCTCGCGGGCGTGCCGGACGACCATCACGTGCTCGTGCTCTGCGGCGACGTGCCGCTCGTGCAGCCTGGGACCGTCGCGCCGCTGCTCGAGATAGCCCGGCCCGGCGCGCTCGCGCTGCTGACGGTGGACGTCGACGACCCGACCGGCTACGGGCGGGTGCTCCGCGATGCGCGCGGCGCCGTCACGCGCATCGTCGAGGAGCGCGACGCGACCGACGAGGAGCGGCGCGTGCGCGAGGTGAACACCGGCATCCTCGCCGCGGAAGCGGGCGCTCTCCGCCGCTGGCTCTCGCGTGTGACGAACGACAACGCGCAAGGCGAGTACTACCTGACCGACGTGATTCCGCTCGCGATCGCCGACGGCGTCGCGGTCGAGGCGGTGCGCGCGGCCGATCCCACGGAGCTTCGGGGCATCAACGACCGCGCGCAGCTCGCGGCGGCGGAGCGCGCATTCCAGCGCCGGCAAGCCGCCGCGCTGCTCGCGGCCGGCGTGACGCTCGCGGACCCCGAGCGCATCGACGTCCGCGGCGAGCTCAGCGTCGGCCGCGATGTCTTCATCGACGTCGGCGCGGTCTTCGAGGGCCGGGTCGAGCTCGGCGACGGCGTGCGGATCGGGCCGTACGCGGTGATCGCCGACAGCTCGCTCGGCCCCGGAACGATCGTCCACTCGCACACCGTGATGCACGGCATCCGCGCGGGCGCGCGCTGTGAGATCGGGCCGTTCGCGCGGCTGCGGCCCGGCGCCGCTTTCGCCGAGCGCGTGAAGGTCGGCAACTTCGTCGAGGTGAAGAACAGCGAGATCGCGCCCGGCAGCAAGGTGAACCATCTGACCTACGTAGGCGACGCCACGATCGGCACGCAAGTCAACGTCGGCGCCGGCACGATCACCTGCAACTACGACGGCGCGAACAAGCACCGCACCGTGATCGGGGACGGCGCGTTCATCGGTTCCGGCGTGATGCTCGTCGCGCCGGTCGAGATCGGCGCAGGCGCGACGATCGGTGCGGGCTCGACGATCACGAAGGACGCGCCGGCCGGCAAGCTGACGGTCGCGCGCTCGCGGCAGTCGAGCATCGACGGGTGGCGGCGCCCGCAGAAGAAGAAGGGATGACCGGAACGGCCAGCTGCCGTTGACCTGAACGCAATCGAGGGACGGAACGCTTATGTGCGGCATTGTCGGCGCAATCGCGGAACGCAACATCGTGCCCGTGCTGATCGAGGGTCTGCGGCGGCTCGAGTACCGCGGCTACGACTCGGCGGGCGTCGCAGTCGTGCAGCCTTCGGGCGAGCTCGGTCTCTGCCGCACCGTCGGCAAGGTCGCGCAGCTAGACGAGAAGCTCGCCGCCTCGCCGCTCGCCGGCCGGCTCGGCGTCGCGCACACGCGCTGGGCGACCCACGGCGGCGTCACCGAGGCGAACGCGCACCCGCACGTGTCGGGCGGCCGCGTCGCCGTGATCCACAACGGCATCATCGAGAACTACGCCGAGATCAAAGAGGAGCTGATCGGCAAAGGCTACGAGTTCGCGTCCGAGACCGATACCGAGGTCGCCGCGCACCTGATCTACGACCACCTGAAGCAGGGCATGGACTTGCTCGAGGCCGTGCGCGTCTCGGTGAAGCGGTTCCTCGGCGCGTACGCGCTGCTCGTGTTCGACGCGGCGAATCCCGATCGGATCGTCGTGACCCGCGTCGCGAGCCCGCTCGTGATCGGGCTCGGCATCGGCGAGAACTTCGTCGCGAGCGGCGTGCCCGCGCTGCTGCCGGTGACACAGCGGTTCATCTATCTCGAGCAGGGCGACATCGCCGACATCACGCGCGAGGCGGTGCGCATCTACGACGCCGACGGCCGCCCCGTCGAGCGCAGCGTGCACGAGACGCAGTGGACGCCGGACGCGGCCGACAAGGGCCCGTATCGGCATTTCATGCTGAAGGAGATCTTCGATCAGCCGGCCGCGCTCGCAGACACGCTCTACGGACGGCTCGCAGACGGCCGAGTGATCACCGAATCGCTCGGCCCGCGCGCGCGCGAGCTGCTCGCCGAGGCGCGCCACCTGCACATCGTCGCGTGCGGCACGAGCTACCACGCGGGTAGCGTCGGCCGCTACTGGGTCGAGTCCCTGGCCGGCATCCCGTGCCAGGTCGAGATCGCGAGCGAGTACCGCTACCGCAAGGTCGTCGTGCCGCCCGGCACGCTGTTCGTCACATTGTCGCAGTCGGGGGAGACGGCCGACACGCTCGAGGCGCTGCGGCTCGCGAAGCGCTCCGGGTATCTCGGGACGCTCACGATCTGCAATAGCCCGCACAGCTCGATGGTGCGCGAGTCCGACCTCGTGATGATGACGCAGGCCGGCCCCGAGATCGGCGTCGCGAGCACGAAGGCGTTCACGACGCAGCTGCTATCGATGCTGCTCGTGACGCTGATGCTCGCGCGCGAGCGCGGCATGACCGGCGAGCGCGAGCGCGAGCTGGTGCCGCACATCTATCACGCGGCGACCGCCGTCGAGCAGGCGCTCGCGATGAACGACACGCTGCAGCTGCTCGCCGAGGACTTCGCCGAGAAGCAGCACGCGCTCTTCCTCGGCCGCGGCCCGATGTGGCCGATCGCGATGGAAGGGGCGCTGAAGCTGAAGGAGATCTCGTACATACACGCCGAGGCGTATGCCGCAGGGGAGCTCAAGCACGGCCCCCTCGCGCTGATCGACGAGGAGATGCCGGTCATCGTCGTTGCGCCGAACAACGACCTGCTCGACAAGCTGAAATCGAACATGCAGGTCGTGCGCGCGCGCGGCGGCCGGCTCTACGTGTTCGCCGATCGGGACACCGGCATCGACGCCGAGCCCGGCATCAAGGTCGTGACGATGCCGCACGTCGACCGGCTGATCGCGCCGCTCGTCTATACCGTGCCGCTCCAGCTTCTCGCGTATCACGTTGCGGTGCTGAAGGGGACGGACGTGGATCAGCCGCGGAATTTGGCGAAGTCGGTGACGGTGGAGTAGCGGGGGCGCTCTCCACGGACAATCGTGCGGCAGAACTAAGTCCTCGCAAAAACCGCTCCGCCGCGGCCGGGGACGGACAGTCTGCCCCGCGTGCCGTCGGTTGCCGTCCGGCTCGACCGCCCGTGGTGCGACTCTATAAGGACTTATCGGCGTACCGTAATGCTGGTTTGAGTATCCAACGGGCCAAACTGATCGATGCCCACGCCCTTGGGGGCGGTCGGGATTACCAGCTTCACCCAGACCGCATCCGGACCCTTGAAATACGAAGTCTCGG
>CAYWGQ010000033.1:0-25299 GCA_964457725.1 uncultured Gammaproteobacteria bacterium
TCGAGATGCAGATGCTCGAGGGCTTCAGGCTCTACCCGCTGATGGTCGACCTGCGGTTCGGGCGCTGGGACGGGATCGTCGAGAGCCGCGCGCCGATCGCCGACCGCGAGCTCGAGCACGCGTTCTGGCGCTACGCGCGGGCGATGGCCTATGCGGCGCAGGGCGATCTCCGCCGGGCGGAGGCCGAGCAGCGCCGCTTCGAGCGGGAGCGTGCGGCGGTGCCGGAGGAGTCGCAGTATCTGCTGAACAACAAAGCCGCGGACGTGCTCGCGCTCGCCGCCGCGACGCTCGAAGCGCAGATCGCCGAGGCGCGGGACGAAGGCGAGCGCGCGATCGAGGAGTGGCGCCGGGCGGTCGAGATCGAGCGGACGATCCAGTACGACGAGCCGCCCGCGTGGTTCTATCCGGTGCGCCAATCGCTCGGCGCCGCGCTGCTCGAGAACGGCCGGGCGCGCGAGGCGGAGGCGGTGTTCCGCGAGACGCTCGCGAAGTTTCCGCGCGACGGGCGGCTGCTGTTCGGGCTCGAGCAGAGCCTGCTCGCGCAGGATCGCTCCGACGAGGCGGCGCTCGTGCGCTCGCAGCGCGAGGCGGCGTGGGCCGACGCGACGGTGGCGCTCGCGCTCGACGATCTGTAGCCGGGCCGCGGACCCCCGCCGCCCTTCAGGGAGACAACAACAATGACGTATACCGACACGATCCGTTCCGCGATGCTCTTCGGCTCTGCCTTGCTGGCCGCCGGCGCCGCGTCCGCGCAGACCGCGCCGACGCACGCCGACGTCGAGTACGCGCGTGCCGACGGCGAGGCGCTGCTGCTCGATCTGTATCTGCCGGACGAGCGCGGCGCGCCGCTCCTCGTCTGGGTGCACGGCGGCGCCTGGGAGTTCGGCTCGAAGGCGGACATGCCGCTCGCGGCGCTGCTGCCGCGCGGCTACGCGATCGCGTCGGTCGAGTTCCGGCGGGCGAGCGTCGGGCGGTTCCCCGCGCAGGTCCACGACATCAAGGCCGCGATCCGCTATCTGCGCGCGAAGGCCGCGGAGCACGGCTACGACGCGGAGCGGATCGCCGTGCTCGGCGCGTCGTCGGGCGGCCATCTTGCGGCGCTCGTCGGCGTGACGAACGGGCACGCGGAGCTCGAGGGCACGCTCGGCGAGCATCGCGGCGAGTCGTCGGCCGTGCAGGCGGCGGTGTCGTTCTTCGGCGCGTCGAACCTGACGACGATCCTCGCGCAGTCCACCCCGCTCGGGCTGCGGGTGCGGGAGCCGGCGCTCGAGCGGCTGCTCGGCGCGCTACCGGACCAGGCGCCCGAGCTCGCGCAGCTCGCGAGCCCGGTGTTCCATCTGGACGCGAGCGATCCGCCGCTGCTGTTGCTGCACGGCGATCAGGATCCGCAGATGCCGATCAATCAGGCGCACGAGCTCGACGGCGCTTATCGCAAGCTCGGGCTCGACGTCGCGCTGATCGTCGTGCACGGGGCCGCGCACGGCGGCGCGGCGTTCTTCGACGAGGAGCGCCTCGAAGCCGTCTCGGGCTTCCTCGACCGCACGCTGCGCCCCGACCGCACGTAGGAGCGGCTGTCCAGCCGCGACCCCTCGCGGCGCCCCTCCGTGTAGGAGCGGCTGTCCAGCCGCGACCCCTCGCGGCGCCCCTCCGTGTAGGAGCGGCCGTCCAGCCGCGGCCGCGGGCGATCGACGCCGCGCCGCGTTCCGGCGTCGCGGCGTGCCGGCGTTCGCGCCGCGGCAGTCGCGGCTGGACAGCCGCTCCTACCGGCAGGGAGTCGCGGCGTGCCGAGCCGTGTCAGCGTCGAGGGCGTAGACGGCGGAGCGCCGTCAGGCCTGCGCCGAGCGCCAGGAGACCGAAGCCCGCCGCGCCGATCAGCGGCAGCGGGCCGGCCGTCCGCGGCAACCGGTCGCGGTCGGGCTGCGCCGCCGCGGCGAGCGGCCGCTCTTCCTCGTCCGGCGTGATCGGCACCGTCTGCTCTTCGCTCGTCTCCGGCGCGCCGGCGAAGAAGCTCGCGGCGAGCTGATCCTGCGGCACGTAGAACGTCAGGCGGTCGCCCGGACGCAGATCGCGAACGCGCGTCTGGCGGTCGTTGATCAGCAGCGTCATGTTCTCCGGCGGCGTCAGCGTCAGCGTGTCGCCGTCGCGGAAGTCGACCGTGATCCGCTGGCCGAGGTTGCCGACGCGGCGGACGGTCCCTTCGAACTGCACGTAGTAGCGGCCATCTCGCTCGAGCACGTCGCGGCAGGCGCGCGCGATGTTCGGGTACTGCTCGAGCGCTTCCTCCGACCACGTGACGTCGGAGCAGTCGGTGCCGGTCGCGCTGAATGCCCTATCGACCCGCCCTTGCGCGAGCGCGCCCGCGCTCGCAGCGAGCGCGACTAGCCCCGCGATTGCCACTCTCCCGATCGTGTTCATGGTTCCCTCCTCGTCTGTGTCGGCCCTGAGACAACCGGTGACTCCGTCGACGCATATCGCTCCGGCGAAGCGCTCGGCGATTCGGCTACGAGCTCCGCGCGGACGATGTATCGCTCCGGTGCGGCGCCGAGGAAATAGAACGGGTAGCAGGTGACGAGCGTCAGCGTCGGCTTCACGGTGGGCGCGAGCACGTGCACGTCCTCCGGGGCGACGATCCGGATGTCGACGACGCGATAGCGAAGCCGCGCGGCCGGGGTGTCGAGGTGCATCTCGGCGTCGAGCGCGAGGCGCTCGAGCATGCGAAAGAACCCGTCGCGATGACCGGCGATGCCGACGTGGCCCTCCGGGCCGGGCGGCGCCGTGCCTTCGATGTGGCCCGCGCCGCGGTTCAGATCGAGCTCGCTCGTGCTCGGGTAGACCGGCACCTCGAGCGCGAGAGACGGGATGCGCAGGATCGCGTCGGCGGTGCCGGGCGCCGCCGCGGCTTCGACGTATGCGGCCGCGCGGCCGGGCGACCAAAGCGAGCGGTCGATCGCATAGCGCTGCTCGTCGGTCGCGAGCTCGCCCGGGACGGCTTCGGATGCTGCGGCGCCCTGCGGGTGTGCCGCCTCGAACTCGGCGACGGCGGCGGCTCGTGCGTGCTCGGATCCCGCGCGTGCGGCGACATACAGCCCGAGGAGTGCGACGCCGAGGATCCAGGCGCTCCATTCGATCGTGCGCACGATCCGCATCGCTTCGAGCCTCGCTCCGCGCAATGGTTCGATGCTACTGCGCACGGTTCGCATGCGCGAATCGGTTGCGCGCCTGTGCTCAGCAAATCTTGCAACGCACGGCGAAAAGCGTCCGCAATGCAGCGACATCGCACACGCACGGCCGCCGTCGGTAGGCGCGGCTGTCCAGCCGCGACTCGAGCGTCGTGCCGGTAGAACGCGCGGCGCCGAAGATCGCGGCTGGACAGCCGCTCCTACCGCGAAGAGCGGAGGGGGGTGACGATCAGGCGCGCTTGGCGGCGGCGGGCTGGGGGCGCGCGGCGGCTTGCGGCTTCGGCGGCGTCCAGGCCTTGCCCTTCGCCTTCAGCAGCCAATGCGGGCAGCGCGCCTTGTCGTGATAGAGCCGCTCGCAGTCGTCGCAGCGGACGCACTCCGTCATCACGATCTTGCGGTTGCGGATCGCGCCCCACTCGCAGGTCTTCTCGCAGAGCGCGCATTGGCTGCATGCGGACCAACGCTTGATCCTGAACACCGAGAGCGTCGACAAGAGCCCGAGCGCCGCGCCGAGAGGGCAGAGAAACCGGCAATACAGGTTGCGGACGAAGATGCTCGCGACGAGCAGCACGCCGAGCCCGATCCAAAGCGGCGTCGTCGCCTGGAACGTGAACAGCCAGAACGGCTCGATGTACCGATAGAAGACGATCTCGTGCGTGACGAAGTAATAGCCGATCGCGCCGAACAGGATGCCGTACTTGATGTAGCTCGCGCGCCGCTCGAGCGCGGGCGGCACCTCGATCTGGAATCGCTTCGGCACGACCGCGTCGATCAGCTGCGTCAGGGCGCCGAACGCGCAGATGCGCCCGCAGTAGACGCGCCCCCAGAGCACCGTCGTGACGACCGCGAAGATCGCGAACGCGTACCAGCCGATGCTGTACGCGAAGATCGGCAGGCTGCCGGGCAGATCTTCCACGAGGTCGAGGCTTGCGAGCGCGGCGCTCAGCGAGCCGAAGATGTTGACGACCGAGAGCAGCAGGCTCTTGTACACGCCGAGGTAGAGCACGGACGCGACGAGCGCGACGTACTTCAGCGGCTTGCTCTTCTTGAAGAAGCTCACCATCGCGAGCGTCGCGAACGCCGCGAACAGCCCGACCTCGAGCGCTTGGTCCTGGAAGAGCTCGAAGAGCGTCGGCTCCGGCTCGTCGAGATCGTCGAAGTCCCAGCCGCCGTCGTCCTCGGCCGTGTCCTGCGCATGCAGCGGGCCGCACGCGAGCAGCGCGGCTCCGCCGAGCGCGCCGAGCGCCGCCGCGCGCAGGCGGTCGAGGAGCGTTCGCGCGCTCACTGCTGCCGCTCGGGCGGTGTCAGGTACGCACGGGCGATTCGGCGGGAGCTGTTGCGGATCGCGCGGCTCGCGCTCGTGACCGTGATCGTCGCGCGCGAGATCGCGTCGACGTCCTCGCCGTAAGCGAACCGGTCGCGCACGCTTTTGCCTTCGAACTGCTTCGGCCATTCCGGAAGGTCGACGGAGAAGTAGCCGTACGGCTCGCGATGCTCCGTGACGATGACGCCGGCGATCACGCCTTTGGTATCCATGCCGACCAGCATCTTGACCGGACCGTCGAACGCGCGCTCGAGCGGCTCGAGCTCCGTGGTCCAGTACGCGTAGCCGAGGACCTCGGGCTCCTGGCCCGAAGCGGCCGGGCCGAGCGCCTTGTAATGCGGCGGGCTCCCGGTTTTCGCCGAGAAGTGGTCGGCCGAGGGGAAAATGCGTTGCAGCTGCGCGATCAGCTCCGGGTCGTCGAGACGCGCCGTGCCGTTCTGGCTGTGCGCGACGGGCAGCGTGAGTACTAGCAGTGCGACGAGTGCCCTCGGGATGCGCAAGATCGGTCTCCCCCTTCAGGTTCGGCCGATTATCCCGGTCGCTCCGCGCGGCGGTCAATTTGCACGGAACGTGGCAAATCGATCGAGGCCGTGCTAAATACCGACCACATGCAGAAACGGCTCGTTCACTTCCTCGCCGCGGCTGCGGCCACGGTGCTGCCGTTCTCGGGATCGCCGGATGCGGCGGCGCAGTCGCGCGATCTCGAGCGGCGGCTCTCGAGCGCCACGCGGATCGAGTGCTCGTTCGGCAAGCTCGTCACCGGTAACTGGAACGGCGCCGAGCCCGCGATCGAGGTCGGCGATTCGCGGCTCGAGGCGACCTTCTTCGACATCGACATCGACGAGGGCACCGCCGAGGCCGGCAGCGACTTCGGCAACACGTTCATCTCGGTCCGTTATGCGCAGGGCTATCTGCATTTCCTGCAGATGAGCGACGCGGGGCCGTTGCGGATCACGACCGTCCTCGCGCAGGAGAGCGCGAACGGCCGCATGAAGGCCGTGCAGACGCGTCACGAGTATTCGCCGACCGTCCTGCCGGGCTTCACGTCGCGGCCGGAGATGTACGTCGGCGACTGCGCCGTCAGCTGACGCGGCGGCGCACGCCCGGCGCCCTCAGAGCGCGACGGCCGTGACGACGTAGCGCAGGCTGCCGCCGGGCGCGACCGCGTCGAACGGATAGCACGTCACGAGCGCGAGCACGGGCTCGGTCGCGTCGAGCGCGAGCCGCGCGCTCGACGCGTCGACGACGTCGGTCGCCGTCACCTCGAACACGAATACTCGCCCGTCCGCCCGCTCGACCGCCAGCCGATCGCCCGGCGCGACGTCCGCGAGCGCGCGGAAATGCGTGTCGCGGTGTCCGCCGATGACCGCGACGCCGTCGTCGCCCGGTGCGGCCGTCCCGTCGAGCAGCGCGGGCCCGAACGCGAGGTTGCGGCCCGAGGCGCCGGCGAGCACCGTCAGCGGCCGGTCCGCACCGGGCAACGTGAGCCGCGCGACCGGCCACGTGTCCGCCCACGGCCACGGGCGGGCGATCCGCGCCGGGTCCGAGCGCGCGACCTGCCATGCGCGCGCGAGCAGCACCTGCGCGAGCTCGGCCTTCAGCGGGATCCACAGGCCGAGCGCGAGCGAGACGGCCGCGGCTGCGAGCAGCAGGGTTGCGGCGGCGCGGGTCATCTGCGGCGCGCGAACAGGGCGGCCGCGGCCGCGAGCAGCGCGAGGCCGAGCACGCGGAAGAGCGGGGCCGGGCTCGCGGTCTGCGGCAACGGCGTGTAGGCGTGGCCGGCGGGCGCCATGTTCGCGACCTGCCGCCGCGCGAGCGCGGCCGCGGCCGAGCGTGCGGGCTCGCGGTCGACCGCGACGAGGCTCGTGTACGGCGACACGAGCCCGTGCTCGAGGGCGACCTCGAGCACGAGCGCGCGGACGACTTCCTCCCGCACGCCATCGACGCGGCTGTCGAGCAGGAACTCGATCTTCCGCCGTGCCCAGAGCGAGGCGATTCCCGCCGCATCGCGGGCCTCGATCGCGACGACCTCGGACCAGGGTATGCCGTTCGCGCGGCCGCTGACCTCGACTTCGACGGGCCCCGGGCGCGCCGGGTAGCTCGCGGCGATCACAATCGGCTCGCCGGCGTACAGGTCGGGTACCTGGTGCGGATACAGCTCGAGCGCGTCCGGCCAATCGACCAGCACGTCCCGCAGCGCCACCTGGTCGAGCTTCGCGAACAGCGCGTCCATCGCTGGCTCGACCTCGGCGGTGCTCGCGATGTGCGTGAACGTGCCGCGGCCGAACGCGGCGGCCTTGCGCATGAAGTGCGAGTTCGGCGCAGCGCCGATGCCGACGGTGAAGAGACGGGCGTCGCCGAGCCCGCGCTTGATCGTCGTGAAGAGGCTCGTCTCGTTCGCGACGCCGGCATCGGTCAGGAAGATCAGCTGTCTCAGGTAACCCTCCGCGGAGGGCTGCGCCAGCGCCGCCGTGACGGCCGGCTCCATCTCCGTGCCGCCGTCCGCCTGCAGCCGGTCGACGTAGCGCAGCGCCTCCGCATGGCTTGCCGAGCTGAACGGCACCGGCGCCGGAAAGAGCGCCGACGTGACCGAGTTGAACTGGATGACGTTGAAGCGGTCGCCGCCGTTCAAGCGGCCGAGCGCGTTCTTCAGCGCGGCTTGCGCCTGCGCGAGCGCCTGGCCCGCCATCGAGCCGGACGTGTCGATCACGTAGATCTGCTCGCGTGGGCCGGCCCGGTTGCCGTGCACGCTCTCCGGCGGCAGCAGCATCAAGAGCGCGTAGGTGGTGTCGCCGCGCGTCTCGGCGACGGCCGCGACGACCGGCTCGCGCCCGAGGGCCGGCCGCCACGAGAGCACGAAGTCGCGGTCCATCGGGACGCGCGGGGCGAGCGTGCGGATCAGGTATCTGTCGCCGTCGGCCGTGACGGCGACGTCATGGCCGCGGCCCGTCACCTCCGTCAGCGCGACGCCGGGCACGAGGACCGCCTCGATCGCCGCTTCGTTGTACGCCGCCGCGTGCTCCGGCCCGATCCTGGCCGGCACGCTCTCGAGCGCCTGCTCATCCCGCTGCTCGGGCGTGTCGGGCGTGCCGTAACGGGGCGTCAGCGTCAGCGGCAGCCGCAAGCTCCACTCGCCCGCGTCGTAGCGCGCCGTCTGCAGGTATTCGATCGTGACGTCGATCCACTCGCCCGGGCCGATGTTCGCGACCGCGGTCGTGAACACGTTCGGCGTCGCCTGGCTCACGATGCTCGCGCGCCGGCCGGCATCGCGGGCCTCGCGATAGACCCGCCGTGCCTCCTCGCGCTCGCGGATCTCGCCCTCGATCAGCCGGTCGCCGATCCGAATCGCGAGCCGGTCGACCGCCGCGTCGTCCGGCAGCGGCAAGGCGTAGAGCGCCTCGGCCCAGTCGGGGCCTGCGTTCCGGAAGCGCTGCACGATCGCGACGCGCGCGACGATGCCGGCGACCGCGATCCGGACGTCGGTCGCGAGCGGCGCTGCCGGATCGAAGCCCGCCTCGGAGCGGAAGAGCAGGGTGCCCGCGCCGACGTCCGCCGGTGCGTCCGCGCGCGCGAGCTGCGCGGTCAGCGTCGCGAACAGCAGCGCCGCGATCGCGGCGAGCCAAAGCGCCGCGGCGCACCGCTCGAGCGCCGCGCGGCAGGACCAACGTTCGCGATTGCCCATCGCCTCCCTCCGGAACGTCCGTCGATGCGCTCATTGCGCCGGAACGGAATGCAGAGGCGGTGCTCGATCGTGGCGCGGCGCGGCCGAATGCTGCGGAATTCTGGCGGAGCGGCTGCACCCCCGTAGGAGCGGCTGTCCAGCCGCGACTCTTCGGTCGCAGCGGCCTCCGCGCCGCGACTCTCCCCGCCGCGGCGGCCGTGCCCCGATGGTAGAGTCGCCGTACGCCGGCTCTCCGAGGACGCGCGCCATGCTTCGACGCTCGACCGTGCTCGCCTACGCGTTCGCGCTCGCCGCCTGCGGCGGCCCGGAGGCCCCTTCGTTCGCTCAGCAGAACCCCTTCATCGCGACGCCGGTCGCGGAGCTCGACGAGCCGTGGGCGATGGCCTTCCTGCCGGACGGCCGGCTGCTCGTCACGGAGAAGCGCGGACGCTTGCGGCTCGTCGGTCGGGACGGGTCGATCGGCGAGATCCGGGGCGTGCCGCGAGTGGCCTACGGCGGGCAGGGCGGTCTCGGCGACGTGGTCCTGCATCCGAGCCATGCGGACAACGCGCTCGTCTATCTGAGCTATGCCGAGCCCGGCGAGCGCAGCACCGCCGGCGCAGCGGTCGCTCGGGCGCGGCTCGTTCTCGACGCGGCCGGCGGCGGCTCTCTCGAGAACCTCGAGGTGATCTGGCGGCAGGTGCCGAAGGTCGACGGCCGCGGACACTACGGGCAGCGGATCGCGTTCGGTCCCGACGGCTATCTGTACGTGAGCTCCGGCGAGCGGCAGAAGTTCGACCCGGCGCAGGACATGGCGAGCAACCTCGGCAAGATCGTCCGGCTGCACGAGGACGGGTCGGTCCCCGCGGACAACCCGTTCGCCGAGCGCGGCGGCGTCACCGCGGAGATCTGGTCGCTCGGTCATCGCAATCCGCTCGGTCTCGCGTTCGACGCGGCCGGCAGGCTCTGGAACGTCGAGATGGGCCCGCGCGGCGGCGACGAGCTGAACCTCGTCGAGCGGGGCGCGAACTACGGCTACCCGATCGTCTCGGAAGGCAACCATTACGACTTCAGGCGCATCCCGAACCACGACACGCGTCCGGAGTTCGTGCCGCCGGTGCTCTCCTGGACGCCGGTGATCTCGCCGTCGAGCCTGCTCTTCTACGACGGCGACGAGTTTCCGGAGTGGCGCGGCGACGCGCTGATCGGCGGACTGTCGTCGCAGGCGATCGTCCGGGTCGAGCTCGACGGGACGAGCGCCCGCGAGGCGGAGCGCTACGCGATGCGGGCGCGTATCCGCGCGCTCGAGCAGGGACCGGACGGCGCGCTCTGGGTGCTCGAGGACGGCGGCCGCCTGTTGAAGCTCACCGCCCGGCGGTAGGAGCGGCTGTCCAGCCGCGATCTTCCGGCTTTCGACCGCGCGCGGCGCAGAAGGCACCGACCGCGTCCGCCGCGGTCCAATCGATCTGCCGTTGCGGGAAAGGAGACCCAGGGATGCGATGGTTGCCGGTATTGCTCTTCGCCGTGCTCGCCTCGTTCGCGCACGCGAACCCCGACGCACCGCCCGAGAGCGCGCTCGCCGAGTACGTCGCCGCGCCCGATGCGAGCTTCGAGTGGCGCGTGCTGGCCCGCCATCGCGTGCCCGGCGCCGAGGTCGCCGAGCTCATGCTGACGTCGCAGACGTGGCGCGGCACGCCTTGGAAGCATCAGCTGTTCCTGATCAAACCGGATGCCGCGCCGACGACGGTGCGCCAGGGCCTGTTCGTGATCGGCGGCGGGCGCTGGCGGGACAGCAACGAAACCACGCCCGCGACGGAGCTGCCCGAGCGCGCCGAGCTCTTCGTGCAGATGGCGCACCGCCTCGGCACCGTCGTCGCCGTGCTCGCCCAGGTGCCGTTCCAGCCGCTCTTCGGGCTGCGCGAGGACGAGCTGATCGGGCACACGTTCGAGCAATACCTCGCGAGCGGCGACGCGGAGTGGCCGCTGCTCTTGCCGATGGTGAAGAGCGTCGTGCGCGGCATGGACGCGGCGCAGGCGTTCGCGGCGGCCGAATGGGATACCGCGCTCGAGCGGTTCACGGTGATCGGCGGCTCGAAGCGCGGCTGGACGACATGGCTCGCGGGCGCGGTCGAGCCGCGCGCGGCGGCGCTCGTGCCGGTCGTGATCGACGTCCTGAACTTCGCGGAGCACATGCCGTATCAGTCGACGGTATGGGGAGCGCCGTCGCCGGCGCTCTCGCCGTACACGCGCCGCAACCTGCACGAGGTGCTCGGCGGCGAGCGCGGCGAGGCGCTGCGGCGCATCGTCGATCCGTGGACCTACCGAGAGCGGTTCCTGCAGCCGAAGCTCATCGTCGTCGGCACGAACGACCCGTATTTCCCGCTCGACGCGATGAATCTCTACTGGGACGAGCTGCCGGAGCCGAAGTACGCGCTGTATCTGCCGAATCAGGGCCACGGGATCGAGGACTACGCGCGTCTGCTGGCATCGCTCGGCGCTTTGCACCGGCAGTCGGCCGACGGCGTGCCGCTGCCGGACCTCGACTGGGAGTTCGAGGAACGCGACGGCGCGCTGCGGATCTGCGTGCGCGGCTCGCCGGCCCCGGCCGCGGTCGCGGCATGGACGGCCGACTCCGCGGATGCGGGCTTCGTGAACGCGCAGTTCGTCCGCGCGCCCGCCGTGCTCGAGGACGGCGCGTGGGTGTACGACCTCGAGTGGCCGGCCGAAGGCTATCGCGCGGTGTACGCGGAAGCGCTGTTCGACGACGGCGGCGACAGCGTGTTCACGCTCGCGACGAACGTTCGGATCGCGGACGCGCGCGGCGAGGCGCCGAGCGAGGCGACGGCGATTCGCGGCACGACCGGCACCTGCCCGTTGTAGGAGCGGCTGTCCAGCCGCGACCGCCGCGCTGCGGCGTGTTGGTCTGTCGCGGCGCAGCGGTCGCAGCCCGCTCCTGGCGTTAGATCATCGGTAGGCTGCGGCGCCGCTTCGCCGGGAAGGCGGCGTCGATCGCCGCGAGCGCCTGCTCGTCGAGCTCGACGTCGCCGACCGCGGCGTTCAAGCGCACGTGCGCGACGCGCGACGCCTTCGGGATCGCGAACGCGTTGCCCTTCTGGACGAGGAACGCGAGCGCGACCTGCTCCGGCGTGAGTCCGTGCCGCGCGCCGATCTCCGCGAGCACCCGGCCGCCGGCGCTCCGCGGCGACGGGAAGCTGCCGCTGCCGAGCGGGCTGTACGCGACGAGCGCGACCCCGTGCTCCGCGCACCACGGGATGACGTTGTGCTCGATCGACCGCTCGCCGAGGTGGTACAGCACCTGGTTGCAGGCGATGCGGTTCTCGCCCGCGATCCGCACGGCCTCCTCGAGGTCGTCGACGTCGAAGTTGCTGACGCCGTACGCGCGAATCTTGCCCGCGGCGAGCAGCTCCTCGAACGCACGGATCGTCTCCTCGAGCGGCACGCGCCCGCGCCAGTGGAGCAGATGGACGTCGAGCCGGTCCGTGCCGAGCCGCTCGAGCGAAGCCTCGCAGGCCGCGAGCGTGCTGCGGTACGACGCGTTCTGCGGCAGCACCTTCGAGACGAGGAACACCTCGTCGCGGCGGCCCGCGATCGCGCGGCCGACGAGCCGCTCGACTCGTCCGCTGCCGTAGAGCTCGGCCGTATCGATGTGCGTCATGCCGAGATCGATCCCGACGCGCAGCGCCTCGATCGCCTCGCGCTCGTCGTCGCGCTCCATGTTCCACGTGCCCTGTCCGAGCAACGGCACCTCGATGCCGGTCGGGCCGAACGGCGCTCGTCTCATGGCGGTCTCCGCGGTGTTTTCGCCAGCCGTCGATGAGCAAGGACCATACCACCGCTTGCCCTCGCGTCGTGCGGCTGCAAGGATGACCCGCATGACAAACGAGCTTTCCGCAGACGATCGGACGCGGCTCCCGACGCCGCTCGTCGAGACCGATTGGCTGCACTCGATGCTCGGCAGTGAGGATCTGCGGATCCTCGACTGCTCGGTGGCGATGCGGCACCTCGACGACGGCACCTACACGTTCGCCGGCGCGCGGCCGCAATGGGAGGCCGCGCACATCCCGGGCAGCGTCTTCGTGGACGTGCTGAACGATCTGCGGGACGTCGGGAGCCCGTTGCCGATGATGCTCCCCGCGCCGGAGGAGTTCGCCGCGAGGATCGGTGCGCTCGGCGTCGGCAACGACACGCGCGTCGTGCTGTACGACCGCGGCAACCACGCATGGGCCGCGCGCGTGTGGTGGATGGTGCGCGTGTTCGGGCACGACGAGGTGGCCGTGCTGAACGGCGGCTTCCGCAAGTGGCTCGCGGAAGGCCGGCCGGTATCGAGCGAGTCGCCGCGGATCGCCGCCGCGACGTTCGTGCCGCGCTACCGCCCGGAGCTCGTCGCCGACAAGGACGAGGTGCTCGCCGCCGTGCGCGAGCGGAGCGCCGTGCTCGTGAATGCGCTGACACCCGAAGAGTTTCGCGGCGAGGCGAAGACGCGGTTCCCGCGCGCCGGCCGGATTCCGGGCAGCGTGAACGTCTACTGCGAATCGCTCGTCGATCCGCAAACGCACGCGTATCTGCCGCCCGAAGCGTTGCGGCGGCGCTTCGAGGAGGCCGGCGCGCTCGGCGGCGCGCGCACGATCACCTATTGCGGCGCCGGCATCGCCGCGAGCTCCGACGCGCTTGCGCTCGCCGCGCTCGGCGTGCCGAACGTCGCCGTCTACGACGGCTCTCTCGCGGAGTGGACGGCCGACCCCGACTTGCCGATGGAGCGCGGCTGATCCCGCTACGGCCGGCGCGCGCCCCGCGCGCCGGCCGGCGCGAGCGGCAGGCGGACGACGAACTCGCTGCCGTGCCCCGGGCCCTCGGAGAACGCGCGCACGCTGCCGCCGTGGAGCTCGACGAGCTGGCGGACGAGCGCGAGGCCGATCCCGAGACCGCCGGCTCGCGCGCCCGGCGCTTGGCGGAACATCTCGAACAGACTGCCGATCGCGTCCGGCGGAATGCCGGCGCCGCGATCGCGAACGCGCACGACCGCCTCGTCGCCTTCGCGCATGATGGACACGCGGATGCTGCCGCCGGTCTCGCTGTAGTTCACGGCGTTCGAGATGAGGTTCGTGAATACCTGGGTGAGCCGGGCGAAGTCGCCGTACACGCGGAGCGTCTCGTCGCCGATCTCGGGCACGACGTCGAGCCGCTTGCGCTCGATCAGCGGCCAGCTCGAGTCGAGCGCGGCCGCGAGCACCTCGTCGAGCACGACGGTGCCCATCTGCAACGTGACTTTGCCGCGGGAGATGCGGCTCACGTCGAGAAGGTCGTCGACTAGTCGCACGAGGTGGCTCAACTGCCGTTCCATCATCGCGACCGTGCGCTCGGCGCCCGCGTTGCCGCGGATCGTTAGCCCGAGGATGTCGAGCCCGTTGCGGATCGGCGCGAGCGGGTTGCGCAGCTCGTGCGCGAGCGTCGCGAGAAACTCGTCCTTGTGCCGATCCGCTTCGCGCAGAGCGGCCGCCGTCTCGGCGAGCTGTCGCTCCGCTCGCTTGCGCGCGGTGATGTCGATGTTCATACCGACCCATTTGCGCACGGCGCCGTCCGGCCCGAGCACCGGAGCCGCTTGCACGTTCGTCCACCGCCAGCCGCCGCCGGCGCGGCGCAGTCTGAACTCGGCGTTCAAGCGCATGCCGGTGGAGAGCGCGTGCTGCCAGCGCGCTTGCGCAAATGCACGGTCGTCGGGGTGCACCGCATCGAGCCAGCCCGAGCCCTGCACCTCGTCGAGGGTCTGACCGGTATACGCGCGCCACGAGGCCGCGTCGCCGTGCACGGTGCCGTCCGGTTCCGCTTCCCACACCGCCTGCGCCACGGACTCGACGAGCAGCCTGAATCGTTCCTCGCTCTCGCGGAGTGCGAACTCGATGCTCTTCCTGTCGGTGATTTCCCGTAAGAAGACGCCGACCTCGCGCCGCTCGGGCGGCCCGACGCGGCATGCGAACACGTCGTACCAGCGCCCGCTGGCGGCGTCGAGCTCGACGCGCATCGGCTCGCCGGTCGCTGCGGCCCGGCCGTAGAGATCGAGCCACTTCTGCTCGACGCTCGGCGTCAGCTCGCGAATCCGCTTGCCGGCGACGTTCTCGAGCCCGGATAGCCGCTCGAACGCGCGATTGGTCTCGACGAAGACCCAGTCGACCGGACGTTCGTCCTCGAACAGGACGCGGATGACGCAAAAGCTTTCGTCGATCGCTCGGAGCAGCGCACGGTGCCGCGACGCTTCGGAGTCGTGCTCGTCGGGCGCGGCGGGCCGCCGCGCCAGTTCACGGGTAGCGCCGGCCCGGCGGCGGAAGCTACGCGCGAGGAACGATAGGCTTCGCAGGCTCGTACGCGTGTGTCCCGGCCGCGCGCACGCCGGGACGGCGCGCCCGACGCGGCCCGGGAGTCACTATAGCACCGGCTATGAAGGCAGATTCTCGATGAACTCGACCATCCGCCGCCGCTCGCGCTCGTCCGGCAGACGGCCGCGCGCGGCCGCCATGTTGTCGACCATGTGCTCGGCCCGTCCCGTCGCCGGCGTGACGACCGTGACGGCCGGATGCGACGCGGCGAACTTGAGAAAGAACTGCGCCCACGTCTCGGCGCCGAACTCGCGGGCCCAATCCGGGACCTCGCGTCCCTCGACCCGCTGCCAGAGACGCGTGCGGCCGAACGGCATGTACACCATGACGGCGATTCCGCGATCGAGGGCGATCGGGAACAGCCGCTCCTCGGCGCTCAGATTGTCGACGGCGTAGTCGATGCCGATGAAGTCGAACGGCTCCTCGAGCATCAGCTGCTCGAGCGCCTCGTACTGCGGCTTGAAGGTCGACGTCGTGCCGATGTAGCGGACGCGCCCGGCCTGCTTCGCTTCCTCGAGGATCGGGAACTGCGTCTGCATGTCCGCGATGTTGTGGACTTGCACGAGGTCCGGCGCGCGGCCGATGCGCTCGATCGAGGTCTCGAGCTGCCGGCGCGCCGCCGCGGGATCGGCGGGCTCGGTGCTGCGGAACGGCACGACGTTCAGCTTCGTCGCCCAGAAGATGCGATCCGCGATGCCGAGGTCGTTGACGGCTCGCGCCGCAATCTCCTCCGATCGGCCGTAGCTCGGCGCCGTGTCGAACACGGTGCCGCCTTGATCGAGCATCGCGCGGATCACCGCGCCGACCGCCTCGGGCCCGGACTCCTCCGCCACCCGTTGGAAGGTCGCCGAGCTGCCGAGCCCGATGATCGGCAGCTCCTCGCCGGTCTTCGGAATCGGGCGCGTGATCACGTTGCCTCGCGCCTGCGCGGCGGCGATCCGTGGGGCCAGCGCGAGCGCGGCGCAAGCCTTGGCGGACAGAGCGAGGTATTCGCGGCGGGTGAGCATCGGCGCCTCCTTCGGAAGTTCTTCGTTCTTACCCTGCGGCCAACATAGCATCGGCGTCGCGCCGGCGGGAAGGACGGCTCCTCCGAGGTGCCCGAGCGAGGGAGCTCGCGGCGCGGGGGCCGAGACGGGCTACCATAGGGCCCGTCTGCGATCCCGGAGCGGGGCCACATGGCGCGAGGACTGCTGCTGATGGTGATCGGTACGTTATCGGGCGCCGCCTGCGGGCAGGACCAGCGCTGGCTCGACGCCGGCGAGACGGGCCTCGAGGCGGACGGCAGCGTCGTCGGTTTCCCGTTGCCGGAGCCCGACGCCGGCCCGACGACGATCGCGATCGCCCCCGACGGCACGCTCTGGTTCACGCTCGCGAGCGCGAACGCGATCGGCCGGATGAGCCCGGACGGCTCGGGGCTCACGCTCTATCCGCTGCCGCACCCGGACAGCTCGCCGCGCATCATCGCGCTCGGCGCGGACGGCAACATGTGGTTCTCGGAGCACACCGGCAACCGCATCGGTCGGATCACCGCCGCGGGCGAGATCACCGAGTTCGAGATCCCGACCCCCGCGAGCCAGCCGCGCGCGATCGCGCTCGGGGCGGACGGCAACATCTGGTTCGGCATGTTCGCGGGCGGCAAGATCGGCCGGATCACCCCGCGCGGCGAGATCACCGAGTTCGAGATCCCGACGCCCGACAGCGGGCCGCGCGCGCTCGCCGCCGGGCCGGACGGCAACATCTGGTTCTCGGAGTATCGCGCGAGCAAGATCGGGCGGATTACGCCGACGGGCGAAATCACCGAGTTCCCGCTGCCGCGCCCGAACTCCGGCCCGGGCGACATCACGGCCGGCGCGGACGGCGCGATGTGGTTCGTCGAGCTCGCCGGCGGTCTCGACGGTCAGGAGACGGACGGCAATCGGGTCGGGCGGATCACGATGGACGGCGAGGTCACCGAATTTCCGATCCCGAGCCCGACCGGCACGCCGATCAACATCGCCGTCGGCCCCGATCGCAACGTCTGGTACACGAAGGGCGCGACGCTCGGGCGCGTCACGCCGGACGGCGTGATCCGCGAGTTTCCGGTCGGCGAGCGTTCGCGCGCGGTCGGGCTCACCGCCGGCAGCGACCGCGAGCCGCCGGTGCGGCTCGTGAACCGGCTCTGGTTCGCCGACGGCGGGGCGAACCGGCTTGCGTACCTGCGCTTCCGATAGCGGCCGTTTGCCAACGGCCGGCCATTTCCGCTAGCGTGGCGCCATCGCGCCCCTCCGTTCCAATCCCCCGAGGAGATACCCCCGTGCAGATACGTCCTTTCGCCGTCGCGGTGTCGCTCGCCTTGTGCACGACCGCGGCGCTCGCGCAGCCCGATCTCGAGACGGATCAGGACAAGACTCTCTACGCGCTCGGCCAGGCGATCGGCAGCAACATCGGCCAGTTCGATCTGACGGCCGAGGAGGTCGAGATCGTCGCGGCCGGCATGAGCGACGCGGTGCTCGGCCGGCCGAGCAAGGTCGACCTCGAAGCCTACGTGCCGCGGATCCAGGCGCTCGTGCAGCAGCGCGCCGCCGCCGCCGCGCAAGCGGAGCGCGACGCGGCCGGTCCGTTCCTCGAGCAGATGGCGAAGGAGCGCGGTGCGGAGCGCACCGCTTCCGGGCTCATCTTCATTCCGATCACGGAAGGAACCGGCGCGAGCCCGACCGCGACCGATCTCGTGAACGTGCACTATCACGGCACGCTTCGCGATGGCACCGTGTTCGACAGCTCGGTCGCGCGCGGTCAGCCGATCCAGCTCTCGCTCGACGGCGTGATCCCGTGCTGGACGGAGGGCCTGCAGAAGATGAAGGTCGGCGGCAAGGCGAAGCTGGTCTGCCCGGCCGACATCGCCTACGGCGATCAGGGCCAGGGCCCGATCCCGGCGGGCGCGACGCTCGTCTTCGAGGTCGAGCTGCTCGGCATCGAGTAGCGCCGCTCTAGAACAGCTCGCCGCCGCTCGCGCGCGCCTCGTGCGCGAGCAGCGCGCGCTTCAGCGGCAGGCCGCCGCCGTAGCCGGTCAGCGTGCCGTCCGAGCCGATCACGCGGTGGCAGGGGACGATCAGCGCGATCGGGTTGTTCGCATTCGCGAGCCCGACCGCGCGCGCCGCGCCGGGCCGGCCGACCGCTTTCGCGATCTCCCCGTAGCTCGCCGTCGAGCCGTACGGAATCTCGAGCAGCGCTTCCCAGACCGCGTGCTGGAACGCAGTGCCGCGGGCCGCGCGCTCGATCTCGAAGACCTTGCGCGAGCCGGCGCAGTATTCCTCGACCTGCCGCCTGACGTGCGCGATCGCGCGCTCGTCGTGCACCGCGTGCGGATCGATCGTCGCCGCGCCGTCCGCGCTCAAGCGGAATCGCGTGACGCGGCCCGCCGAATCGACCCACGCCGCGAACGTCGCGAACGGCGTCTCGATCGTGCCCCAGCGTTCTGCTCCGTCACTCATTGGGGATCCCTCAAGCTTTGCCAAAGATGAAACGTCGCGAGGCTCCTGTACGGCGAGAACGGTCGCATCAGCACTTCGACCTCCGCAGGCTTCGGCCGCTCGTCCATGCCGTAGAGCCGGGCGAGCGCGGCCGCGAGCGCGACGTCGCCGACCGGCGCGCAGTCCGCGAAGCCGGCGCCGCGCATCAGCACGTAGCGCGCGGTCCACGTGCCGACGCCGCGCAGCTGCGTGAGCGCTCGCTCCGCGGCGGCGGCGGAGCCTTCGCCGAGCCGCTCGGGATCGAGCTCGCCGGAAGCGGCCGCGCGCGCGGCCGTCAGCAGGTACTCGGCCTTGCTGCGCGAGTAGCGTCGGCGCGCGAGCTCGGCCGGATCGAGGCGCGCGACCTCGGCCGGGGACGGATGCGCCCGTAAGCCGTCCACCTTCGGACCGGCGAGCTCGAGCAGCTCCCGCCGCAGCGCGCTCGCGAATGCGAGGTTGATCTGCTGGCCGATGATCGCCCAGCAGAGCGCATCGAAGCCCGTCGCCGTCAGCGGGAGGCGCAAGGCCCGGCGGCGGGCGATCAGCTCGGCGAAGCGCGGCTCGCGGCTCGTCCGCGTCTCGAACGGCACGACGTCGGTCGTGAGACCGAGCATCCTGACCGCGACGGTGTGCAGCGCTTGCATCGAGCGCGCCCCGAGCGTGCGCGAGGCGTGCACGCTGCACCAGGCCGCACCGCGCTCGAGCGCGAGCTCGAGGACGACGCCGCCGTCCTCGGTCACGAGCGCCTTGTGGATGCGGTTGCCTTCGACCCGCTCGCTCCGGCTCTCGGGATCGCGGCCGTGATAGGCGAGCACCTCGCTCGCGCGATAGCCGGCGGGCAGCTGCAGCATGAAGACGCGCGCGTCGGCGAGCGCGCGATACGCGCCGGGCGTCATCCGCGTGATCGCGAGAAACTGCCGGTGAAACGCCGACTCGCTCTCGAAGCCCGCCGCCTCGCCGACCGCGACGACCTTCGTGCGGGTTTCGAGGAGCAGCCGACAGGCCGCTCGCACGCGCTCGCGCTTCAGCCATGCGGCAGGCGTCAAGTGCGCGTGCTCGCGGACGAGCGACGCGAGCTTGCTCGCGCTGACGCCGCATGCACGCGCGAGTGCCGCCGTGCTCGGGAAGCGCTCGGGTGCGGCGCGGACTCGCTCCGCGAGCGCGGCGAACAGGGCTTCGTCGGCGTCCTCGCCGCGGTAGAAGAGGTCGGGGCGGCAGCGCTTGCACGGGCGGAGGCCCGCGGCGAGCGCGGCGGCCTCGTCCGGCAGCACGCGAACGTTCTCCGGACGCGGCGGACGCGCGGGGCACGACGGCAGGCAATAGATGCCGGTGCTCAGCACGCCGACCAGGAACTTGCCGTCGAAGCGTCCGTCGCGTGCGGCGGCGCGATCCCAGGTGGAGTGCAGCTCGGCGGACATGGGACGCATGGTAGCGCGGGTGTAGCGGAGCCCACTCCCATTCCGCGTATTCGATGTTCGCTATTTCAGCGGCCCGCGCCGTGATAGCCCCGCATCCAGGTCATCGCAGGGGCCCTGCCGTGTATCGCCCCTCCGAGGGACCGCCGTGAACATATCCATGTGCGCTGTCGCGCGCGCATTCCTGCGCGCGACACTCGGGTCTGCGATGGGAGTGGACCGCCGGTTGTGGTGACCGCCGGTTGTGGTGAGTGGTGGTGGCAAGGATCTTGCCTCTTTTCGCGCTCGCGGAAAGGAGTGCGGTGGATGAGACGGATATTTTGGGCTGCGGTCTTGGTGTGTTGCGCGCCGGCGGCAGTCGCGCAGCCGTACGCGGGCGTTCAGGTCGGTTGGGCGCGGGCGGATTTGCCGCTGGGTGCGCCGTTCAACGGCACGCTCGACGACGGCTCGATCGCGTACGGCTTCGATGTCGGCGTCGCTTTTCACGATCGCTGGGCGGTCGAGCTCGGCATGACCCGCTACGGCGAGTTCGACGGCCGCGCGACGCCGTGCCCGGAAGGGGCCGTTTGCCCGCTGATCCTCCGCGAGATCGACGGCAACGATGCGTGGCTCTACCGCGTCGCGCTCGTGCCGCGCTTCGCCGTCGGTCCGGTGCGGCTCTACGGCAAGGCCGGCTACTACCGTGCGCGCATCGATACCGACATCGATCTTCCGGACAACGACTTCCGGGACGACGGGCTGATGCTCGGCGCCGGCGTGCGCCTCTACTACCGCGATCCGTGGCACTTGTCGCTCGAGGCGACCCGCTACGACGACAACTTCACGCAGCTCGTGATCGGCTTCGGCTGGGGAGCGCGGTTCGGCTTCAGCGACCGGCCCTGAGCGGCGCGGGCCATCGGCGCGCGGCTCTGCGGTGCGCGCCGCTCAAACCAGCTCGTCGCGGAACTCGCGCAGCTTCGCCTTCACCTTGCGCGCGTTCTCGGGTCCCATGCGGATCAGCAGCTTCTGCCCCGGCGTCAGCGACTCGAGGGCCGGGTCGGCGTACTTGTAGAGAACCGCGGGCCGCTCGAGCCGGATCGGCCCTTGCACGTCCGGCGCCGCGAGCAGGTTCTCGATCACCTCGAGCAGCCGCGTATGGAAGTTCCCGGAGCGGTGCCCGAGCGCGTCGTACGCCTCGCGGAAGAGCGGATAGAGCCGGCGATAGAGCGCGACGACTGTCTTCGTGTCGACGGCGGCGAGCACGCCGACCAACGGCTCGTAGCGCGCGTAGTTGGCGGCAGAGAGCACCGGCGCCTCGTCCGTGCCCTCGACGAGAAACTCGCCGGGCGTCGGCTTGATCGGCCGCTGCTGCGGATTGACCTTCTCGCGCGCGAGGTTGTCGATCGTCACGACCGTGTTGCGGATCACCCGCTCCGGCACGACGAACCGCTCGACCTCCGCGCGGCCGACGAAGACGGCGAGGAAGCCGAGGACCTCATCGTCGCTCTCGTCGAGCGCGGGCAACGGCTCGGGCGGCGGCTCGGGCTCAGCGGCTTCGCTCGGCCGAGGCGACGCCGGCAGCGCGGCGGCAGCGGCTGCGGCCGCTCGGCCCGCTGCGGGCGTCGCGCCGTTCTGGAGGGCCGCTCCGCCGGCCGCGGCCGCAGGCTCGCGTTGATGGTAATAGGTCGCCGCAGCGAGCCCGACGAGCACCGCGAGCACGACCGCGCCCCAAATCCAGATCGGATCGGCCGCCGATTCCCTTCTCATCGCGTCCCCCCGACGCGCCGTCCCCGCGGCGCGCGTTGCAAACACTAACGATCCGGCCTCCGCGTGGCAAACGCGGCCGGACGGGCGCCGCGGGACGTGCGCCCGCCGGCCGCATGCGCGCCCGGTGCGCGTAGAATGCCCCCGCGGCCGGCCGTGGGGACCGGTCGCCGCTCGCCGTGGAAGAATACGACTACATCATCGTCGGCGCGGGCACCGCCGGCTGCGTGCTCGCGAACCGCCTTTCGGCGGATCCGAGCACCCGCGTGCTGCTGCTCGAGGCGGGCGGCAAGGACGATTACTTCTGGATCGACATCCCGGTCGGCTACCTGTACACGATCGGCAATCCGCGCACGGACTGGTGCTTCACGCTCGAGCCCGAGCCCGGCTTGAACGGCCGCAGCATCGGGTATGCGCGCGGCAAGGTGCTCGGCGGCTGCTCCTCGATCAACGCGATGATCTACATGCGCGGTCAAGCGAGCGACTACGACCACTGGGCGTCGCTCGGCCTTCCCGGCTGGTCGTGGGCCGACGTGCTGCCGGTCTTCAAGCGCTCCGAGGATTACCAGCACGGCGCGGATGAGTTCCACGGCGCGGGCGGCGAGCTCAGGGTCGAGGAGCGGCGCGTGAGCTGGGAAATCCTCGACGCGTGGCGCGACGCGGCGGAAGAATGCGGCATTCCGAAGATCGCGGAGTTCAACCGCGGCGACAACTTCGGCAACGCATACTTCCAGATGAACCAACGCCGCGGCGTGCGCTGGAGCGCGACGAAGGCATTTCTGCGCCCCGCGCTCGCCCGGCCGAACCTGACCGTGCTCACGCACGCGCATACCGAGCGGGTCGCGATCGAGACGCGCGACGGCGCGCGGCGCGCGACCGGCGTGCACGTGCGTCTCGGAGAGCAGGCGGCGACGGCTCGCGGCCGCGCGGCAACCGCGGAGCCGCGCTTCTTCCGCGCCCGTCGCGAGGTGATTCTCGCCGCCGGCGCGATCGGCTCGCCGCAGCTCCTCCAGCTCTCTGGTGTCGGTCCCGGCGCGCTCCTCGCGCGGCACGCCGTGCCGGTCGTGCACGACTTGCCGGGCGTCGGCGAGAATCTGCACGACCACTTGCAGATTCGCATGGTCTACAAGGTGCGGAACACGCGCACGTTGAACCGGCGGGCGCGCTCTCCGCTCGGCCGTCTCGCGATGGCGCTCGAGTACTTTCTCTTTCGCACCGGGCCGTTGACGATGCCGCCGTCGCAGCTCGGGGCGTTCGCGAAGAGCGATCCGTCGCAGCCGGCGGCGAACATCGAGTGGCACGTCCAACCGTTGTCGCTCGACAAGTTCGGCGATCCGCTTCATCCGTTCGATGCGATCACGCCGTCCGTCTGCAATCTGCAGCCGACGAGCCGCGGCCACGTGCGGCTGAAGAGCCCGGATCCGACGGCGCCGCCGGCGATCAGTGCGAACTACCTCGCGACCGAGGAGGACCGGGCCGTCGCGGTCGCGGCGATGCGCTTCACGCGGCGGATCATGGCGGCGCGGGCGCTCGAGCGGTTCGCGCCCGAGGAGTGGCGGCCCGGGCCCGAGGTCGCGAGCGACGAGGCGCTCGTCCGCGCCGCGGGCGACCTCGGGACGACGATCTTCCATCCGGTCGGCACCTGCCGAATGGGGCGTGACGGGCACGCGGTCGTCGACGAGCGGCTCGCCGTGCACGGTATCGAGCGCTTGCGCGTGATCGACGCTTCCGTGATGCCGCGGATCACCTCCGGCAACACGAATGCGCCGACCGTGATGATCGCGGAGAAGGGCGCGGAGCTCGTGAAGGCCGCTTGGCGCTAGGCTCGCGCCCGGCACGCTCCGTGCCGTCGACGGCCGTTCAGCTTCCGTTCAGCTTCCGTTCAGTGCCGGGCGGCGATAAATTCGTTCCTGCTGTCGAGATGGAAGGGACGGCTATGCGCGGCACGATGATCGCAATCGCGGCGGCGGCGCTCTTCGGCGTGCCGCCCGCCGCCGACGCTCACGGCGTGCGCTACGGATCGACGGTGATCGTGAGTCACGGCTATCCGGCGCCTTGGTACTACCCCGCGTACTACTACGCTCCGTATTACTTCGGCAGCGTCTGGGTACGGCCGTGGCGGGCGCGCACGGAGCGCCGCGAGCGCGGCGCGGAGCGTGCGCTGAAGCTCTACGTGTATCCCGCCGCCGGTCAGAGCGAGGAGCAGCTCGCGGACGATCGCTACGAGTGCCACGTCTGGGCAGCGGAGCAGAGCGGCCACGACCCGACGCTCGGCGCGGGATCGCGCCGCGAAGCGGAGGAATACACGCGAGCGTTCACGGCGTGCATGGAGGGCAGGAACTATGTCGTCAGATAAGCGCTTCGGCGTGGTGCTGCTCGCGCTCGGATTCGTCGCGACCGGGAGCGCCGCCGACGAGCTCGACCTCGCGGCGTTGGTCGTGACGCCCGAGCGCGGCCAGAGCGCGGAGCAGATGCGCCGCGACCGCTACGAGTGCCACAACTGGGCCGTCGATCAAAGCGGCGTCATCCCGGCAGCGCCGGGCGCGCGCGACGAGCGGCATGCGCGCGGGGAGCGTGCGGCGCGCGTGATCAGCGGCGCCACCCTCGGCGGCACGCTCGGCGGGCTCGTGCGCTCTGCGCAGGGCAAGCGATCCGCGAACGGCGTGCTCGCGGGTGCGGCGATCGGCGCGGGAGTCGCCGCCGCGACCGGTCGGGACCACGACGGGCTGGACGAGGACTCGCGCAGCTATCTGCGGGCGCTCAGCGCCTGCATGGAGGGCCGGGGCTACAGCATCGAGGCCTAGAGCTTCATGCGGCGGAGCGTCATCGAGTGCATGAAGCGCGCCGCCGGGTGAAGATTGATGCCGACGATCGCGACGGTGCCGTTCGCGAGCCGGTGGGTGCGATGGACCTCGATCACGATATCGCCCGCCGCGAGCGCGAGCGTCGGCGCGATCGTCGCGGGCACCGCGGTCGCGCGTAGGGTCTGCTCGATCTCCGCGATCGACTCGCCGTACATGTCCTCGACCCAAAGGTAGATCGGGCCGGGCCGGCGGCCGACCAGGCGTGCGACGCCGGCGAAGTCCTCGTGCACGAACACTTCCGTGTGGCAGACCGGCACCGGATCGTCGGGCGCATAGCGGTAACCTTCGATCTTCAGCCAGCGCGAGCCTTCGTTGCAGCCGATTCGCTCCGCGAGCTCGTGCTCGGCCGTCACCATCGCGCTCGAGGCGATGTTCAGCGTCGTATCGCGGTTGAGCTGGATCAAATCCGTGATCGAGGCGACCTCGTGCACGTAGGTGCGCGGACCCCCCGGACGAATGACGGTGGTGCCGGAGCCCTGCCGGGAGGTGATCAGCCCCGCCTCCTTCAGCTCCCGAAGCGCCTCGCGCACCGTGTGCCGGCTGACGCCGAAGCGCTGTCGCAGCGCGCCTTCTGTCGGCAGCTGCGAGTCGACCGGATAGACGCCGCTGACGATCTCGGTCTTCAGCGTCTGCACGACCTGTCGATAGAGCGGGGCCGCACGGCTCTCGCGCCGGCGCGGCGCGCTGCGCTTCGCGTCGGAACGCGACATCACGCTCGTCCCCGGATCAATTCGTGCCCCCCGCGGGTCTGCGCCCGCTTCGATCATCCGTTTCACGGCTCCCCGCCCGCGACCGGCAATCTCGAGAGTCTACCACCGGTGCCGGACCTTGAGCGCCGTGGGGCGAGATCCGGGCAGTTATGGAGCCTATGAAAGCGACGTAGGGGTCAGCGGATGTCCCGGCCGCCGACGACGTCCGCGAACCGCGGCGCGGCGTGTGCGGGCTCCATCTGGCCGGAGCGGAGCCGGTGAATGTAATCCCGATACGCGCGCATCGCGAGCGGCCCGAAGATCAGCATGATCGGCACGTTCGCCCAGAGCATCACGCCGGTGCCGAACGTCGAGAAGAGATCGAGCTGGTCCTGCGTGCGGACGAGCTGCACGCTGACCATGATCAGCAGACAGTAAACGACGCGATACGGCATCACCGCGCGCTGGCCGAGCAGGTAGATCATTCCCTGCTCGCCGTAGTAGCTCCACGAGATGATCGTCGAGAACGCGAACAGCCAGACCG
>CAYWGQ010000034.1:0-12732 GCA_964457725.1 uncultured Gammaproteobacteria bacterium
CGCCTCGTACGGATAGACGGGCGTGTTCAGCCAGACGTCGACGCCCGCGGTCAAGAGCCGGCTCATGCCCTGATCGTAGCCCTCGACCAGCAGGATCTTGCCGCTGAACGGCGGCTGGCTCGCGAACTTGTGGATCTCGCGCATCATCCACTGCGCCGGCTCGTCGGCCGGATGCGCCTTGCCGGCGAACACGAACACGACCGGCCGCTGCCCGTTGCCGACGATCTGCTCGAGCCAGCCGAGATCGGTGAACAGCAGCGTCGAGCGCTTGTACGTCGCGAACCGGCGGGCGAAGCCGATCGTCAGCACGTTCGGGTTCTCCGGATCGATCTGCCGGAGCAGCCGGTTGATGTGCGCCTCGCTCGCGCCGTTGCGCGTGTACTGGCGCGTGAGCCGCACCCTGAGCGCGTGCAGCATCTGCCGCTTGACCTGCTGGTTCGTGTTCCAGAACTCGAGGTCCGGGATCGCCGCGATCCGGCGCACGGTCTCGATGTCCGTCATGTTGTCGCGCCAACCGAAGCCCAGGTGCCGGTCGAGCAGATCGAGCCACGGCTCGCGCATGAAGGTCTGCACGTGCACGCCGTTCGTCACGTAGCCGACCGGGTTCTCCTCGGATCGCAGCTCCGGCCAGGCGTCGCGGCAGAGCTCGGCCGACACGCTGCCGTGGATTCGGCTCACGCCGTTCACCGAGCGCGCGCCGCGCATGCCGAGCCGCGTCATGTTGAACTCGTGCGCCTGATCCCCCGCGCGGCCTAGACCGAGGAATCGCTCCTCGTCGATGCCGAGCTCGTGGACGAACGACGCGAAGTGGTGGCGCACGAGGTCGACCGGGAACACGTCGTGCCCCGCGGCGACCGGCGTGTGCGTCGTGAACACGGTGCCCGCGCGGATCGCCTCGAGCGCGGCCGTGAACGGCAGGCCGCGCGACGTGAGCTCGCGCACGCGCTCGAGGATCAGGAACGCCGCGTGACCTTCGTTCACGTGCCAAACGGTCGGCGCGAGCCCGGCGGCGCGGAGCGCGCGCACGCCGCCGATGCCGAGCACGACCTCCTGCTGAAGCCTGAGCTCGCGGTCGCCGCCGTAGAGCACCTGCGTGATGTTGCGGTCCTGCGGCGAGTTCTCCTCGTCGTCGGTGTCGAGCAGGAAGATCGGCACGCGGCCGATGTCCGCCTGCCAGACGCGGGCGACGACCCTGCGCCCGGGGAACGGACACTCGACGCGGATGATGTCGCCCGCCGGCGTCCGCGCCGGCCGGAGCGGCAGGCTCCGCGGATCGATGTCGGAGTACTCCGGAATCTGCTGGCCGTGGCGGTCGATGTGCTGCGTGAAATAGCCCCGCCGATACAGGAGGCCGACCGCGACGAACGGCAGGCGCGCGTCGCTCGCGGTCTTGCAGTGGTCCGCCGCGAGGATGCCGAGGCCGCCCGAGTAGATCGGAAAGCTCTCGTGGAAGCCGTACTCCGCGCAGAAGTACGCGATCAGGTCGTCGGGGGCGAGCCCGGCGGCCTCGTGCTCGTGCACGGCCTGCGCGCGGTAGGCATCGAACTCCTCGAGCACGCTCCGGTACGCCCGGAGGAACGGCTCGTCGGTCGCGGCCCGCTCGAGAATCGTCTGATCGACGCAGCGAAGGAACAGCTTCGGATTGCTCTCGGTGCGGCCCCAGAGATCCTCGTCGAGCCGGCTGAACAGCATCCGGCACGGTGCGTTCCAGCTGAACCAGAAATTCGCTGCGAGCTCCTTCAGCCGCGCGATCTCCGGGGGCAGCCGCGGCGATACCTGTAGCGCGCGGCGAGTGATTTTCGGCGTCCGTTCCAAATCCTTATTCCTTCTCCACTGTGTACAGCAAGTCCATCGACTTCTGCTCTCCGGAGCGCGTCTCGATGGACAGCCGCTCGTTCACGCGAAAGCGCAGCAGCAGGCCGCCGATCCTGTTGACGAGGCCATAACTGTAGCGGATGTAGACCTTGGGGCTTAAATACTTGCCTGCCATCAGCGAGCCGGCGTCCGCGTCGGTCGTCTGCACCGTGAACTCGTCGAGTCCGAGCGACTGGCCGATTCGCTGCACGACCGGCAACGCCTGCTGCAGCCCCATCGCGAGCGCCGCGGTCTGGAGCGTCGCCGTCTCCTCGCTGCCGGTCCCTGTCAGCGGCCTGCCGAACAGGAGGTACGCCAGCGCGTCGGCCTCGCTCATCGGCGGCTCGGAGTATATCCGCGTCTCGGGCGACTTGACCGTGCCGGTCAGCTCGACGCCGACGGTCGTCGACTCGATCCGCCGCACGGCCCGGACGTCGAGCGCCGGGTCGTCCAGCGGCCCGGTGAAGAGCAGCTGTCCCCGCTCGAGCGCAAGTGTCTGACCGTACGCGTTGTACGTGCCGGCGAGCGTCAGCGAGCCGGACGCGTTGGTCGCGACGTCCGACGTGCGCCGCAGCCGCATCTCCCCCGAGACGTCGGCGTCGAGGTTCAGCGCGCGGTACTCGACCTCGGACCCCAACGTAATCAGCAGGTCGCTCAACATCCGCAGCGGCCGCGCCGGCGCCGGCGCGTCGACGCCGTGCACGACCGCATCGGCCGAAGGCGCGACGGCCTGCTCCGGCAGCTGGCCGACCTCGATCCGCGCCCGCGGCACGTGCACCGTGCCGGTGACGGTCACGTCCGGGAGGCGGACGACCGCGCGCAGGTTCGGCGTCACGAACACGTCCGCGTCCGGCCGCGCGACCGCGTGGATCGACTCGCCGGTCAGCGTGAGCTCCGCGGGCCAGCCCGCGCGCGGGTCGAGCTCGACCTGCCCGCGCACCTCGACGGTGCGATCCTCGACGAGACCGGTCGCGACGAACTCGAGCGCGCGGCCGTCGGCGCTTTCGGCCCGCGCCTCGATGCCGGTCACCTGTAACCCCCATTCCGGCACCGCAATCTCGCCGCCGACGAGCTCCGCGCGGCCGTCGAGCTCCGGGTCCGCGGCGGTACCGCCGATCTCGAGCTCGACGCTCGCCCGGCCCGCGACGCGGTCGACGTCCGGCGAGAGCACGGCCGCGAATGCGAGGTCCGGGATCGACGCCTCGAGCTCGCCGTCGATCGGCGAGTCCGTCCGGCGGATGTCCGCCATCTCGGCCCGGAGATCGACGATCGCGCCTTCCTCCGCGTGGACGACGCTGCGGACCGCAAGCCGCCAGTCCGCGAGCTCCGCGGTCAGCACGAGGTCGTCGAGCGTCAGCGTCAACGGCGCGCGGTCCGCGTCGAGCGCGGCGCTCGCGCGGGTCGTCCCGCCGACGACCGAGAGCGACCCTCGCGGCGCGCGGCGCAGATCGGCAAACGACGCGGACAGCTGGTAGATGCCGTCGAGCTCGACCTCCGGCGGCAGGAACGGCCGGAGCGCGCCGAGCTCGAAGTTCTGCGCGGCGACGACCAGCGAATCCTCCGCCGCGCCCTCGAGCCTGAGCTCCGCGCAGAGACGCGTTCTCCCCTGGGCGAGGCAGCTCGTCTCGAGCGCGACCGTGCCGGCGCCGAGCCTGAGCGGCGCGGGGTCCGCGAGGCGCCACGGCCCGAGGGCCGGCTGGTCGACGTCGAGCCGCGCGACCGTCCCCTGCCAGCGCCCGTCAGCAAGCGCTCCGTCGGCCGCGGCCGCGGCTTCCCACTCGTCGGCGAACGCCGCGAGCGTCACCGAGTGGCCGTCGAGCCGCCCGTCGACCTCGCCCGCGACCCGGTTCACCGTGAATGCGCCGCGGCGGACGCGCTCGGCCGCGATCGACACCCGGCCGGCGCCGCCTTCGACGTCGGCGGCCGCGTCGAGCGCCGCCACGGACCAGCCCGCGTACTCGAGCTCGCGCGCGGCCGCGGTGCCTTGCACGGCCGGCGCCGCACGCGTGCCGGAGATCGCGAGATCGGCGGTGACGGCGCCCGCAAGCCCGGGCCACGCCGCCTCGAGGTCCGCGAGCTCCGCGTCGATCGCGAGCGCGAGCGTCTCGCCGACGCGCCCGTCGATCTCGAGCCGATTGTCGCCGGACGCGAGCCGCACGCCGGTGAGCTCGATCCCGTCCGGTCCGCCGGCGACCGAGCCGCTGCCGGCAACCGGGTAACCCCTGAGTTCCCCCTCGAGCGCGGCCGCGTCGACCCGCCACGCGAGCACCGGCGCGAGGGCGCCTGCCGTCCGCGCGCGGACGAGCAGCCGGCCGGGCCAGTCGGGCGCGAGCGCGCTCGGGTCGACGTCGCGCGCGTCGAACGAAGCCTCCCACCGCTGCTCGGCGAGCGCGAACGTGCCCTCGCCCACGAGCGCGCCGTGCGCGCTGCCGAGCTCGAGCGCATCGAGCACGATCTCGGCACGGTCCGCCGTGCCGCGCGCGTCGAGCTCGAGCCGGTGATCCTCGACGAGCACCTCGCCCGTCACCGCGAACCGGACCCCGTCGAGCCCGCCCTGGACGGTCAGCCGGCCGCTCGGGCTCGAGGCCCACTCGAGCAGCGACGGCCACGCGAGCCCTTGCCATTCGACGGTCGCATCGACCGTCGGCTCGGCCGCGAGCGACAGCTCGCCGGCCGCGGTCGCCGCGAACGGCGCTTGGAGCCGATGCTCGAAGCGGAGCACCGGCCACTCGCCCGCGACGGCCAGCGTCCCCGACGCCGACTCGCCGGCCACGTCGCCCTGCCACGCGAGCGCGGCGTCGAGCCCGAGCGGCGCGAAGGCGAGCGCCGCGCGGCCGCCGAGATCGAAACCCCGCACGTGCGCCGCGAGCTCCGCGAGCGCGATCCGCGACCCTTTGCCCTCTGCGCCGAACGAGATCCGCTCGAGCGCCTCGCCGAGCCCGTCGAGCTCGAGCCGGCCGACCTCGGCGCGGCCGACCCGGACCGCGAGCGGCAGCTCGAAGCCGCCGGTCGCCGCGGCGGTAGTCGCAGCGGTCGGCTCGCGGCGGTGCGCGACGGTGCCCGCGTCGAGCCGGCCGATCTCGAGCGCGCCGTCGAGGAGCGCGGCCGGCCGCCACTCGAGCGCGAGCCGGTCGATCGAGATGCGCTCGGCACCCGCGGCGATCTCGACGTTGCGCAGCACGAGGCGCCCGGCGAGCGTGCCCTCGACGCCGCCGATCCGGACGAAGCTCTCGATGTGCGGCGCCGCGCGGGCGAACGCGAACGCCGTGCCGCGCTCCGTTCCGAGGAGCCAGAGCGCGCCGCCTGCGGCGGCGACCGCGGCGAGCACGCAGAGCGCGGCGACGACCGCGAGCGCGCGCACGATCTTTACGCGGGCCGCGCTCACAGATCCGGGCCGAGGCTCACGTGCACGCGGAAGCTTCGGTCCTCGTCGTCGAGCGGGACGGCGAGGTCGAGCCGTACCGGCCCCAGCGGCGATTGCCAGCGGCCGCCGAGACCCGCGCCCGTGCGGGCGTCGACCGACGAGCCGTTGAACGCGTTGCCGGAATCGACGAACGCGGCGAGCCCCCAGCGGCCCTTCAGCGGATGCTCGTACTCGAAGCTCGCGGTCAGAAGCTTCGCGCCGCCGATGATCCGGCCGTCCTCGTCCGCCGGGCCGAGCGACTCGAACGAGTAGCCGCGCACGCTGTTGTCGCCGCCCGCGAAGAACCGCACGGACGGCGGCAGCTGCTCGAACTCGCGCTCCCAGGTGACGCCGGCGCGCGTGCGCACGATGAAGCGCGCGCTCGAAGGCGCGGACCAGATCCACTTCCCTTCGACGATCGTCTGCAGGAAGCTCGTGTCGGAGCCCAAGCGGTCCGAGCCGCCGCGCACCTCGATGTCGATCTTCGAGCCGCGCCGCGGACGGATGGTGTTGTCGGCGCGCAAGCGCATCCAGTCGATCGCCGGCATCAGGATCCGCGAACGGCCGACCTGGTCGGCGACCTCGAAGTCCTCGATCAGCCACGTGACGAGCTCGGTGCGCGTCCACGCGCCCGGCCGCTCGAACACGCGCCGCGCGGAGATCTCGAGGCCTTCGCTCTCGGACGTGTCGGTCACCTCGCGCCGCGCGCCCGCATCGAAGCTGACCCACTGGAAGCGAGGGTCGCCGAACGGAAAGCGGTAATTCGCGGTGACCTCGGAGGTGACCGGCGAGAGCTGGGCGCTGACGCCGAACTGGTGGCCGCGGTCGTTCCAGCGCCGGTTCGTGCGTCCGAACGTGACCCGCGGTCCCGTGTCGGTCGAGAAGCCCGCGCCGTACGTGATCAGCCGGCGCGGCGCGCCGGCGAGCGCGATGCGCACCGGGATCGTCCGCGTCTCGTCGTCCGGCGCCTCCGGCCGGACGTCGATCGACGAGAAGTAGCCGCTCTCGGAGAGCTCGACGTACAGCGCGGCGAGGCGGCGGTTGTCGTACGGCTCGCCGGGCTCGAAGCCGAGATAAGAACGGACCATCCGCTCGCTCAGCACGTCCTGCTCGAGCACGATCGGCCCGAAACGGTAGCGCGGCCCCGAGTCGAAGCGGAGCGTCACGTCGGCCGCGAGCTCAGCCGGATACACGTCGATCCGGCTCGCGTCGAACCGGGCCTCGGCATAGCCCCGCTCGGCGGCGAGATCGACGAGGCGCCGCTTCAGCTCCTCGTACGCCGCGTGCTCGAGCGGCGCACCCGGCGCGAGGCCGGGCGCCGCCCGAATCGCGGCGAACGCCGGGTCGTCGGCCGCTTCGCCGTCGATCGCGACGTCGACGCGCCGCAGCACGACGCGGGGACCGGGATCGATCGTGAGCTCGACGTGCCAGCAGCCTTCGCGCGGCACCGACTGCGTGGCGATCTCCGGCGCGTAGTAGCCGAACGCTTCGAGCGCCGAGCGAACTTGTGCGGGGGCCGCACGCAGGCGCTGCGCGATGCGCCGTTCCGGCGCGTCGCACGGCTCGTCGTCGAGGTCGAGGTGCGCGAGCACGTTGTCCGCGACCGCGCCCTCGACCCCGACGATTCGCACGTCGCTCTGCGCCCCGGCCGCCGCGAGCAGCACTGTTGCGCAGCACGCGGCGGCGGAGCACCGGCGGGCAGCCCGCCGGCGGGATGGGTGGTTCGTGCGGATCACTGGCAGCCCGTTCGGCACCCCCACGTGCCGGCAAGTTCCTGGCGCGGCGCCCCGGGGCGCCGGCTCGCGGCCATGCTACCGCAAGGCGCTTCCGGCAGGCGCCCCGCCGATGCCGCTACAATGGCCCGCCATGAGCGTGATCGACGTCCACACCCACATGCTGACCCGCGAGTACCTCGCCCTGCTCGAGGAGCGCGGCGGCGGCAAGTACTCGTTCGGCGAGAACAGCGCCGGCCAACCGATCATCCGCCTCTCCGGGGCGCCGTTCATGACGCTGATGGAGGAGATGTGGGACTACGACCGGCGGATCGCGGACATGGACCGCGCCCGGGTGGACGTCGCGATCGTCTCGCTGACCTGCCCGAACGCGTACTTCGGCGACGCGGACACGAGCCTGAAGGCCGCGCAGCTCGTGAACGACTCGATGGCCGAGCAGCAGCGCGCGCGCCCGGACCGCATACGCTGGCTCGCGTCGCTGCCGTGGCAGTACCCCGAGCGTGCGTTGCCCGAGCTCGAGCGCTGCCTCGCGGCCGGCGCCGTCGGCGTGATGGTGATCGCGACGATCGACGGGGAGCATCTGACGGCACCGCGGTTCGCGCCGATCTGGGAGGCGATCGATCGGCACGCGTTGCCGGTGCTGCTCCATCCCGGCACGCCTCCGGGGGTACGCGACCTCGGGCTCGACGAGTACGGGCTCGTGCCGCCGGTCGGGTTCCCGTTCGACACGACGCTCGCGGTCGCGCGGATGATCTTCGACGGGTTCTTCGACCGCCATCCGAACCTGAAGCTGATCGCGGCGCACGGCGGCGGCGCGCTGCCGTATCTCGCCGCGCGGCTCGACCGCTGCCACGAGATGATTCCCGCGTGCTCGGCGGTGACGAAGCGGCCGCCGAGCGAGTATCTCCGACACATCTATTACGACGCGGTGCTGTACTCGCCGGCGGCGCTCGAGCTCTGCATCGAGGTGGCCGGCAGCCCCGAGCGGGTGCTGTACGGCTCGGACTATCCGCACAACATCGGCGACATGGCGGGCTGCCTCGCACGCGTCGACGCGCTCGGCGGCACCCGCGCCACCCAAATCCGCGGCGCCAACGCCGCCCGCCTCTTCCGCCTCTAAGCCTCGCGCGCGCAGAGATGCCGCGGTAGGAGCGGCTGTCCAGCCGCGACCGCCGTGACGCCGAACGAAGACGCTCGCGGCTCGGCAGCCGCTCTACCGAAGATCGCGGTCTTCGAGCGCAACGCCGCGCAGGCGACTCGCGCGCGCCGCGTCAGCGGATGTGCATTTCGGCGACGGTGCAGCCGACGGCGAAGATCGGGATCGGCGCGTAGAAGAGGAGCTCGCCGGTCGAGCCTTCGGTCGCGCCGGCGACCGTGATGAACGTGCGGATCTCGAAGCCGCCCTGCCCCGCGTCGCGCAGGATCTCCTCGTCGGTGTACGCGATCAGCTCGTCGCGGCGGTTCGCGAGGAACCGCTCGAGGAACTGCCGGTCCCACGCTTCGTTGATCGTCCCCGAATCGGGCGTCGCCGGCCAGTGCGAGATGCCGCCGGTGCCGACGAGCGCGATCCGCTCGGGCTGCGCATCGCACACCGCCCGCAACGCGCGGCCGAACTCATAGGCGCGGTGCAGCGGCGTCAACGGCGGCCCCTGGCAGTTCACGTTCATCGGCACGATCGGCAGATCGTAGCGGGGCGTGAGAAAGTGCAGCGGCACCATGATGCCGTGATCGAACTTCCACTCCTCCGCGTACGCGACGTCGATGCGCTCGAGCAGCCCCTGGATCAGCCGCTTCGACAGCGCCGCGTTCCCGGGCACGTCGCGCCGCCGGATGCCGAGCCACTCCTCGTCCTCGATCGGCCCCTCGTAGCGGTCCGCCATGCCGACGCAGTACGCCGGCATGTTGTTCATGAAGAAATTCGCGAAATGCTCGGCGGCGACCACGATCAGCGCGTCCGGCCGCGCGGCCTCGAGCCGCTCGCGCAGCTCTCCGAGCTTCGCGTAGAACTCGTCGCGCACGGCAGGATCCGCGCGATTCGCGCGGCCGGTGATACCGGGCGCGTGGCTGCAAACGCCTGCGAATACGAGGCTCATGCCCGCCGGTCCCGCAGCAGCGAATAGAGGCCCGCGCGGACCGGCCCGTGCCGGCTCACGCCTTCCTTCATCGCCGCGATGTACTCGTCCCAGCTCTGACCGAGCAGCGCCGAGTAGTGCATCAGAATCTGCCCGTTCACGCCCATCACGTAGAGCAGGCCGATGTCGCCGTCCTCGATCGCGCGGCGCTCCTCGTCGGTCAGGTCGTATTCGACGAGGAGGCCCGGCAGATCCTTCTTGAAGCGATCGCGCACGGCGGGGTCACGATTCAGCTGGTACAGCAGCTTTTGCACGTAGTACAGACTCACGATCGACGCTCGCCCAGGCTCGGTACTCGGTGCGTGTCGAATGCGACGCACACGTTCTTCGTCTCCATGTAGAAATCGAAGCTCCAATCCCCGCCGTCGCGGCCGATCCCGCTCGCCTTCATCCCGCCGAACGGCGTCGGCAAATGGCGGTTGTTCTCGGAGTTGACCCACACCATACCCGCGTCGATCGCGGCCGCGAAGCGGTGCGCGCGGCCGACGTCGCGCGTCCAGAGGTAGGCGGCGAGCCCGTAGCGGACGCCATTCGCGATCGCGAGCGCTTCGTCCTCGCCGTCGAACGGAATCGCGGTCAGCACCGGGCCGAAGATCTCCTCCTGCGCGACGCGGAGCGAGGCGCTCGCACCCGCGAGCACGGTCGGCTCGACGTAGTTCGCGCCGGCCGCCGCGCGTTGTCCGCCGGCGAGCACCTCGACGCCTTCCGTGCGCGCGACATCGAAGTAGCCGAGCACCTTCGCCGTGTGATTCGGGTGGATCAACGGCCCGATCTCGGTGCGCGGATCGAGCGGGTGGCCGACCTTGATCGTCTTCGCGCGCGTCGCGACCCGCTCGAGGAACTCGTCGTAGATGGCGCGCTCGACGAGCAGCCGGCTCGACGACGTGCAGCGCTCGCCGTTCAAGCTGAAAATCATGAACACGACCGCGTCGAGCGCGCGGTCGAGGTCCGCGTCCGCGAACACGACGACCGGGTTCTTGCCGCCGAGCTCGAAATGCACGCGTTTCAGCGTCGGCGCGCCTTGCGCCATGATCAGGCTGCCCGTCGCGGACTCGCCGACGAACGCGACCGCCTTGATCGCGGGATGCTCCGTCACCGCCTTGCCGGCGACCTCGCCGATGCCGTGCACGGCGTTCAGCACGCCCGCGGGCAACCCGGCCTCCGAGCAGATCTCGGCCAAGAGCGCCGCCGTCAGCGGGCTCCACTCCGCCGGCTTGTGCACGACCGTGCAGCCTGCGGCGAGCGCCGGGGCGATCTTCCACGTCGCGAGCATGAACGGCGTGTTCCACGGCGTGATCGCGGCGATCGGCCCGATCGGCTGGCGCACGGTGTAGTTCAGGTGCTCCGCGGCCGGCAGCGCGAGCCCGTTCGCGGCCTCCGGCGCCTTGTCGGCGTAGAACCGGAAGTTCTCCGCGCCGCGCTTCGCGGCCGCCGCCATGAATCGGATCGGCTGCCCGGTATCCATCGACTCGACGAGCGCGATCTCCTCGGCCCGCGCCTCGATCGCATCGGCGATGCGGTGCAGCAGTGCGCGCCGCTCCGCGCCTCGCATCCGCCGCCAGTCGGGGAACGCGCGCTCGGCCGCGCGGGCCGCGCGGTCGACGTCCTCGGCGGTGCCGGCGGCGACTCCGGCGAGCACGCGGCCGTCGACCGGCGAGACCGTCTCGAAGCGCTCGCCGCGCGCAGCGGGCTCCGTCCGGCCGTCGATGAAGTGGCCGACGGGCGCGGCCGCGAACCGAGCGAGAAAGCGCTCGGCCTTCGCGAGGTTCTCTTCGAGCGTGCTCATGACGCTCCCCCGGCGGCCGCGGCGCGCCGACGCTCGACGTGCTCGTGCAGGTTGTTGCGTTTGAAGTTCAACTGCGGATGAAACTCCTGGAGCGTGAACGAAATCGCCAGCGGCATCGCCCGGTACAGAGAGTCGAGCGCCTCGGAAAGCGTCCCGAACAGCATCCGGCTCACGCGCTCGCGGACGTCGAGAGGCCGGCCGTGGCCGATCAGCGCGGTCACGTGCACGAACGCATTCTCGGGGTGGCGATCGGCGATCCGGTAGTGCTCGACGCGGTGGGCACGAATCCGCAGCCCCCCGACCGGAAACACGCCGGTCTCGAGCGCCGTGTCGTAGAGCGCGTCGAGCAGCGAATCGAGCGCCAGGCGGCCGTCCAGATTCGCGGAGTACTCGATGATCAGGTGAGGCAACGCGGGATTCCGGGATTGGATCGACGGGGGTTCGGCAATGCGGCTAACATGGTGATTCTCGGCTCCGGCGCTGTCAATTGCGCCCGCGCCGCCTAGGCCGACAAGCACCTGATTCGAGGCAGAATAATGACCGATCTTTCGAAGCTGCGCGGCTCGATCCCGCCGCTCGTGACGCCGTTCGCGAACGGCGAGGTGGACTACCGGGCGTATGCGCGGCTGGTGGAGCAGCAGATCGCGGACGGCTCCCACGGTATTCTCGTGAATGGGACGACCGCGGAGCCGTCGACGCTGACGATCGAGGAGCGCAACCGGCTCGTATCGCTCGCGATCGAGACCGCCGCCGGCCGCGTGCCGGTCGTCGCCGCGACGGGCTCGCAATCGCTCGCCGAGACGCTCACGCTGACGCGCCACGCGGTGCGCGCCGGCGCGGACGCGCTCCTGATCGTCACGCCGTACTACATCCGGCCGCCGCAGCGCGGGATCGTCGAGTACTACCTCGCGATCGCAGGGGAGCACGACCTGCCGTGGATGGTGTATCACATCCCGGGCCGCACGGCGGTCGGCGTCACGCTCGAGACGCTCGAGGCGTTGCGCGCGAAGTCCCCGAATTTCGTCGGCATGAAGCACGCCGTGAACGACTTGGGCTTCGTCTCCGAGTGCCTCGACGCGTTCGGTCCCGAGTTCCGCGTCTTCGTCGGGCTCGAGGAGCTGTCCTTCCCGATGCTCGCGGTCGGCGCGTGCGGCCTGATGAACGCGGTCGGCAACTTGCAGCCGCGGCTCCTCGCCGAGATGTGCGAGGCCGTCGCGGCCGGCGATCTCGCCACCGGCCGCGCGCTCCACGACCGCCTCCTCGGGCTGAACAAGGCGGTGTTCTTCGACACCAACCCGATCCCGATCAAGTACATGATGAAGCGGCTCGGGCTCCTGCCCGCGAACGAGCACCGTCTGCCGATGGCTCCTGCGACGCCGGAGCTCGAGAAGCGCCTCGACCGCGTGCTCGAGCGCGCCGGGCTCGCGGGCTAGACACATGCGCCTCGCGAGCTTTGCGGCCGGCGGCCGCCCGAGCTTCGGCGTGGTCAAGGACGGCGGAATCGTCGATCTCGGCGGCCGCCTCGGCGAGATCCGCACCCTTCGCGAGCTGCTTGCGGCCGACGCGCTCGGACGCGCGGAGGAGCTCGCCGCGGCACGCTCGCCGGATCACGACTTGGCCGACGTCGAGTTCCTGCCGACGGTGCCCGACGCCGGGAAGATCGTCTGCATCGGCATCAACTACGGCAATCGCAACGCCGAATACAAGGACGGCGACGACGCGGCGCGCTACCCGAGCGTCTTCATGCGCACGCGCGAAAGCCTCGTCGGCCACGAGCAACCGCTTCTCCGGCCGCTCGAATCGGAGCAGCTCGACTACGAGGGC
>CAYWGQ010000034.1:12742-25220 GCA_964457725.1 uncultured Gammaproteobacteria bacterium
CCGGGCCGGCGCATCGCCGAGAGCGACGCGTGGCGCCACGTCGCGGGGCTCACGCTGATGAACGAGGGCTCCGTGCGCGACTGGCTGCGGCACGCGAAATTCAACGTGACGCCGGGCAAGAATTTCGCCCGCTCGGGCAGCCTCGGGCCGTGGCTCGTGACGGCGGACGAGATCGGCGAGGGCCGGACGCTGCATCTCACGACGCGCGTGAACGGCGAGATCAGGCAGGACGACACGACCGCGAACCTGATCTTCCCGTTCGGGCGGCTGATCGCGTATCTCTCGACGTTCATGCCGCTCGCACCGGGCGACGTGATCGCGACCGGCACGCCGACCGGCGCGGGCGCGCGCTTCGATCCGCCGCGCTGGCTGAAGCCCGGCGACCGCGTCGAGGTCCACGTGCCCGAGATCGGCACGCTCGCGAACACCGTCGCGCTCGAGTCCGCCTAGAACGCGAGGCGCGCGTCAGCTCGCCGTCTCGGCGCGGAGCTCGGCGAGCTTGCGGGCGACCGCGTTCGGCGAGCCCGTCCGGCGGGCCATGATCAGGTAGAACGCCGGCACGATGAAGAGCGTGAACGCCGTCGCGATGCTGACGCCCGAGAAGATCACGATGCCGAGCGTCGTCCGGCTCTCGGCCCCCGGGCCCGTCGCGAGGATCAGCGGCACGGCGCCCATGAACGTCGCGAACGACGTCATCAGCACCGGCCGGAAGCGGATCCGCGCGGCCTCGACGATCGCTTCCGTGAACTCGTAACCCTGGTCGCGCAGCTGGTTGATGAACTCGACGATCAGCACGCCGTTCTTCGCGGCGATGCCGACGAGCATGATGATGCCGATCTGGCTGTAGATGTTCAGCGACATGTCCGCGGCCCAGAGGCCGAAGAGCCCGCCCGCGACCGCGAGCGGCACGGTGACCATGATCACGAGCGGATGCACGAAGCTCTCGAACTGCGCCGCGAGCACGAGGAACACGACGAAGAGCGCGATACCGAACGTGAAGAAGAGCGCTCCGGAAGCCTCCTTGTACTCGAGCGACTCGCCGCGGTAGTCGAGCTGCGCGGTGGCCGGCAGCTCGGTGCGGACGATGTTCTCGAGGTAATCGAGCGCGTCGCCGAGCGAGTAGCCGGGCGCGAGGTTCGCGCTGATCGTCACCGAGCGCAGACGGTTGTAGCGGTTCAGCCGGCTCGGTCCGGCGATATCCTCGAGCGTCAGCAGGTTCGCGAGCGGAATCAGCTCACCGCTGCGCTCCGAGCGGACGAAGATGTTGCGCAGATCCGAGTACGTCGCGCGCTGCTCCGGCTTCGCCTGGAGCACGACGTCGTACTCCTCGCCGTCGACGACGTAGGTCGTGACCTGCCGCTCGCTCATCATCGTCTGCAGCGTCGTGCCGATCGTGCGGGTGGAGACGCCGAGGCTCGCTGCGCGGTCCGCGTCGATCCTGACCAGCACCTGCGGCTGCGTCTCGCGCAGATCCGAGTCGAAGCGGAGCAGCCCGGGGTTCTCGGACGCGCGGGTGATGACGATGTCGCGCCAGCGGGCAAGCTCCTCGTACGTCGGGCCGCCGAGCACGATCTGCACCGGCTGCCCGCCGCCGCCGCGGCTGCCGCCCTGCTGGAACGCGATGATCCGCACGTCGGGGATCTCCTCCCACTTCGCGTTCAGCTCCTGCAGAACCTGACCAGTCGATACCGACCGCTTGTCCCACTCGGCCATCGTGACGTTCACGATGCCGGCCTGATCGCCCCAGCCGGGGACCGCGACGACCGCGCGCTGAATCACGCCGGACTCGACGTACGGACGCATGTACGCCTCGGCCTTCATCCCCTGCTCGGACATCCGCGCGAAGCTCGTGCCTTCGGGCGCCTGGATCATGCCGGTGAAGCTGCCGCGATCCTCCGTAGGTGCGTACTCCTGCGGGATGTTCTGCAGCAGCCAGTACGCGCCGCCGGCGAGCCCGACGGCGACCGCGAACGCGACGGCGGGGACTTTCAACGTCTGACGCAGCAGCGCCTGGTAGCGACCGGAGAGCCAGGTGAACGCGTGCTCGAGCTTGTGCTCGAGCCAGGTCTCTCGCGATGCGGGCTGCAGGAGCTTCGAGCAGAGCATCGGCGCGAGCGACAGCGCGAGGATCGCCGAGAACACGACCGCGCCGGCGACGGTCACCGCGAGCTCCGCGAAGATCCGGCCGATGTTGTCCTTCAGGAACGCGACCGGCGCGAACACGGACACGAGCACGACCGTGGTCGCGATGACCGCGAACGCGACCTGCCGGGTGCCGTTGAACGCCGCGAGCAGCGGCGGCTCGCCGCTCTCGATGCGGCGGTGCGCGTTCTCGAGCACGACGATCGAGTCGTCCACGACGAGGCCGATCGACAGGACGAGCGCGAGCAGCGTGACCAGGTTGATCGAGTAGCCGAAGAGCGACAGCACCCAGAAGCTCGCGATCAGGCAGACCGGAATCGTCGCGAGCGGAATCAGCATCGCACGCACGCTGCCGATGAACACGAGGATCACCAGCGCGACGAGCACGGTCGTGACGATGATCGCCTCGTACACGGCGCCGATGGCCGCCCGGATGAACGCGGACTCGTCGCCGCTCGTGATGATCGACATGCCTTCCGGCAGCTCGGCGTTCAACCGGGCCACCTCGGCCTTCACGCCGTCCAGCACCTCGACCGTGTTCGCGGTCGATTGCTTGATGATGCCGAAGCCGGTCGTCAGGTTGCCGTTCGTGCGGAAAGTGCGCTGCTGGTCGCGCGGCCCGACCTCGACGTCGGCGACCTCGCCGAGACGCACGAGGTGACCGTCCGCGCCCTGCGCGATCACGAGATTGCGGAACTGCTCGGCCGTCTGATAGTTCCGCGCGATCCGCACCTGAAAGTCGCGATCCTGCGACTCGACCCGCCCGGCCGGCAGCTCGACGTTCTCGCTCCGCAGCGCGTTCTCGATGTCGGCGACCGTGAGGCCGCGCGCCGCGAGCGCGGTGCGGTCGAGCCAGATCCGCATCGACGGGCCGCCCGCGCCGAAGATCTGGATCTGCGAGACGCCGGGGATCACCGCGAAGCGATCGATGATGTATCGCTCCATGTAGTCGGTGAGCTCCATGATCCCCATGGAGTCGCTCGCGAGCGTGAGCCACATGATCGGCTGGGTGTCGGAATCGGCCTTCGACACCGACGGCGGGTCTGCGTCCTCGGGCAGCCGGCGGAGCACGCGGGAGACGCGGTCGCGGACGTCGTTCGCGGCCTCGTCGAGGTCGCGGTCGAGCTGGAACTCGACCGTCAGGCTCGCCTGGCCGTCCCGGCTCACCGAACGGATGGACTTGACGCCTTCGATCCCGGAGAGCTCGCCCTCCAGCACCTGCGTGATGCGGGTCTCGACGACCTCGGCGGACGCGCCCGGATAGGTGGTCTGCACTTGCACGACCGGCGGGACGACGTCGGGCGCCTCGCGCACGGTCAGGTCGCGGAACGACAGCGCGCCGAACGCGAGCAACATCAAGCTCAGCACCGTCGCGAAGACGGGACGCTTGACGGAGACATCAGACAACCACATCGGAGGATGTCCGTATCGTCAGCTGCGCGCGGCCGGCTCCTTGCCGGTTTCCGCATCGCTGATCGCAGCCTCGCCGCCGCCGTCGAAGCGCACGCGCACTCCGTCGCGCAGCTTGATGATGCCCTCGACGACGATCAGGTCGCCTTCCTCGAGCCCGCCGAGCACCTCGACGATGCCGAACCGGCGGACGCCCATCTCGATCTGCTGCTGATACGCGATCCGCTCGCCGTCGACCCGGTAGACGTACGCGCGGTCCTGGATCTGGAACACCGCGTGCTCGGGCACGACGAGCGAGACGCGCTCGTCCATGACGACCTCGGCCGTCAGCAGCATGCCGGGCCGGAGCGCGCCGTCGTCGTTCGCGATGTGCGCGCGGACGGTGAACGCGCGGGTGACCGGATCGACGCGCGAGTTGATCGTCCGCACGACGCCTTCGAACTCGCGGTCGCCGTAGCTCACGCTGCGGGCGACGACTCGCGCGCCCGGGCGCATCGAGGCGAGGTACACCTCGGGCACGGTGAAATCGAGCTTGATCGTCGAGATGTCGTCGATCGTCGTGATCGGCGTGTTCGTCGTGAGCAGCGTGCCGGGGCTCACCTGCCGGAAGCCGAGCACGCCGCTGAACGGCGCGAGGATCAGGCGGTCGCGGAGCCGCGCGACGACGGTGTTCAGCCGCGCTTCCGACGCAGCTGCGCGCGAGCGCGCGACGTCGAGCTCGGACAAGGCCGCCAGCCCGCGGGCGCTCAGATCCTCGAGGCGCGCGAGCTGCTTCTCGGCATCGTCGAGGTTCGCGCGCGCCTCGGCGAGCAACGCTTCCTCTTCCTGGTTCGTCAGCTCGACGAGCACCTCGCCCGCCTCGACGTAGTCGCCGTCCTCGAAGTTCACGCGCCGCACGGTGTCGGTCACCTTCGCGGTCAGCGTGACGGACTCGTTCGCCTGCGCGGTGCCGAGCGCCTCGACGACGTCGTAGAGCGGCTGGCGCTTGACGGGTGCCACGACTACCAGGGGAGGTTGCTGCGCCCCGAAGCCTGCGCCGCCCGGGCCCCCAGCCTGCGGGCCCGCTTCCGTGGAGGCCGTTCCGTCGTCGCGCAGGAACGCCCACCAGCCGCCCGCGGCGACGGCCAAGAGGAGGAGCACGGCGATGGCGTATCTCATGGGCGAGCGCGACCGCAAACCGCGAGGGCGAGAATCGCAGTATGCCATACGGTTCTGCGCGACCAAGAACGCGTGGTTATACTGCCGTCTCATTTTTTCTTAAGTCCGGCAGCATGTTGCGTGCGATCGTCCGGCAGCGAGAGCGATGAACATCAAACGCGTTGCGGTACCTGCGATTTCATTCGGCCAGCATCCGGGCCTGGTTGCGCTGTTGCGTGAGCGGTTCCCGGATTCGAAGGTGAACACCGAGGGAGTGCCCTATTACCGGAGCGAGGAAGAGACGATCGAGTATCTGCGCGGCTACGACGCCGCGATCGTCTCGTTCGAGCGGATCAACGATCGCGTGCTCGCCGCGCTGCCGGAGCTGAAGATCGTCGCGAAGCTCGGCGTCGGGCTCGACAAGATCGACCCGGCCGCGATGCGCCGCCGCGGCGTGCGGCTCGCGTGGACGCCCGGCGTCAACAAGCGCTCGGTGGCCGAGCTCGCGCTCTGCATGGCGCTCGCCGGGCTGCGGCACGTCGTCGCGCTGAACGCCGCGATGCGCCGCGGCGAGCGGCCGCTGCAGCGGATGGGCCGCCAGCTGACCGGCCGCGTCGTCGGCGTGCACGGCTGCGGCGAGATCGGCAAGGAATTCGTGAAGCTGCTGCAGCCGTTCGACTGCACGGTGCTCGCCTGCGACATCAAGGATTACGGCGATTTCTACCGGCAATACGGCGTCGAGGCGGTCGATTTCGACACGCTCCTCGCGCGCTCGGAGGTGCTGTCGATCCATCTGACCGTAACCCCGCGGACGCGCAATCTCTACAGCGCCGAGGTGCTCGACCGGCTCCGCCCGGACTGCGTGCTGATCAACACCGCGCGCGGCAACATCATCGACGAGGCGGCCCTGCGCGAGCGGCTGAAGGCCGGGCGGATCGCTGCGGCCGGCATCGATGCGTTCGCGATCGAGCCGCCGACCGACGACGAGCTGCTGAACCTGCCGAACTTCATCGCGACGCCGCACATCGGCGCCGGCAGCGAGGAGGCGCGCTGGCGGATGGGCGCGACCGCGATCGAGGGCATCGAAAGCGGCGGTTTCCTGCCGGAGCCCGGCGTCTACCCGTTCGAGGACTGTTAGACCGGGCGCAGCTAACATAGGCAGATGGCCACCCGAATGGCAGGCACTGCGGCGAACGCGGATGCGATGGTTTCGATCCGCACGCGAATCCCGGCGGACGCAATGAGTGCAGGCCTGCTCGGCACGGAGCGGGTCGGCCACGGCGTGCGGATTCGCGAGGACGGGCTGATCGCGACGATCGGCTACGTCGTTCACGAGGCCGAGCAGGTGTGGATCGTCGCCGGCGATGCGGCCGTGCCGGGCTTCGTCGTCGGCAACGATTACGACAGCGGGCTCGCGCTCGTGAAGCCGTCGATGCCGCTCCTGGGGCCGGTCCTGAGGCTCGGCACCGCGGCGACGCTCGCGGTCGGCGACGAGGTCACCGTGATCGGCAGCAGCGGCGAGGACCAGGTCCTCGAGGCGTACGTCGTCGCGAAGCAGGAGTTCGCGGGCCGGTGGGAATACGTGCTCGACGAGGCCGTCTTCACCGCCCCGCCGCACGAGAGCTGGTCGGGCGCGGCCCTCCTCGACGGCGCGGGCGCGCTCTGCGGCTTGGGCTCGCTCGTGATCCAGGGCTTCGAGGTGAACGGCACGCTCGCGACGGTGAACATGTTCGTGCCGATCGATCTCCTGGTGCCGATCATCGACGAGGTCGTCGAGCACGGCCGCAAGCTCGCGGCGCCGCGCCCGTGGCTCGGCATGCTCGTGCACGACGACCAGCAGGATCTGACGATCGTCGGCGTCTACCGCAACTGCCCGGCGGATCGGGCCGGGTTACGCCCGGGCGACGTGGTGATCGGCGTGAATCACGAGCCGGTCAACGGGCTCGCGAACATGTTCCGGCGCATCTGGGAGCTCGGCGAGGCCGGGGTCGACGTGCCGATTCAGGTGCTGCGCGACACCGACCGTCTCGAGGTCGTCGTCCGCTCGGCGGACCGGGTCGCGTTCCAGCGGAAAGGCACGCTGATGTGACGTAGGAGCGGCTGTCCAGCCGCGACGCGCGACCGAAGCGCCGTAGGAGCGGCTGTCCAGCCGCGACGCGCGACCGAAGCGCCGTAGGAGCGGCTGTCCAGCCGCGATTCTTCGTCGCCGAAAAAAGAATCGCCGCTGGACAGCCGCTCCTACCGCGTTGCAGTACGGTGCTACGGCGGCGCGTTAGGACGCCTAGCCGCCCTCGGCGCGGCGGCGATACGGACGATGGCACGCGCCGCAGCTCTGGCCGACCGCCTGCACGAGCCCGGACGCGGCCTGCACGCCGCCGCTCTGCGCCGCGTCGGCAACCTGTTGCGCCGCGTTCTGGAAGTCCCGGGCCTTCTGCTCGAAGTCGGACCAGTTGCTCCAGATCTCCGGCAGCGACGCGCTGCCCGCGACGATACTGTCCGGAATGAAGCCCTCGGTCGTCATGCCGGCGAGCACCGCGAGATCGGCCGCGTACTTGCGGAACACCGCCTCGTCCACCGGGATCTCACCCTGCGCCATCCCGCGGATCTGCCCGGTCTTCCACGCGATCGCGCGCATCAGGCCCTGGCGGTACTGGAAGGCGGCCCCCTCCGGCGAATCGTCCACTGCCCCACCGCTCGGCGCCTGACTGCATCCGGCGATCAACGACAACGCGAGCGTGGCGCCGAGCAGCGCCGACGTACGGGACATTGCTTTCATTGGGCCGACCTTCACTGGAGTTGAAACCGCCGGGAGCATAAACAAAGGCCGCGAGGCGCCGCAAGTCGCGCGGATTCCTCGCGCGTCAATCGCCGCGTGCCGGAGCCTTGGGCTGCAACGCTTCGTCGACGACGAACAAATCCGTCAGCAGCGCACGCAAGTGAATCGATGCATTCAGGTTATCCACTAGCTGCGAGCTGATGTCGCTCCGTGCGAGCACGAGCGCGATCGCCGAGCGGGCGACTCGCGCATCCCTGTCGAGCGCGGCGAAAAACGCCTCGCCGACCGCGTCGAGCGGCGGCTCCGCGCGCTTCGCGGACGCGGTCGCGACGGCGCCGAGCCCGTCCAGAGCCTCGGCCATCCGCTCGAGGAAATCGCGCACGCTGCGGCCCTGTCCCGCGCCCCGATCGGTCTGCCGGCCCTGCGCCGCGTAGGCGAGCAGGAACTCGTAGCCCGACTCTATCGCCTCTATCCGGCGCGCGAGCTCCGCCCGCGGCTCCGTCTGCTCGCTCATCGGTCCACCTGCCAACGTCGTGTGTCGTGCTCGCGCAAGTACTCCTCGCGCGTGATCCAGCCGCGAAGCATCGCGCGCGTGAACAAGAGCTTCTCCGGGCGCAGCGCGAAATACACGTGCGCCATCACCAGCGTGATCAACGCGAGCGCCGCGAAGCCGTGCAGGACGTAGACCACGCCCCACGTCGAGTCGGCGAGCCAGTACGGGTTGCGTTGCCACCAGGGCGAGTCGATCCGGACGAGCATCAGCCCGCCGGTGACGAGCGTCGTCAAGATCGCGAGCGCGAACGCGGCATGGATGGATTTCTGCGCGAGCGAATACTTGCCGGGCTTCGCCGGCGGCTGGGACCGCAGGCGAAGCGCCCACCGCACCGCGTCGACGCCGTCGCGAAAATCGGCCGCGCCGATCCACATCGCCCGCCGGTCCTGCCAGCCGAGCGCACGGACGACGTGGAAGAGGACGACGGCGCCGAGCAGGATGCCGGTCGTCCAGTGCGCCGTAACCCACGGAAAGTTGAAGCCGAGGATCGGCAGGAACGCGGTCGCGAGCAGCGTCAGCACGGCGGCGGCGGTGATCCAATGGAAAATCCGATCGATGAGCCGGTGCCGCAGCACGCGGACGGTGCCGCCGCTCGAAGCCGTCGCGGAGTCGGAACGCTGCATCGGCCGCTCAATCGGGCCGCCGCGGCGCGAGCCAGCGGCGATAGATCGCGTGCGCGCAGATCAGCACGACGCCGGCGCCGAAGAACACCCAGAGCAGATCCCACGAGACGCCCTGGAGCACCTCTCGCCCGTACACGTCCCTGCTGACTCGCAATATTTCCATGCTGCGGCTTCGAGAAGGAAATCGACGCTCGACCTCGGCTCGGCTCGCCTATCGAGCCGAGCCGAATGACCGGGCTCTGCGCCCGCGCGAGCCCTTACGCGTCGCGGATCGCGCGGGTCACCAGATTCTGGAGCAGCGGGATCTTGAAATGGTTGTAGTTGAGCGGGGTCGCACCGCGCACCGCGCTCTGACCCGCGAGCCGCGCCGTATCCTCCGTCTTCGGCTGGCCCGTCGCGACCTGCTCCGCCACCGTCAGCCGCCGCGGCACGCACTGCACCGCGCCGGCCGCCATCCGGATCCGCTCGATCCGATCGCCGGACAGGAACATCGCGGTGGCGATGTTCACCAGCGGGAAATCCCAGACGTTGCGGTCCGCCACCTTCTCGAAGTACCACCGCGCGCCCGACCACTCCGCCGGCAGGCGGATCGCGGTCAGCACCTCGCCCGGCTCGAGCACGGTCATCCGCTCGATGTCGATGTTCGGCCCGATGAAGAACTCTTCCGCGGCGACTTCCCGCTCGCCGCGCGGGCCGGCGATCGCCATCCGCGCATCGAGCGCGACGAGCGCCGGCGCCGTATCGGACGGGCTGACGGCGACGCATCGGTCCGCGCCCCACAGGCAGTGCTCGCGGTTCTGCCCTTCGGGCGTGTCCGCGTAGCAGGTGTTGCCGCCCGCTCGATAGCAGTTCACGCCGTAGCGGTAGTACCAGCAGCGGGCGTCCTGACAGACGTTCCCGCCGATCGTGCCGGTGTTTCTGATCTGCGGGCTCGCGACCTTCGAAGCCGCCTCGGCCAGCAGGCCGTAGCGCTGGCGGATCACGGGGTCGCGCTCGATCGCGGTCAGCGTCGTCAGCGCGCCGATCTCGACGCCGCCGTCGGGCAGCTCGCGGATCCCGCGCATCGACTCGATGCCGGTCAGATCGACGACGTACCGCGGCCGCTTCACGCGATCCTTGAACCAGTCGAGGCTGTCGTTGCCGCCGGCAAGCGCCCAGCCTTCCTTGCCGAAACGGCCGAGCAGCTCGAGCGCCCCTTCGACGGTGTCCGGCTGGTACAGCTCGAATGCAGCCATCATGTCTCTAGCCATGGGCCCGCTCCTTATCCTTTATCTCTCGGCCGTTCACGCTTGCGAGACCCGACCGTTGCCGGCCGCCCGCATGACCGCGTTCAGGTAGTGGTCGTAGGCGCCGCAGCGGCACAGGTTGCCGGAGAGCGCGTGGCGCACCTCGTCTCGGGTCGGAGACGGATTCGTCTTCAACAGCGCGACGGCCGACATGATCTGCCCCGGCGTGCAGAAGCCGCACTGCGGGCCGAGCTCGTCGATCATCGCCTGCTGCACCGGGTGGAGCTCGCCGTTCGGGCCTTCGAGGCCTTCGATCGTCGTGATCGCACGGTTGCGTACCGAGTGCGTCAGCGTCGAGCACGAGTAAGTGGAGACGTCGTCGATCAGCACCGTGCACGCGCCGCACTCGCCGCGGTCGCAGCCGAGCTTCGTGCCGGTCAAGCCGAGCTTGTAGCGCAGCGTCATCGCGAGCGTCTCGTTCGGCAGCACGTCGACGCGCCGCGTGGCGCCGTTCACGTTCAGCGACACGAGCCGCTCGACGCCGCCCGCGGCCACCTGCTCGCGCGAGCAGCCGGCGACGCCGAACAGATAACCGACACTCGATACCGCCGCGCCCGAGGCGATCACGCCCTTGATGAACTGCCGCCGCGTCGCGGCCCTGCTCGCGAGCGCCGCAACCGGCCCCTCGTCGTAGCGAGGCTCCGGATAGACGGTCGTCCCGGTTTCGCGCGTGATCTTCTCGTCGGACATGGGATTCTCCCCGCGGACCCGCTCGGCGGAACGGTCCGCTAGATGCTAGGTGAAATGCCGAACCCTCTCAACACGCCTCAGGCCGTATTCACCGCGAGCGGCTTGTGCGACTGAGGCCGCCCGGCCGCGTGGTTGACGATCATGTCGGCGACGACCGGCGTGCGATTGAAATAGTGGCCGCCGAGCGCGTCGGAGATCGCGCAGAGCAGCGCGGCCGCCGCGCAGCCCTGCACCGGCTCACCGGCGCCCTTCGCACCGACCGGATTTTGCGGATCAGGGATGTCGACCGCGGCCGCGTGCAACGTCGCCGGCACGTCGAGGTACGACGGCGGCTTCGCTTGCAGCAGACCCACGTTGCCCGGCAGGCCGTTCTGCGGGTCGTAGATGTGCCGCTCGCTCGCCGCGAGTCCGAAGCCCATCACCGCGCCGCTCTTCACCTGCGTCGCGATGCCCATCGGATGCATCACGCTGCCGCAGTCGACGACGCCGTAGTAGTCGAGGATGTCGTATTTGCCGGTCTCGACGTCGAGCTCGATCTCGATGAAGCCCGCCGCGAGCGCGGGCACGGTGCCGTTCTGCGGCAGGTTGTCGCGCGCGACGCCGATTAGGCCGGTGCCTGCGAGCGCGGTCGCCGAATCGCGCGTCATCGCGTTCAAATCGCCCGGCAGCTCGTGGCCGTCGAACTTGCCGCCGAGCTCGATCGCGCGCTGCGCGGCCTCGCCGTACGTCAGCCCGCGGGAAGGATCCGCCTTCGCGAAGACCCGCCCGTCGCCGATGTCGTAGTCGTCCGGCGAGCCGCCGAGATCCATCGCCGCGATCTCCTTCAGCTTCGCGAGCGCGTCCTGTGCTGCGACGTAGTTCGTGCGCGTCATCGTGTACGACGTGTTGCTGCCGAACTGGCCGAAATTCCACGGCAGGTGCTTGCGGCTGTCGCCGCGCTCGACGACGCAGTCCTCCCAGTTGCACTTCAGCACCTCTGCCGCAACGCGGGCGGTGCTGGTGTGCGAGTACGTGCCGAGGTTGCCGACGCCGGTGTGGATGTGCAGCACGCCGTCCGGCGTAATCCGCACGAGGCCGTCGAAGCCGCTGCTGCCGGCGGAGTGGTACGCCGTGCCGATGCCGACGCCGCGGACCTTGGAACCGTTGCGCTGGCCGCTGCGCTGCCGGCGCTCTTCCCAGTTGAACGCGGCCGCACCCATCTCGAGCGCCTCGCGCAAGTGCGCGCTCGTCAGGCCAGTCTGGTTGCCGCCGTAGCGCCAGTCGGCGGTCGGCGCGTTGATCCGGCGGATCTCGAGCCGGTCGACGCCGAGTTGCCGCGCCGCCTTGTCGATCAGCGGCTCGATCGCCGCGGCGATCTGGTTCTGGCCGGGCCCGCGCTGCGGGCCGCGCGGCGGAGTGTTCGTGAGCACCGGGATGCCGCGGAAGCGCATCGCCGGCGGCGTGTAGACGATCGAGATCGCGTCCGCGGCGGACCGCCAGTCGTTGAAGCCGACGTACGGGCCGTTCTCCTGGACGATGTAGAGGTCGACCGCCGTGAGCCGGCCGTTCGCGGCGAAGCCCATCCTCACGCGGCCCTGGAAGCCGTGCCGCGCGGAGCCCAAGTAGTACTCCTCGTGCCGGCTGATTCGCATCATGACCGGCCGGCCGTTCAGCTTCTTCGACATCAGCGCCGGCACGGCGACGATCGGATAGCCGCCGCCCTTCGAGCCGAAGCCGCCGCCGCAGTACTCGGCAATGAATACGAGCTCCGACGGCTCGATGCCGATGTACCGGGCGACCGTCGGCACCGGGAAGCTCTGGCTCTGGGACGACGCGTGCAGGAAGCACTTGCCGTTCTGCCAGTACGCCATCGCGGAGCGCG